>NZ_JALQDN010000091.1:0-24954 GCF_023631205.1 Caballeronia sp. NCF2 | reverse complement strand
TCGAGCAACGCATCGACAACAAGATCATCCGGCCGAGCGCGAATTACACCGGTCCGGAGAATTTGAAGTTCGTCCCGCTGGCAAAGCGTGCGTAAAGCGCATCAGCCCTCTTTACGGTGATACGCGAGATCCGTGAAGAGCTTCGGCCCGTCGCCGCGCCGGCGGCGGGTTATTTTTGAAATCGGCGCCTAAAATAGCCCGGATTTCCAGTCGAAGGGGTCTTCCCCACAATACCTTTGAGCATGGCGCGCGAAAGACCATGCCATGACCGAGACACGGCGATGAACACTGCAAACCGCAAACCCCTGCCCGGCACCACACTCGATTACTTCGACGCGCGCGCAGCCGTCGAAGCGATCGCGCCCGGCGCTTATGACAAGCTGCCCTACACCTCGCGCGTGCTCGCCGAGAATCTCGTGCGCCGCTGCGATCCGGCGATCCTCGAACAATCGCTGATGCAGCTCGTCGAACGCAAGCGCGAGCGCGATTTTCCGTGGTTTCCCGCGCGCGTCGTCTGCCACGACATTCTCGGACAGACCGCGCTCGTCGATCTCGCTGGCCTGCGCGACGCGATCGCGGACCAGGGCGGCGATCCCGCGAAGGTGAATCCGGTCGTGCCGGTGCAGCTCATCGTCGATCATTCGCTCGCGGTGGAATGCGGCGGCTTCGATCCGGATGCGTTCGCGAAGAATCGCGCGATCGAAGACCGGCGCAACGAAGATCGTTTCCATTTCATCAACTGGACGAAGAAGGCGTTCAAGAACGTCGATGTGATTCCGCCGGGCAACGGCATCATGCATCAGATCAATCTGGAGCGCATGTCGCCGGTGATTCACGCGGTCGATGGCATCGCGTATCCCGATACGCTCGTCGGCACCGACAGCCACACGCCGCACGTCGATGCGCTCGGCGTCATCGCGATCGGCGTCGGCGGGCTCGAAGCGGAGAACGTGATGCTCGGCCGCGCATCGTGGATGCGTCTGCCGGATATCGTCGGCGTCGAGCTGACGGGCAAGCGTCAGCCGGGCATCACGGCGACCGATATCGTGCTCGCGCTCACCGAATTCCTGCGCAAGGAAAAGGTCGTCGGCGCGTATCTCGAGTTCCATGGCGAAGGCGCGTCGAGCCTCACGCTCGGCGACCGCGCGACGATCTCGAACATGGCGCCCGAATACGGCGCGACCGCCGCGATGTTCCATATCGACGAGCAGACGATCGAGTATCTGCGTCTCACGGGCCGCGACGACAAGCAAGTGAGCCTCGTCGAGCATTACGCGAAAACCGCTGGCCTGTGGGCCGATTCGTTGACGCACGCGGAATACGAACGCGTGTTGCGCTTCGATCTGTCGACGGTCGTGCGCAACATGGCGGGTCCCTCGAATCCGCACAAGCGCCTGCCGGTGTCGGAACTGGCGACGCGCGGCATCGCGGGCAAATGGGAAGAAACGCCGGGGCAGATGCCGGACGGCGCGGTCATCATCGCGGCGATCACGAGTTGCACGAACACCAGCAATCCGCGCAACGTGATCGCGGCGGCGCTCATCGCGCGCAATGCGAATGCGCAAGGTCTCACGCGCAAGCCGTGGGTAAAGTCGTCGCTCGCGCCGGGCTCGAAAGCGGTCGAACTGTATCTGCAGGAATCCGGTCTGTTGCCCGATCTGGAAAAGCTCGGCTTCGGCATCGTCGCGTTCGCGTGCACGACGTGCAATGGCATGTCCGGCGCGCTCGACCCGGCGATCCAGCAGGAGATCATCGATCGCGATCTGTACGCGACCGCCGTGCTGTCCGGCAACCGCAATTTCGACGGCCGCATTCATCCGTATGCGAAGCAGGCGTTTCTCGCGTCGCCGCCGCTCGTCGTCGCGTATGCGATCGCGGGCACGATCCGTTTCGATATCGAACGCGATGCGCTCGGCATCGGCAAGAACGGCCAGCCCGTGTATCTGAAGGACATCTGGCCGAGCGATGAGGAAATCGACGCCATCGTCAAACAAAGCGTGAAGCCCGAGCAGTTCCGTCGCGTCTACGAACCGATGTTCGCGTTGACCGCGCAAAGCGGCGAAGCCATCAGCCCGCTCTACGACTGGCGCGCGCAAAGCACCTACATTCGCCGTCCGCCGTATTGGGAAGGCGCGCTTGCAGGCGCTCGCACGCTCAAGGGCATGCGCCCGCTCGCGGTGCTCGGCGACAACATCACGACGGACCATCTCTCGCCGTCCAACGCGATTCTCGCGAACAGTGCGGCCGGCGAATATCTCGCGAAAATGGGCTTGCCCGAAGAGGATTTCAATTCGTACGCGACGCATCGCGGCGATCATCTGACGGCGCAGCGCGCGACGTTCGCGAATCCGACGCTCATCAACGAAATGGCCATCGTCGATGGTCAACAGAAGAGAGGCTCGCTCGCGCGCATCGAACCCGAAGGCCGCGTCACGCGCATGTGGGAAGCCATCGAAACGTATATGGAGCGCAAGCAGCCGCTCATCATCGTCGCGGGTGCGGATTACGGACAAGGCTCGTCGCGCGACTGGGCCGCGAAGGGCGTGCGTCTCGCGGGCGTCGAAGCGATCGTCGCGGAAGGCTTCGAGCGCATTCATCGCACGAACCTGATCGGCATGGGCGTGCTGCCGCTCGAATTCAAGCCGGGCGAAAATCGGCAGACGTTCGGCATCGACGGCACCGAAACCTATGACGTCATCGGCGAGCGCAAGCCGCGTGCTGATCTCACGCTCGTCATCCATCGTGCGAACGGCGAACGCGTCGAAGTGAGCGTGACGTGCCGGCTCGACACGGCCGAGGAAGTCTCGATCTACGAAGCCGGCGGCGTGCTGCAACGCTTCGCGCAGGACTTCCTGGAGTCGTCGAAAGAAGCGGCCTGACATTCAATCAAGGATACGAATCACATGGCACACGCACCTCAGATCAAGATCGCCGCGACCTACATGCGCGGCGGCACCAGCAAGGGCGTTTTCTTTCGCCTGAACGATTTGCCCGAAGCGGCGCGCGTGCCCGGCCCCGCGCGCGATGCGCTCTTTCTGCGCGTGATCGGCAGCCCGGACCCGTATGGCAAGCAGATCGACGGCATGGGCGGCGCGACGTCGAGCACGAGCAAGACGGTCATCGTCTCGAGGAGCGCGCGCGCCGGACATGACGTCGACTATCTCTTCGGCCAGGTCGCCATCGACAAGCCATTCGTCGACTGGAGCGGCAATTGCGGCAATCTTTCGGCGGCGGTCGGTCCGTTCGCGATCACGAGCGGCCTCGTCGATCCCGACCGCGTGCCGGATAACGGCATTGCAATCGTGCGCATCTGGCAGGCGAACATCGGCAAGACGATCATCGCGCATGTGCCGATGACCAACGGCGCCGTCCAGGAAACGGGCGACTTCGAACTCGATGGCGTGACGTTCCCCGCCGCCGAAGTGCAGCTCGAATTTCTCGATCCCGCCGCCGAGGAAGAAGGCGCGGAAGGCGCGATGTTCCCGACCGGCAATCTCGTCGACGATCTGCACGTGCCCGGCGTCGGCACCTTCAAGGCGACGATGATCAACGCGGGCATTCCGACGATCTTCGTGAACGCGGAGGACATCGGCTACAAGGGCACCGAGCTTCAGGACGCGATCAACGGCGACGATGCCGCGTTGAAGCGCTTCGAAACCATTCGCGCATACGGCGCGCTGCGCATGGGGCTCATCAAGAGCCTCGATGAAATCGCCAAACGTCAGCACACGCCGAAGATCGCGTTCGTCGCGCGTCCGAAGGAATACGTCGCGTCGAGCGGCAAGCGCATCGGCGCGGACGATGTCGACGTGCTCGTGCGCGCGATGTCGATGGGCAAGCTGCATCACGCGATGATGGGCACGGCGGCGGTCGCCATCGGCACGGCGGCGGCGATTCCGGGCACGCTCGTCAATCTCGCGGCGGGCGGCGGCGAGCGTCAGTCGGTGCGCTTCGGGCATCCGTCGGGCACGTTGCGCGTCGGCGCTGAAGCCGTCGAGGCGAACGGCGAATGGCAAGTGAAGAAAGCGATCATGAGCCGCAGCGCGCGCGTACTGATGGAAGGCCGCGTGTCGGTTCCCGTCGTCGCGCTGGATTGAGTGTCGGGCGCGCGCCGACATCGCGCGATCGAACTGTCGTTCGGAGTACGCCGTTATGCGTCGATAAATTCGAGCGAAACCGATGACCGGCGCGCTCTGCTTCGCTTGGCACAACCTGTGCAAAAGATCGAATGGCGACTCGTCCGTCGCCATTCAATTACTTTTATTTTTGCCGGGAGACCTGCCATGACCACTCTGACCATCACCGACCTGCCGTGCGTCGAAACGATGCATCGCAATGCGATGTCCGCCATTCACGGCGGCATGCTGTATCTGACCAATCCCGATAGCAAGAAGCTTCCCGAGATGCCGAAGCTGCCCGATTCGTGGCCCGGCGCCGCGCTGCTGAAGGAGCTTCATCTTCCGCCGCCGCTGCCCGCGCTACCGTCCGCGCCTCCGCCGCTGGATCCGCGTCTGCTGTGAGCGGCCGACGATGTCGCACCGAGTTCGAGGTGCGACATCGATCGAAGCGCTTCTTACGTCGTCGATCACGCCGGACCTTCGCTTGAATCCTGTCGAAACAGGCACACCGTTTCATCTCTTCTCCTTTCAACGAGTCAACAACGAAGTACGCGCGCGGGCATGCCGCATGCGCAAGGGCTAAAAACCACGCGCATTCGGGAAGAGAAGCTATGTCCACTTCATCCGCCACTTCGAGACCTCCATCGAAATTCGCTCCGGCGATATTCGAATTGCTCGATCCCATTCCTTACGGGCTTTTTGTCGGCACGCTGATCTTCGACATCAGCTACGCCATCACGCGCAATGTGTTCTGGGGAAAAGGCGCGGCGTGGCTCGTGACGGCCGGTCTCATCATCGCCATCGTTCCGCGGCTGCTCAATCTCGGTCACGTATGGCTGCAAAAGCGGCGCGCGGTCTCGCGGATCGAACGAATCGATTTCTGGCTCAATCTGATCGCGATCGTCGCCGCTGTCGTCAACGCCTTCGTGCATAGCCGCGATGCCTATGCGATGGTTCCGGAGAACGTCATTCTCTCGGTCATCACCGTGGTGTTTCTGAGCATCGGTCATATCGCGATGGCCATGCACCGGCTCGTTCTCGCGGAGGCGGCTCATGAATAAGCGCACGATGATAGGCGCGCTCGCGATCGCATTCGCGGCATCGATGAGCGGATGCAACGAACACGCGCAGTACGATGCGCAACATCAGGCGGGCGAGAAGCCTCCACTGCCGGACGCACGCAACTTCTTCGCGCCGCCGATGCAGGTTCCCGAATACGTCGGCTGGCGCAACGGCGCGACGCCCAAGGTCGCGGAAGGATTGCGGATCGAAAAGATCGCGTCCGGTCTCGTGCATCCGCGTCAGGTCTACGCGCTGCCGAACGGCGATGTCCTCGTGGCCGAATCCAACAGCCCGAACGAGGAAGCGGTGACGACGCCCAAGCAACTCATCGCCGGATTGATCGCGAGCAAGTCGGGGAAAAAGGCGAAAGGCGCGAATCGCATCGCGCTGTTGAGGAAAAGCGCGAGTGGCGAGTGGGAGCGGCATGTGTTCATCGATCAACTGCATTCGCCGTTCGGCATGCAACTGATCGGTGACACGCTCTATGTCGCGGATACCGACGCGATCCTCAAGTTTCCCTACAAGACGGGCGAAACGAGCATCGCCGAGCGCGGCGTCGAGCTGGCCGATCTTCCGGACACGATCAATCATCACTGGACCAAGGCCCTGCTCGCGAGCCCCGATGGCAAGAAGCTCTATGTCGGCGTCGGCTCGAACAGCAATGTCGGCGAGAACGGACTGGAGGTCGAATACCGGCGCGCCGACGTTCTCGAAGTCGACACGGCGACGGGCGCGAGCCGTATCTATGCAGCGGGCATTCGCAATCCGACCGGACTGCAATGGGAACCGAAGTCGAAGCAGCTCTGGGCAATTGCCAATGAACGCGATGAAATCGGTGCGGACCTCGTCCCCGACTATCTGACTTCAGTAAAAGAGAATGCGTTCTATGGCTGGCCGTATAGCTATTACGGACAGCACGTCGATCCACGCGCGCAGCCGCAGCGCCCCGATCTCGTCGCCCGCGCGATTCCGCCCGATTACGCTATCGGTTCGCACGTCGCGCCGCTCGGGCTGACGTTCTATACGGGCGACAATCTGCCGGCGCAATATCGGGGCGGCGCGTTCATCGGCGAACATGGCAGTTGGGATCGCTCGCCGCTGAGCGGTTATGTCGTGTCCTACGTCGCATTCGAAAACGGCAAGCCTGTCGGCGCGCCGAAAGATGTCGTGACCGGCTTCACATCGGCGGATCAGAAAGAGCTATACGGCGCACCCGTGGGCGTGGCGCAGGATCGCGACGGCGGCCTTCTCATCGCCGATGACGTCGGCAATGTCGTATGGCGCGTCACGGGAACAGGCGGATGATTCGCGCTTGAATATCCGGTACTTTTCAACGAATCGAAACGCGCGCAGTCGATGCCGACCCGCGCGCGTTCATCGTCTATAGTGAGAGATCAAACCTCGGAGGCTCCATGATCTTCTCAAGGCGTCATGTTCTGGCCGGCGGAATCCTGACTGCAGCCCTGCTTACCATTCCAGTAGCTCACGCTCAAATCGGCAATCTGCTCAATCAAGGTAAAGAGAGCAGCAGCGGCGGCGCACTCGGCAACTTGAGCGGCCTGACCGGAGGCTTATCGATGGATTCGCTCACGTCGGGCAGCACGAGCAATGTCGCGGGCGTTATCGAATATTGCGTCAAGAACAACTATCTCGGCGGCAGTGCGTCATCCGTCAAGGACGGGCTGATGAGCAAGCTCGGCGGCTCGGCTTCCAGCGATTCAGGCTATACGAACGGCGCGAAAGGCATTCTGGATAGCGGCAACGGCAAGCAGCTCGACTTGAGCGGTGCGGGGCTGAAGGAACAAGTCACCAAGCAGGTCTGCGACAAGATTCTCGCTCAGGGAAAATCCCTTCTGTAGCGATCTTTTCTTGCCGCCGTGAGCGTGCCTGATCGAAGACTTCGCTTCAGGCCTCGTCGCCGAACAGCGCGGCTTGCGCGGCGGCTTTGGTCGTCTTCGTGGCGCGCGTGTCGGCGAGAAAATCATCGCGATTCTTTCCGACGATCCATTGCGGCGCGCGGCCGCGTCCGCTCCACGTCGCGCCGCCGATGGGATCGCGATACTTCGCTTCCCTGACCGGTTCCTGCGCTTTCGGCTTGCTGCCTGACAGCTCTTCCAGACTGATGCCGTACTGGCGCATCTTCTGCACGATTTCGATCAGCACCTGGCGCGTTTCGCGTTCCTTCGCTTCGGCCAGTTGCTTGTTCAGCGCGTCCTGTTTCGCCAGGAGTTCTGTGATTTCCGGTGTTGTGTAAGCCATTTCCTGATTCAATGTATGTGTATCGACAGCTTGCCGCATTGCCCTTGCGCCGATTCAGCCCGCCCAGCTTGTTCTGCACGGACGTCAACGCTTTGATGTTGCGACCGTGCCCGCCCTTGATAACGGGTCGAAAAATTCGAGCATGGGGAGAATACGCCAGTACAAAGCGCGGAGCATTCTGAAGGCGACGCGAAGCTGGGGAAAATCTTGCGCATCGCTCGTCGTGGATAGCTCTTTCGCTCTTTGCACTCCTTCCGCGATTACCTGCGTCGCCAGTGACGAGAAAGCACTGGCTATTGAGTTCGTTTTCGAGAGTGACGATCCGGTAGTACGCCGGTCGGCTTTGAAGAAAGTGGTTGGCCGTGGCAAAGGCCAGTCACCATCCCTATCCATTTCAATGCCTCGAGTTGAACAAAAAATCGCCTGGCTCAGACATTACCACAATGAACTGGCCGCATCGCATGTTTGTGACCGTTTGATGAAGCGATTTCCGCCTGTTGCGTGTACGCCGCCCGTGCTTTACGAGCTTGCCGAGTGAGTAAGGTTCTGTATTAGCATACACAGCTAATCAGGCTCTGCCCGATTCGATGGCGCGTGAAGCGCGTCGAGAATACCTGGAAGTAAAAGGGAGACCGGTTTGAAGAAACGCGCCACCGTGATCTGTCGCAGAGGCAAGCGCATCCTTCTTGTCGCCCGCAGTCAGTCGAAGTGGGCCTTGCCGGGCGGAATACTCAAACGTGGAGAACATCTTTCGGATGCCGCACTGCGCGAGCTTCGGGAAGAAACGCGGTTATCGGGAAAGTCGGCCAAATATCTTTTCGACTTTCGCGGCAAGCAGAAACACCATCACGTGTTTTCCTGCGCAGTCCCGAATCGGGCAAAAGCTCGCCCGAGTAACGAAATATCCAAATGCCGCTGGGTTCATCTCGACGACATCGCGCGCCTGATAACCAGCGCGCCGACAAGCGATATAGTCAAACTTATGAATCAGCGACGCAGAAAGTAATCGTCAAGAGCGGATATACGCCTATTGATCGGCGACTTCCACGCGATCACGTCCGCTTCGCTTCGCACGATACAGCGCTGCATCGGCGAGGCCGTATGCGATGTCGAAGCCGGTTCCCGCCGCATTATTGCTGATGCCGAAGCTCGCCGTGATGCGTCGATCCACCGGCTCGACGACCAGCGTATCGCTGATTGCCTCACGCATGCGCTCGGCGAGCAGCGCGGCGCTGTGCGGTTCATGTCCGGGCAACAGCACGGTGAATTCCTCGCCGCCCACGCGTCCGATGAAACCCTGATCGCCCACGATGCGCCGCAGGCAATCGACGACGCCCAGAATCACCGCATCGCCGGTGGGATGCCCGAAGTCATCGTTGATCCGCTTGAACTCGTCGATATCGAGCACGATCATCGCCGCGCTCGTCGAGCGCAGCGCTTTCGTGGCCTGCTCGATGACGGCGCTCCGATTCAGCACGCCCGTCAGCGCATCGTGCGACGCGCGATGCGCCAATTGCTGCGCGAGCGTCTGCATCTCGCGCTCGGCGCGGTCGCTGCGGCCGATCAGACGCCGCGTTTCGCGCATGAGGCGCTCGAAATGATCGATGAGTTCCCCCAACGACCGGCGATATTCCGCGGCGCCGGCGTCGGGCGCCGCGTGCATCGCGCGCGCCTTGTCCAGCGCCGCACTTTCGTTCTGAAACAGATCCGGCGTCGGATCGTCGGACGATGTCGATGGCATGCCTACCGTCCCGGATGAGCGATGAGACGGTCGGTGAATTCGATCGCGCGGAAATCGGCCTTCAGTTCTTCGCCGAACTCGGCGATGGTCTCGTCTTCCTCGTCGTGATACCAGTTCATCAATACGCGGCTGCCCGATTGCGCTGCCTGATCGAGCGCGTCGAACATGCTGAACAGCATCTTGGTGCTCGAGCTATTGAAGTAAGTCAGCGCGACGTCGATCGTGACGACGGCTCCGGCATGCTCGGCAAGATACTTGCGCATCTGCTCGATGACGGGCGCATAGAACGCGGCCGCATTCTCGGGATAGGACTCGCCCTTGAGCGACAACGCGTGCTGATCGAAACGCAAATCGACCTCGGGCGATGTCGTCGTGGCGGCAATATAAAAGTTATCCATGTTCTCGTGCCTTCCTGCTCAGATGATGGCCATAAGGCAAAACAGCGTGGTTCCGGGTTCGTCGGCACGCGGATGAAAAGCGAATTCGAGCGGCGCGCTCGCATCGCGCGCCATCGTCAGAAAACCCAGGCCGGCGCCTTTGCTGTCTTCGGGTGTATCCGAACGCAGCGATAGCTTGTACGCCTGCCTTATCTCTTCGAGCGACATGTTGCGAAGCGGCTCGAGCTTGTTACGCAGGCTTTCCACTTCGGCGGTCGCCATCGGATTGACGCATAACATGACGTGATGTTCGCCGTCCTTCGAGATGCATACCGCGCCCTCGCGTATCGCGCCTTCGTCTTCGCTGCCCTGCAAAAGCGCATTCGACGAGTAATGAACGATGTTCTGCGAAAGCTCGACAAACGAAGAGAAGAGCTTGCGGCGCGTCGGACCGCTCACGCCGGCGACTTCCAGTTGCAGCTTCACGACTTCGCCCATGGCCGCGACGATGTTATGCGAGAAATATCCCTTGTGATAGAAGAGAACATTGCGTCGCTGCGCCAGATCGAAAAAGGCGCTGTCCTGATCGAGTAGTTGAGACATGCTTTGAATTGACTAGATACGGGCACAAAAGAACGTGACATCGTCGCGGCGCGGCTGCACGCCTTGCCAATGCGCGAGCGCCTGCCGAACGTGCTCGCAGATCGTCCATGGCGACTCGCCGCGATGTGCGTGGATAACATCGAGAATGCGGCGCCGGCCGAAGGAAATGTTTCGCGGGCCGCCGATCTGATCCGTCAGCCCGTCGGTGCAAATGAAGATCAGGCTGCCGGCCGGAGCCGCGATCGCGCGCAGATTCCACGCGTAGTCCGCGCGGCTGTCGACATAACCTACGCCCATGCGATCGGCCGCGATGGTTTGGAACTCCGCCGCATCGGGCGGGAGAATATGCAGCGCGACGCGCGCGCCCGCGAAATGCAGCACGTTTTCCGAAGCATCGAGCCAGAAAAACGCGGTGTCGAGTCCGTCATTGGATTGATGCCCGGCGGCATCGCCGTTCACTTGCCCGAGCAAGCCCTTGACGTTGCGATTGACCGCCGCGAGCAACGCAGCCGGATCGCGCGGACCGATCTGCTCGATCGCCTTCGACAGCGACGCCGAAGCAAGCAAGGTCATGAACGCGCCGGGAACGCCGTGACCGGTGCAATCGGCCACCGCACCGAACCAGCCATGCGGGAACGCCGCGAAATGATAGAAGTCGCCGCCGACGACATCGCGCGGTTCCCAGACCATCGCGACATCGCGAAGCTGCGTCGACAATGTGTCGTCGGATGCGCGCAGCATGGCGCGCTGTATCACGCTCGCATATTCGATGCTCTGCATGATCTGGCGGTTCTTCTCCGCCTGCATTTGCGCGACCGCGCTCACGAGTTCGAGGCCGCTGCCCACGCCGGAGAACCGTCCGCCGCGCGTGACGATGAAACCATCGACGAGCGCCTTTTCGCCGGCATCGACGGTTCTGAATGCGAGGGTTTCGATGCTCACGTCCGCTTCGACGATCAGCGGCTCCTTGTCCATGAACGCGATGCAACTCTTCTTGTCGTAAAGCTCGCGATGAAAAGGCTTGCTCATCTGCGACATGAAGATATCGCGGTTGATCAGTCCAATTGGGCGCAATCCTTCGATCACGGCCAGGCTTCCCATGTCGCGGCGCGCGGAGAAGATTTCCATCACCAGTGCATTGGAGCCCTCCGCGTCGACAAAGGGGACTTCCCTGCAAAGATCGCCGGCAGTACGAAGATCTCTCTGCCCGGAAAAACCGCGAAAGCTCGAGAACGCTGAGTGCATGACAACGCTGGCCGATGTATGAAGAAACAGTGCACGCTAAGGCTTCTTCATGAACTTTCGGTGACAAGACGCAGCGTCATTCGCCTCATTGTTGCGAAAGCGTTAAAGCGGCCAAATGCAAACGTTTGCCGCCTGTTCCGCGCTGAAACACGCTGATTTTTTGTTTTCAGGCCCGGCGTTCGTGATAGATCGCGAGCCATACGGTCGGCTCGACGGCATGCGTCCATGCGACGCGATGCCGGCAATGCGGTTCGATCAGCACATGATCGCCGGGACGCATTTCGAGCAGCGTCGAATCGTCTTCGAATTCGAGCGCGGCCGCGCCCGACAGCAGCACGACCCATTCGGCGCGCGAGTCGTCGTACCAGAATCCTTCGGGGCTCGCGTGCCCCATCGACACGATCCGCTCCACGTTCAGACGCTCTCCGGTGACGAGCATGTCGACACGCTCCTCATTGCCGCGCTTCGCTTCGAAGCTGAAAAGATTACCAGTCTGGATTTGCATGGCTCGACCTCGGTATTGAAACGAACTTGCCGTTCTATCGTGCCCGAGATACGCCGATCGAGCGATCGGAAAAAATACGCGAGTCGAATGGGCGTCGAATTGGCTTCGCACATTCGTGCTAGCCTGAAAGACGGATCTTTCATCGCGAGGAGTGGCGCGTGCAGATTTCCGATCCGACATCGCTGTCCCGGCTGGAGCAGATTCCGGAGTCCGCCTTCGATCTCATCGTCATTGGCGCGTCGGCGGGCGGGCACATGGCCACGGCCAGTCTCGTCGACGGCCTGCCGAAAGACTTGCCGCTCACGGTCGTGCTGATGATGCACCTGCCGCCCGAAGCAACACTATGGGTCTTCGAACGACTCGCGTATCGGGTCGAATGGATCACCGCCGGCTCGCGCATCGGCGGGCGCAGGCTGATGGTCGCCCCGCCGCACGCCTTCGTGGAATTGCTGCCGGACGGTTCCTTCGTGCTGTCGCCGTGTCCCGGCGGCGCGATCGAACGGCCGATCGACCGGCTCTTCGAATCCGTTGCGCGCAGCTTCGGCCCGCGAGCGATCGGCGCGATCCTGACGGGCCTCGGCCGCGACGGTTCGGTGGGCGCGAACGCGTTGCGCGCCGCCGGCTGCCGCCTGATCGTGCAGAGTCAGGCGAGCGCGGAATATCCGCAAATGCCCGCAGCCGCCATCGCCACGGGCGCGGCGGACATGGTGGTGCCGCTCGACGACATCGGTCAGGTCATCGGCGAGATCGTCTGCGGAACGCCACAGCCGCGCATGCGCTCGGAGCTGCGCGCCATCAACCGCACGTTCGGCGATGCCGGCGAGATCGCGCATCTGGCGCGAGAGATCGACTGGTGCCGCACGCCGCTCGGATGCGTGCTCGGCTGGCCTGCCGAACTGCAGCTTACCGTACGCACCGCCATCGATTCACCGCAGGCGATGTCGATCCTGTGGGGCTCCGATCTGATTCAGATCTACAACGACCGCTGGCGCGTCTTCCTCGGCGCGAAGCATCCGCTCGCCCTCGGCCGGCCCGCGCACGAGACGTGGCCGGAGGTCTGGACGGACGTGCTCGGACCCATCGCCAAGGGGGTTCTGACTCACGGCGAGGCGGTCGCGGGCGAAGATTTCCCGATCATGATCGACCGGCACGGCTTCGTGGAGGAAGTTTTCGTCACGTTCTCGTACTCGCCCATCCGCGATGTGCAAGGCCGCGTGCTCGGCGTGCAGAACACGGGCTGGGAGACGACGCGCAACGTCGTCGCCGAACGCCGCACGCGCGCATTGCACACGCTCGCGAAGGCGCTTGCCGACGCCTTGTCGCGACGCGAAGCCTGCGAACGCGCCGCCGCCGCGCTCGCCAGCGCGCCGGCGGATTTGCCGTTCGCCCTGATCTATCTGTTCGACGAAACGGGCCAGCAGGCGAGCCTTGCGGGAGCGGCCGGTCTCGAGGCCGGCTGCGCGGCTGCGCCCTACACGCTCTCGATGAACGTCCGGGACGACGGAAGCTGGCCGATGTCCGCGGCGTTGGCGGCGTCGAGATCCGGCGTGCTGACGGGCTTCGCCGTCGACGATCTCGACTGCCGCTTTCCCGGTCTCGAGGCGCCCGTCACGGCGCCCCGGCGCAGCCAGCGCCCGACGCGCGCGCTGATCATACCGCTCGGCACCGCGACGCGAGCCCGGCCGCTCGGCGTCCTGATTCTCGGTCTCAGCCCGCATCGGCCTCAGGACGAAGCGCACGCGCACTTCATCGATCTCGTCGTTCAGCAAGTCAGCGCGGGAATCGGCGACGCGCTCGCCAATGAACTGGAGCGCGAGCGGCTGGCGCGGCTCGCCGAAATCGATCGCACGAAGACCGAGTTCTTTTCAAATGTGAGCCACGAATTCCGCACGCCGCTCACGATGATGCTCGCGCCGCTCGACGAGCTGCTCCGCCAGCATCCGTCGCTGCCGGAGAAGGCCGCCGCGAACGTCGTGGTCGCGTCGCGCAATGCACGCCGCCTCTTGCGGCTCGTGAACAGCCTGCTCGATTTCTCGGACATCGATGTTCAGGGACGGCCCGCCGTCGCGCCGATCAATCTCGGCCGGCTCACCGCGGACATCGTCAGCGCGTTTTCCGGCGCGATCAAGGCGGCGGGACTCGATTGCCGCGTCGCCATCGACATGGACATGCCGCCCGTGCCGGTCAACGTCGAAATGTGGGAGAAGATCGTCTCGAACCTCATTTCGAACGCACTCAAGTTCACGTTCGAAGGCCATATCAGCGTTCGCCTCAAGGCGATCAGGCTGCATGCGGAACTGGAAGTCATCGATACCGGCGTCGGCATTCCGGCGTCGGAGCTGCCGAACGTCTTCACGCGCTTTCATCGCGTGCAGAAATCCCGCGCGCGCACGGCGGAAGGCGCGGGCATCGGTCTCGCGATCGTGAAGGATCTCGTTCAGCGTCTGGGCGGGCAAGTGTCCGTGCGCAGCGAGGAGCATTCCGGCACCACGTTCCAGGTCTGGATTCCGCTGACTTCGCGCCTCGAAACGATCGAGCGCCCGGACCTGAGCGGGCGCGAGCCGGCGCTCGCCGCACTGCTGGCCGATGAAGCGGCGCGCTGGCTTCGGCCGAACGGATCGCTCGAGGACGATGACCTCGTCGAGTTGAGCGCGGCCACGGGACCGAAACGCGGCCGCGTGCTGGTCGTCGACGACAATGCGGATGTTCGCGAGCATCTGCAACGTCTGCTCGGCGCGCGCTGGGAAGTGGACGTCGCGCCCGACGGCACGCTCGCGCTTGCTCAGGCGCATCGGCACCGGCCCGAGCTGATCCTCGCGGATGTCATGATGCCCGGCATGGACGGCTTCGCTCTATTGCGCGCGATACGCGAGGACGATGCGCTCAGGGACACGCCTGTCATCCTTCTCACGGCCTACGCCGGCGAAGACTCCGCGATCAAGGGGCTCAAGGCCGGCGCCGACGACTATGTCGCGAAGCCGTTTTCCGCGCGCGAGCTGCTGGCGCGCGTCGAAGGGCAGATCGAGCTGTCACGCTCGCGCTTACGCACGCGGGAAGTCAACGCGTTTCTGGTGCGCTTCTCGAACGCGGCGCGCGATCTGACCGATCCGCAAAGCATGATGCACCTGGCTTGCCGGATGGTCGCGGGGCAACTGGACACCGAGCAGGTCGAGTGGCTGCCGATCGAAGATTGCGCGACCTGTGAGCCATTCGCGTCGGCGTACGAGCGAGGCCAGTCGGTCGTCATCAGCGATACGCAGGCCGATCCGCGTCTGTCCGCGACGATCAGGCAGAGCCTCGCCGAAGACGGCATCGGCGCGGCTGTTTTCGTCCCGGTGATGGCCGAAGGCCGCTTGCGCGGGCTTCTTCGCGTGACGCAACGCACGTCCCGCCGCTGGATGCCGGAGATGGTCGCGCTGGTCGAAGGCGTTGCGGGCCGTTGTTGGGCCGAGGTCGAGCGCGCCCGTTCGGCGGACGCGCTGCGCGACGCGCTAGAACACGAATCCGCGCTGCTCATGGAACTGAGGCGCCGGGTACGCGGCATCATCGCCGAGATCATCTCGGTCAACGCGCGCACCGCCGATGGCGCGGGAAGCGTCGAACGCCATGCGTCGCTCATGAACGGGCGGCTGCAAGCGCTCGCGCGCATCGAGCAAGCACTTGCCGATGGACTGAACGTCGAAGTGGATCTGCACGACATCGTGCGTCTCGAGATCGATGCGCTGGGCGAAACGAACGGCAAATTCGATATCGACGGAGAGCATGCCGCGCTTTCATCGGAAGCCGCCGAGACGATGACGATGATCGTCCACGAGCTCGTCGTCAACGCACTGGAATACGGCGCGCTTTCGGCGGATGGCGGAGCCGTGACGATTCGCTGGGCGCGCGTCGACCGAAGCGGCGCGACGTGGCTCTGCTTCGACTGGACCGAACATGGCGGGCCCGTGCTCGACGCGTCGGCGAACGTTCGACGACGCGGCTTCGGCACGGAGATGATCGAACGCAAGGTCGCCGACGAGCTCAATGGAAGCGGCCGGCTGGAGATCGGGCGGAACGGCGCGCGATGTCACATCGAGTTTCCGCTGGGCGACACGCGCGGCCGGCCGTGAACGTTACATGAGGCTTCCCCACTCGTAGTCCACCTTGTCGGGATGCAGCGCGAACATGCCCGCGCCCGGCGTGAACGTCAGCTCGCCGAAGTAAATCCAGTCTTTCGCATCGTACAGATCGACGCGCACGAATTCGAAATCGCTCGACAGCTTTCGCGCGATCGAAACGAGCGCATCCAGATTCGCCGGTCGCGGAGCCGGAGTCGGGCTGCGCGGATAGTGGCCCATGCCGATATCGAGAAGGTTCCAGTCCGCGTCGTACATGTCGCCGCGCGGGCTTCCGAAACGATCCGAAATAACGAGGATGAATATCTTCGGATCGCCCGACTGCTTGTTGAAGACATGAAACTTCAGATCCGGCGGGACCTTTCCATCTTCTCCGGTAAGAAGTGCCTCGAAGAAAATGCGCCGCTCGATGGTTCGGTAATGTCGTTCGCGTGCAATCGCATAAAAGTCGGTCGATAACCAGCTTTTCGCCATTGCATCGAGTTTCTCGAATGACGTTTCGTTCTTGTCGCGCACGACATGCACGAATCCGCTGCCGTGATTCGCCTTCATGACGAAGGATTGGGGAAGCGCATCGAAAACACTTCTCGTGAAATCGGATGGTTCAGCAACCAGCGGCACGAGATACTCGCTGCCGATCTTTTCCGCAACGTATTCACGTACTTTCAGCTTGTCGCTGAGGTCGCCGAAGCGTGGATCGGGTTCGAGGCAGCGCCGCAGGATTTTTTCATTGAATGTCGTCGGATTGCGCAGCTTTGGAAATCGTCCGATCCGGCGACGATGATAAATGGTCAAGTACAGGTTATCGGGCAACCAGTCCCTTACGCTGTGAAACAACGTCTTCGAGAGAGTCATTTACTCCCCTCCTTTATTCTGTACGTCAGACGAAACCCCGTCCGCCCCTTTCTCCGGCCGCGCGTTAAATGCGAACCGAATTTCGCCGCGGCGCTGTTCCATTTGCCGTCGGCACTTCATCGAAACCTTGATTTTCTGCTGAATCGTGGACTGCACGTATGTACGCGAACGCACACACCCGAAAACCACGGTGTCAGAACACGTTTCCAAAAGTTGCTTTGCTTGCGACGACATTTCTTCGACGTTAAATTTCCTCGGGCCGGCGAATCAGATAACCGGACCGGTTTCTCTCTTTCGATGAGTCGCTGGACTTCACCGACGCAAGTCAGACCATAACGCATCCGGTCGATAGACGAGCGTCGTAGCGACAGGCGTCAACATTTGCGTCAATCGTATCGAGACCGTCTCCACGAGCAAGCGCGTTTCTTGCATCGAGAGCGGCTCGCGATGCTTCCGATGCCGGATGCACGCCACGCATGCGTCGCGCATGCGGCCGCAGTGCAACCCGCAACACCTTCAGAAATCCTTAGGGGCGGAGTCGACACATGCTCAAAGAGAAACAGATGAACACGCGCTGGATGACAAGCGCACTCGCGGCCGCAGCGCTCGCATTGCTCGCCGCTTGCGGTGGCGGCGGCGGTTCGGGCAACGGATCGAGCTCGCCCACGAGCTCGGGCGAAGGCGGTGCAAGCTCACCGGGCGGCGCGAGCGCACCCTCCGGCGCGAGCACGCCTTCGACGACGACCGGCACGCCGACGCTCGCCGCCGCGACTGCAGTCGTCGATGGTACGACGATCGGCGCATCGCAATGGAGCGACGGCTCGACATCGACGGGCGGCACCGGCCAGGCCGTCGCCAATCTGAACTGCACGGTCGCCGGCAATAAATACAGCTATTCACATCTGTCGATTTATCAAAACGGTAAGCAACTCTCGTTGCCGGCGAACGTCGGATACGTGAAGCCGACCATGGCGAAGCAGACGGGTTGCGTGTATCCGGTCCACACCGTCGATGCCTCGGGCAAGATCCGCATGGACGTGACATCGAATGCGTCTTACACGCTCGGGCAGTTCTTCTCCGTCTGGGGTCAGCCGCTCAGCACGACCAACGTGGCGGGCCTCACGGGCAATGTGACCGCGTGGGTGAACACGGGCGGCACGCTCACCAAATACACCGGCGATCTTTCGAGCCTCGTGCTGCCGGACAAGGGCGAAGTGACGCTCGTCATCGGCGCGACGCCGACGCAGATCGCGACCTATACGTGGACCGATCCGCCGCCGTTCACGTCGACGGTGACGACACTCAGCTACGGCGGCCTGGTGGGCAATCTGTACTTTACCGATGGCAATACGGCGACGGGCGGCACCGGCGCGCCGGTCGATGGCCTGATCTGCGCGGCGGGCATGGCCGAGACGTTCCACGTTCACTCGCACGTCGCCATCTTCAAGGACGGGCAGTGGCTCGCGTTCCCGAAGAATGTCGGCATCTTGTCTTCGTGTAACTATGAAACGCACACGCATGACAACACCGGCATCATTCATATCGAAACGCCGAACTTCAAGGACTTCACGCTCGGCCAGGTATTCGATGTCTGGGGCATGCCGCTTTCGAGCACGAACGTTGCGGGCATCACCGGCGACATCGTCGTCTATATCAACGATAACGGCGACGTGCGGCGCTACACGGGCGATCCGCGCAACATTCCGCTGACGTCCCTGCGGGATATCACGTTCCAGATCGGCAAGCCTTTGACCACGCTTCCGACTTATTCGTGGTACGAGCCGCAGTAACGACAGCATGAACGCCGCGGTTCAGGCCGCGGCGTTCGATCACTGCCCGCATTCCTCTTTCTTTCAACACCCAATGTCATCGGCGTCTATGTTCGGCACCACATTGAACGCCGGTGCACAAGCTGCTATGTTTTCCGCATCGCAGTCGAGCCGAAATGCGCTCGCGCGAGTATCTGTCATGGCAGAGACAAGCACGGCTCGACGATTCTTTAAACACGACGTTAGCTCGCCGTCGAGTATGATGATTTCAATACCTGCCTTGTCTTCCGGGGTTTTTCCGTCGTTTGACCGATCGTCGAGCCCTGAGAGCGTTACGCTCTGCCGTGTCTTTGCATAGGCTTTTCCAAGGGGACTTCGTCGTCGTGAAGATACTGATCGTGAACACACTCTATTTTCCGGATGAACCCGGAGGGGCCGAAGTATCTACGCGACTACTGGCCGAGGGTCTGGTCAGGGCAGGCATCGAAGTCTGTGTGGTCTGCGCGACCGGATCGGGTGTCGACCATGTGGACAACGTGAATGGTGTGAAGGTCTATCGGCTTCGCTCGGTCAATCTTTACTGGCCGCATCTGCGCGAGAAGCACGGCCGCGTCGCCAAGCTGATCTGGCATGCCATCGATGTCTATAACGTCATCATGTCGCGCAAGCTCGCGAGCATCATCGCGCGTGAAAAGCCGGACGTGATCAGCACCAGCAATCTGTCTTGCCTCTCTGTCGATATCTGGCGTCTCGCACGCAATGCCGGCGTGCCGATCGTGCATACGGCGCGCGATTACTATCTGATGTGTCCGACCGCGATCATGTTCTCGCATTCGAAGCCATGCCAGCGGCAGTGCGGCGTGTGCTCGGTGTATGCGCAGCCCAAGCGCATCGCGTCGGCGCGCGTCGCGGTCGCTGTCGGCGTGAGTCGCTTCGTGTTGCAAAAGCATCTGGAAAGCGGCTACTTTTCGCGTGCGTCGCGCACGGCGGTCATCTATAACGCGTGCGAATCGCTTGAAACTTCGACTGCGCCGCCGCGCACGCGCCGTTATACAGGCGGCCCCGTGCGACTCGGCATACTCGGGCGCGTGTCGCGGGAGAAAGGGCTGGAAGTGCTGCTCGAGCAATTGCTCGCCGACGATACGCTGCAATGGACGCTAGCCGTAGGCGGCCATGCGGATGCCGATTATCTTCAGGCGCTCAAGTCGAAGTACGACGATCCGCGCATCGAATATCTCGGCCGCGTGAAGTCGGACGCGTTCTACGACAGTATCGACATTCTCTTGGTGCCATCCATCTGGAATGAACCGTTCGGGAGGGTCACGGTCGAAGCGTATTCGCACGGCGTGCCGGTCGTCGGTGCAAACACGGGCGGCATTCCCGAAGTCATCGAGCCGCGCACGAATCTGGTGTTCGACATCGCGCAGCCCTCTTCGATCATCGGCAAGCTGCATGAAGCGGTGGCGTTGCTCGACGACCCGCGCGTGCACGAGCGTTTCCGCGAATATGCGCGGCGCTTCAACGTCGATGCGATGGTCGAGTCATATCGCGCGCTGTATGAAAGCGTGCTCGAAGAACAGGCGCTGCCACGCGCCCTATGTCCGTAACCTTGCCACGGTCCATATCGTTTTTGCTGCTGGCCACAAGGTAAAAATCGGGCTATCGATTCATAAGGAAGACGCAAAGCATGTAGGCAGCACGCAAATTGAAAAAACGCGATACCCCTTGCTTTCATGGGGTAAACTGGGCCGCACACCTTGCAGGATCAAAGTTCAGCTCGAACGACCGCACTCGATTTCCAATCCTGTCGTCGATCGGATCGAGGTGACGCGGCGCCAACTGTCAGCCATCAGCTCATACGCTGTAGAACCGGAGCCGCGACACATGAAGGGTCATCCGCCCCGTCACATCATCGGCAAGCGCTCAACAAGCTACGGCGCGCGCGAAGACTTTCGCACCGCCAAGCCGCCGGCTCGTAGTGATCTGCATCCTGTCCATACGCCGTGAAAGTACTGATCGCGAACACGTTATATTTTCCAGACGAGGTCGGCGGCGCCGAAGTTGCGACGCGACTCCTTGCCGATGGCCTCATCAAGGCAGGCATAGAGGTTTGCGTGGTCTGCGCGACCGGCACAGGCGACGATCGCAATGAAGTCGTCAACGGCGCGAAGGTCTATCGTCTGCGTTCGACCAATCTCTATTGGCCGCATGCGCCTGGCGAGCATTCCCGCGTCGCCAAGCTGATCTGGCACGCGATCGACGTGCGCAACACGTCGATGACGCGAAAGCTCGCCGAGATCATCGAGCGCGAGAAGCCGGACATCATTCATACTGCCAACCTCTCGTGTCTTTCCGTCGATGCATGGCGCGTCGCCAACAACGCGGGCGTGCCTATCGTACATACGATCCACGATTACTATCTGTTGTGCCCGACGGCGAGCATGCTCACGGCCGGCAAGCCCTGCGCGAGTCAGTGCGGCGTGTGCTCGCTGTATGCGAAGCCGAAGCAGATCGCATCCGCGCAGGTCAGCGTTGCGGTCGGCGTCAGCGATTTCGTCTTGCAGAAGCATCTCGAGAGCGGTTTTTTCTCGCGTGCGGCAAAGACGACCGTCATCAACAATTGCTATCAGCCGGCCATGGATTCCGTCGCGGCACAGCATTCGAGACAAGATGGAAACGCTCCATTGCGACTCGGCATGCTCGGGCGCGTGCTGCCTGAAAAGGGCGTCGAGTTGCTGCTGGAACAACTGCTCGCAGACCAGACGCTCGACTGGACACTCTCGATCGGCGGCACCGGAGATCAGGACTTCGTCGATTCGGTCAAGACGAAATACGCGGACCCGCGCGTGACTTTCCTCGGACGGGTCGATCCTTCGGATTTCCTGAGCAGCATCGATATTCTGGTGGTGCCGTCCGTGTGGAACGAACCGTTCGGGCTGGTCGTCCTCGAAGCGTATTCGCATGGCGTGCCCGTCGTCGGATCGAATATGGGCGGCATTCCCGAGATCATCGAGCCGCGTTCGAATCTCCTGTTCGACGTCGGCCGGCCCGAGACGTTGATCGACAAAATTCACGAGGCGACCGCCTTGCTCGACGATCCTTCTACGCGCGACCGGCTGCGTCAGCATGCGCGCAAATTCAGTCTCGATGCGATGATCCGCTCCTACGTCGAACTGTACGAAGGAATGGTCTGCCTCGAAGATCGAAAGCCGTGGCTCGCGACAGGACGTGAGGCGAATTGAGCCGCGGATGTTTCATGCGGGTCTTCGCGCATCAAAACGACATGCTGTAAGCGCGGTCTTCGTCTGCGACGTTACGCATGCGGCGTTCGAGATCGGCAAGATCGCCTGACGACGGGAGATAAGCGCTGTGCGAAGGCATGTCGGTACGGGAAACCAGCTTGCCGAGAAGATGCGAAAGCAGTGCGAACATGATGTGCTCCTTGTCGTGTAGGAGGCGGCGTTTGCCGTATCGCTTCACCGCCTGACGCAGCGCGCATGACGTTCGTTCGTCGAACCTGCTTCACATGCATCGCCGATGTGAAGCAGGTTACTTCCCGTGAATTAGCTTCGAATGAGTGCTTTCATTCAAGCCTTCGCGTAAATCGAGCTTCCGAGCGTCAGTGTCGTGCCGCCACTCGCTGACGCAAAGCGGATCTCATAGAGATCGCGACCGAAGTTACCAGGCACCTTGACCGACATGCCGCCGCGATCGTCCGAAAGCGGCACGAAGAGTTGATAGCGAAGGTCCGTGTTGCCGTACAGCACATAACCCGGCAGTTCGGGCAACGTGGTCAGGTAAGCCGGTTCGTTCCCATCGATGACGATCGGCACGGCCGTTGGCGAATCGTTCGTCAGGGTCCATTGCGTGTCTAAACGCTGCTGCCATGCGGTGTCGAGCGGCGTGAGCGCGGCGAGTTGCTGACCGACCGGCAGCGTGAGATACGCGTAACCCGCGCCTGGCACCACACGCTTCATCAGATAGCGATAGCTGTACGCGTGGCCGTTCTCATCGGTTCCGGAAGCGACCGTGAAGCGATACGAGGCGCTATCGCTGTTGCTCCACCACCATCCGTCACTGCGATACTGGTATGCGCCAAGCTGCGTCCACGCACGCTTCTTTCCATCCCACTGGTTCAATTGCAGGCTGCCGTCCGGATTCGCGATCACCTGGAATGGCGAGTCGGAATTGCCGTAGATACCGCCAGCCGTGACGATGTTCGGCGCCGATGCGGCCGATGGCGCCGTCGTGCTGATCTTGGCCGGCAGCGAGGCGATCGAGCCGTCCTCTTTCAGCGCGGAGAGCACGAGCGATTCGGCGATCTTGCGAGCGTCGTAGCCCGAATTGCCCGTGATCATCAGCGCGAGTTGCGCCTGTGGCACGACAAAGAACTCGCTCGAATAGAAGGCCGTTCCGCCGTCCTTTTCCCATCCGAGGACGCCTGCTGCATCGAGCGCCGGTTGCCTGATCGAGTCCCAGCCGAGTCCCCATTTCCATTCGGGCGACGGATTAATCAGGAGTCCGGTAGTTTGATCCGTGCCCATCTGCGCGATGCCCGCCGCCGATACTACGCGCTGCCCCTGAAACATGCCGCCGCCGATGATCATCTGCGCGAGATTCATCATGTCGCCGGGCGTCGAGCTCAACCCGCCCGTCGCATAGGCGTTGACGAATTCCTGATACTGCGTGCCGTTCGCAAACGGATACGAGAACGAGCCGCTGCTCGGCACGCTCGTTAGATAGCTGGAGTTCGTCATCTTCAGCGGCGCGAGGATGTTCGCTTCCACGAAGCTTGCGAAGCTCTGCCCTGTCATCGCGAGGACGATCTGCTCGATCATCGTGAAGCCGTCGTTGCAATACACGGCAAGCTCGCCGGGGTAATGCTTCAGATGCGTATTCGCGAGTTCGGCTTGCGTATCGGCTGCGTAGCCGGGAACCGGCGCGAACGTGAAGAGATTGCGCGAATTCGTGCCCGGCAGTCCCGACGAATGCGAGAGCAACTGGCGCGTCGTGATCTTCGCGTACTCGGGCGAGAGCATCGTGAATGTCGGGAGATAACGGACGATCGGCGTATCGAGCGTGATCAGTCCGCGATCCTGAAGGATCGTCGCTGCGAGCGCCGCAAACAGCTTGCTAACGGAGCCGATGTTGAAACGCGTCTGGGTCGTCGCCTTGGTTTGGTTCGGCACCGACGATACGCCGAACGCCTGCTGCCAGAACACGTTGCTGCCCTTGAGCATGGCCACCGATATTGCCGCGACGGGCTGCGTCGGATTGCCGATGGCCTGCTGGATTGCCTGCTGCCCCATGGCGACGGTTTGAGGATAGGACTGGGAGTCGGCGTTATCGCTGCCGCAGCCGGGAAGAAGTGTCGCGAGCATTCCGGCGCCGGCCATGCCGAGGAACTGCCGACGGCCCGTGCTCGCTATATTCGGGCTGAAGATTGAAGGGGCGCGGGTACGGTTCGATCGGGGCACGACGTCTCTCCTTGTTGTTATCTGCAAGGCGTACTCTGTGCGGCTCGTTCCTTTTGCGCTCGATTATAGGCATGAAAATCGCGCAATCGAGGGAAGTTTCCGCTACGCGGGCGGATGCGGCAGTGTCGCCACTAATGCGAATGAATCTCGTTGTCGGCTCGTCATCGCCGAACGTCTATTCTGAGTGTGTGGCAACGCGACCAGGCGGGAGACGGTATGCAAGGCGATTCGAAAGTGATTGACTACCTCAATGCCGAGCTGAAGAACGAACTGACGGCCGTGCATCAGTATCTTTTGCACGCGCGTCTCTATCAGCATTGGGGATTTGAAGAACTCGGCGCGCACGAATACGACGAGTCGATGGACGAGTTGACGCATGCTGACAAGCTGATCGAGCGAATCCTCATGCTCGATGGACTGCCGAATTTGCAGGATCTTCATGCGTTGGCCATTGGCAAGCAGACGCTCGAAGCTCTGCAGAACGACCTCAAGCTCGAGCAGGCGGCCCAAGCGCAATGCAAGGAGGGGATCGTCTATTGCGAATCGGTGCGGGACTTTGTCTCAAGAGGGATCCTGGTCGAACTGCTCGACGCTACCGAGGATCACATCGATTGGCTGGAGATTCAGATCGGCCTCATCGACAAAATCGGCATCGAGAATTATCAGCAATCGGCTATTCGCAAGCTGGCGTGAGATGCTGTGAAAGTCCCAACGCAAAAACCCCACCTTTTGGGGTGGGGTTTTTGTTTGGAGCATGAGGAGCCTGACGATTACCTACTTTCACACGGGTATCCGCACTATCATCGGCGTGGAGTCGTTTCACGGTCC
>NZ_JALQDN010000090.1:0-58068 GCF_023631205.1 Caballeronia sp. NCF2 | reverse complement strand
CTATCGCCGATTCCGAAGAACCAGCCGCACTCGCCATCAAGCGCCCACACTTATCGGCTGTTAGTTTTTAAAGAGCATTTGCGCAGTTATTTGCTTCGCTATTCGCTTGCTTTCTTGCGCGCCGTCATTCAACGGGAGGCGAATTATGCGGGGCTATTTCGACCACGTCAAGCGCCTTTTCCAAAAAAAATAATCGGGTCATTTCGGGCGGCAAATTCGAAGCCGAGCAGCGGCGCGTGTCACCGGCGTCTGTGCACGTCAGATCGCACGCGCGCACGAAGAATTGACCAGGCACAACAACGAGGCGATGGCATTGGGCGGCAATTGACGCTCACCGGTACGATGTCGGCCGGTCACACGATTCAGGCGTCCTTCATCGCGCGCTCATCCCGCGCTAATTCTCATCTTCGATCATGTGCGCAGTCGCATGGTCGAAGCAAAGCCGCCCGACTGCCACCGTGACCGGTTTGAAGCGCAACCTGCAACCTGGAGACAACTCAGATGAGCACCCTCGCCGACCGCAGCGTCCCGACATCCACGAAAACCGGACGATATGGTCTCTTCGTCTGCCTGATGGCGGCGCTCGCCGGCCTGCTGTTCGGCCTCGACATCGGGGTGATCTCGGGCGCACTGCCTTTCATCGCGAAGCATTTTGTTCTGAGCGATCGCGCACAAGAATGGATCGTCAGCTCGATGATGGTAGGCGCGGCGATCGGCGCACTGGGTGCGGGCTGGCTATCGTGGCGTCTCGGACGCCGCTATGCGCTCGTGCTGGCGGCGATACTCTTCATTGCGGGATCGCTATGGTCCGGGTTCGCGGCGAGTCCGGCTCATCTGATCGGCGCACGCTTGCTGCTGGGCCTCGCGGTCGGAATGGCGTCCTTCACCGCGCCGCTTTATCTTTCGGAGGTTGCGCCGCGACAAGTACGCGGCGCGATGATCTCGACGTATCAGTTGATGATTACCGTCGGAATCCTGGCCGCCTTCCTGTCGAACATCGGACTGTCGTACGTGGCCGACTGGCGCTGGATGCTCGGCGTCATCGCGATTCCCGCCGTCTTCTTCCTCGCAGGCGTGCTCGCCCTTCCCGATAGCCCGCGCTGGCTGCTTCAGCGCAACCGCGCCGACGAAGCGCGCGCCGTCCTTCAACGCTTCTACGCCAATCCCGCCGACGTGCAAGCCGAACTCGAGCAGGTCAACGAAGACAACACGCGGCCCCAGCGAGGATGGAGCCTGTTGCGGCAAAACGCGAACTTCCGTCGCTCGGTATTGCTCGGAGTCGTGCTGCAGGTGTTCCAGCAACTCACCGGCATCAACGTCGTGATGTACTACGCTCCGCGCATCTTCGAACTGGCCGGCTTCGCGACTCATGAACAGCAACTGTGGGCGACAGTCATCGTCGGCCTCGTCAACGTCATTGCGACCTTCGGCGCGATTGCCTTCGTCGATCGTTGGGGCCGCAAGCCGATCCTCTATGCGGGATGCGCCATCATGGCAATCGGCATGTGCTCGCTCGGGTTCCTGCTGCATGCCGGAGTCGCCGGCCTCACGGCACAGATTCTGGCGGTCGCGTCGCTGCTGCTTTTCATCGCGGGGTTCGCCATGTCTGCCGGCCCGCTCGTTTGGATCCTGTGCTCGGAGATCCAGCCGCAGCAAGGGCGCGACTTCGGCATCGCCGTTTCGACGCTCGTCAACTGGGTCGCCAACATGGCGGTCGCGGCCACGTTCCTGAGCTTGCTGTCGACTGTCGGCGAAGCGAACACCTTCGTGCTCTATGCGATCCTCAACGTCATCTTTGCGGTCGTCGTGTTCTTCTACGTGCCCGAGACGCGCGGCGTTTCGCTCGAGAAACTCGGCAACGATCTGATGGCCGGCAAGCGTCTGCGCGATCTCGGGAAGAAAAACTAGTTTCGTCGTTCGATGGAAATCTTCACGGGGCGGATATTCCAGATCCGCTCGCAATATTCGTGAACCGCGCGGTCCGAAGAGAACTTGCCTGCATAGGCGGTATTCAGGATGGACATGCGAGTCCAGCGCCGCTCGTCGCGCCAGGCGGCGCTCACATCCTCCTGACGCGCGACGTACGCGGCATAGTCGGCAAGCACCAGAAACGGATCGTGGTGCAGCAGGTTGTCGACCAGCGGACGGAACATCTCTCGATCTCCGCGCGAGAAGTGCCCGCTGCCGATCAGCTCCAGCACTTCCCGCAACGTCTGATTCGCATCCGCATAATCGGCCGGACGATACCCTTCGCGCTTCACGCGTTCCACTTCGTCCGCATTCAGGCCGAACAGGAAGAAGTTTTCATCGCCGACTTCTTCGCGCATCTCAATATTCGCGCCATCGAGCGTACCGATGGTCAACGCGCCGTTCATCATGAACTTCATGTTTCCGGTGCCCGAAGCCTCCTTGCCCGCGGTCGAGATCTGCTCGGACAGGTCCGCAGCCGGGTAAATGAAGTGTGCGTTCTTGACGTTGAAGTCCGGGAAGAATACGACTTTCAGGCGGCCGTTCATCGCGGGATCGTCGTTCACGACTTCAGCGATGCCGTTGATCAGCCGGATGATGAGCTTGGCCATCGCGTAGCCAGGCGCGGCCTTGCCGCCGAATACGAAGCAGCGCGGCGTCAGCGCGAGTTGTGGATCGCGGCGCAGACGCATGTACTGCGTCACGATGTATAGCGCGTTCAGATGTTGCCGCTTGTACTCGTGGATTCGCTTGACCTGTATGTCGAACAGCGCCGCAGGATCGACGACGATGCCCGTCGCGCTCTTGATCTTATCCGCGAGGATCTGCTTGTTCGCCTGCTTCACGTTGCGCCAGCGTTCCTGAAATGCGGCATCGTCGGCGTATTCGGACAGCTTGCGCAGTCTGCCGAGATCGGTCGCCCAACCTTCCCCCAGCCCCTCGTCCAGCAGTTTCGCGAGACCCGGATTGCTGAGCATCATGAAGCGGCGCGGCGTGACGCCGTTGGTCACGTTATGGAAGCGCTCGGGCCATAGCTCGGCGAAATCTCGCAGCACCGTCTTTTCGAGCAGTGCCGAATGGAGCGCGGCCACACCGTTGATCGCGTGACTGCCGACCGTCGCAAGATGCGCCATGCGTACGCGCTTCGTGCCGCTTTCGTCGATCAGCGACATGCGCGCGATCCGCGCTTCATCGCCGGGATATCGTTGGCGGACATCATCGAGGAAGCGGCGATTGATCTCGTAGATGATCTCGATCAATCGCGGCAACAAGCCCTGAAACAATGGCAAGCCCCACGTTTCGAGCGCTTCGGGCAACAGCGTGTGATTCGTATAGGCGAGCGTGCGCTGCGTGATGTCCCAGGCGTCGTCCCAAGGCAGTTGCCGCTCATCCACGAGCAGGCGCATCAACTCGGCGACGGCTATCGACGGATGCGTGTCGTTCAATTGCGCCGTGAACATGTCCGGCAAGCGATTGATCGGCTCGCCCTTGAGCGCAAGCAGGCGCAACATGTCCTGCAACGAACACGAAACGAAGAAGTACTGCTGCGCGAGCCGCAAGCGCTTACCCGCTTCGGGCTCGTCATTTGGATAAAGCACCTTCGACAGCGTCTCCGAAAGCACCTTCTCGTGCACGGCTTCGTAATAGTCGCCGGCATTGAAATCCTGAAGATCGAACGACTCGACTGCCTCGCTTTTCCAGAGCCTCAACGAGTTACATGTATTGACGTGAAAACCGGGGATCGGCGTATCGCAGGCCACGCCTTTGACCGTATAGGCAGGAATCCAGCGCACATGAAAGCGGCCGGCTTCATCGGTCGAGCTTTCGGTGCGGCCACCGAAGTTCACGTAGAACGCGACGTCCGGGCGCAGGATTTCCCACGGGTTGCCCTTCTGCAGCCATTTGTCGGTGATTTCCACTTGCCAGCCGTCGCGGATTTCCTGATCGAAGATGCCGAACTCATAGCGGATTCCGTAACCGATCGCCGGGATTTCGAGCGTGGAAAGCGAGTCGAGATAGCACGCGGCCAGGCGTCCGAGGCCGCCGTTGCCAAGGCCCGGTTCCTCTTCGATCGACAGCAGCGTATCGAGGTCGAGTCCGAGCGCCTGCAACGCTTCGCGCGCGTTGCTTTCGATGCCGAGATTGATCAGGTTGTTGCCGAGCTGCGGGCCGATGAGAAATTCAGCGGACAGATAACACGCGACTTTTGCGTCGCGCGCTACATAGGTGTGCGTGGTGGCGACTCGGCGGGTCATCATCCGGTCGCGGACGGCGTAGGCGAGCGCCATGTACCAGTCGTGCGGCGTGGCGATCTCCGGATAGCGCGCCTGCAGACAGATGAGGTTATCGACGATATCGCGCTGCAGCGCCTCGACGCCAAGTCCGCTGCGCGCGGGCTCGACGCTGATCCGCGATTCGATGGTGGGCGTGTCATCCATGATCTGTCCTCTCTCCCTGCGTAGCGGGCTTCGACAAGAATGTGCCGGCTCTATGTCCGGCCGTTGACAGTGCTGCGTCATGGCGCATCGATGAATAGCATACGCCCTCAAGTCGTGCGCTTCCATGCCGTTATCCCCAAGGGGAAGGCCAAATTCGGCAATCGCGGGGCCGCGATGGCCTTCCGCTTCAAAGGCTGTCGGACCCGTTCAAGATTCCGGTCATCGCTTATTTCATTCGCTTGCCGCTAGCGCAAGTTCAGACATCAGAAAAATATGAAACGCGTCGTCGCAGTATCTGCAGTTACAGTCGTTTTGGCCGCATGCGGTGGGGGCGGCGGCAGTTCCGATAATGCGCCGAGCGCGCCCGAGGCTAACGCTGCACAAGGCCTTTATTCCGGAACCGATGCGAACGGCAACGTCGTGGGCGGCGTAGTGCTCGAGACTGGCGCTTTCTATTTCGTGTATGCGAACACGACGACAAACGCGCTAGGTCTGGTACAGGGTGCGGCATCCGCATCTCATGGCACTTTTCAGTCGGACAATGCGCGCACCTTCGACATAAGCGGCAAGGCTGCGACCGATACGCCCGTCCTCGCGGGCTACAACGCGAAGAACAGCGTTCAGGGCGTGATCTATACGAGCACGGCGAAGCAGAACAGCATCAAGTTCAACGTGGTTTATGACGCCAACTATGAACGTCCGGTGGCGCTGTCGTCCGTTGCCGGGACGTATTCGGGCGCGGCCGGATCGACGAAGGACGGCGAGACCGCCACTTTTGTAATCGGGCAGGACGGCTCGATCAAGGGTGAAGGCTTGAGCGGCTGCACGTTCAGCGGAGCCGCCACGCCTCATGGCGACAAAGACGTGCTGGACGCCACGATCACGTTTGGACCCGCGCCCTGCATATATCCGGGTGCGAAGCTTACGGGCGTCGTTTTTTTCAGCAACAGTCAGGTATTAGGAGCTTTGACGCTACCTGACAGATCAGACGCCTTCGTGGTGGCCGCTACGAAGTGATGTCGCGTGGAGTGCGCGTCGCGCACTCCCAGTTGCGGATCGGAATGCCGGCGGCCTGTTGAGCTTTGCCCGTCCGGATTTATTTGCGCTAAGCATCCCGCGCGCATTTTCACGGCCATATTATTTCGGATACCGAAGAAATATACAAGGTAGGCGTTGCGCAAGGGCCTTTCCGCCGACAACTCGCCACTTGCGTCTGACTTTGAATTTCGACGCGCCGGACGCCCGCGGACGCATTTCGGTCAGCCCGCGCGCATTCCAGACATTAAGCGCGGACGGAAATTTGAAGCGTCGAACAGATGCCTGTTGTCCCGGCTGATCGCGACATCGACTTTGCCATGCCTCGCTCACACTGAGTCCAGTAGATCTCCAATACAAAACTATGCGACCGGACGAGGTGAATATGTCTTTGCTCGAGTTTCTTGGCACGATGGTCTTCGTTGCCGTCGTATTGCTCTCGATGGTCGCGGTGCTCGACGTTTTCTTCCCGCGACTGATCCCGGTCGCGCGTGATGAGCGCTCTTCGGGATTGTCGCGCGCGCGGAAGTTCGCGAGAGCGAACGCGCGGGGACGCTGAGCCTAACTTTCAGATACCTGCGGCTCGCGCATGTTCCGTCCGAGCTTTTTCACCAGCACGCGGGCGGCAAGCAGTCTGAATGGACGAGGGAGCAAGCGGAAAGTTTGCTGATCCGCGCAGCATTTTATGAAGGTTGGTCTGGCGCATCGATGTCTTCCGTCGCCCCATCCGGAGTCGCGACGGGTGTTCTTCGCCGCGACCAGCGAAACGCCGTCTCACGCAGCTTCGACGCCTCATTGCGGACGTATCGGGCGCTACATTTTTCGTCTTATTCGTCACGATGCGGCCGTCATGCGCGTTTGGGAGCGCTCGCCGGTTCCTTTTATGCCGATACCCTGTGTTCACGCAGACGATTTCGTGAAACATCCTCCCAGATCACCCTTGAAAATGGGCCGCCAAGCCCGTCCTGTCTAGCGATCGCAGGAGTGGAAACGCGGCGTCGATTGTTTCACGAACGATCGGAGCGATCATTGTTCAGCAGCTTCCAGGCGAAGTGCTTGCTCGAGTGGCGGTGACCGGCTTCTCCGTTGGTTTCGCATCGCTAAGAGGACGTTCAGGCTTTACATTCAAGCTTCGGATGCTGGCGGGCTCCGCCTTTCCCAAGCTGCTATTCACCCACGCTGAGAGTGACTCGCATCGACGCGCTTGGAGTAGTGGCTGCGTCGTCCTCTGCGCCAAACCGGATGACCATGCGCCTGGATCGAGATCGAGATATTTCGCGCGCCTCATCTGCATCGATGGTGCGTGCCATCAATAGTCCTGCCGTTGAGACAGCTTGTTCCAATGGGAAATTGCCCCAGTCCACGAGTTCGCGTGCAAACAACCGTGCGGGTCGTGTCGATGCGCGGATGTGGGAAAGTTTGCGCCCGGGGCGTGAACGGCCGACGTTGCTGCGGAGATCGAGTGTCCCAAGTCGGGACACTCGCTAGATCAACCTAGAGGAAGTGCACGAGCGTGACTTCGCGCTGCGCGTGTCCCAAGTTGAGACACTCTTGGAGCTTCGGAAATTGACCCAGATGCCGAGCGCACCGCATCAAGACCAATTGCTGGAGGGAATCGACTAGCTGTTATCGGCAAACAACTGTGTAACCAACTCCCGAATTTGCCGTTCCTTTTCTTCGGTCAGTAATCCGGCTTTGATCTTGACCGTGAGCCCCATTGAGTCTCTCGTGATCGACCCTGCCTGCGATCCACCCGCAAAAATCTTGTCGATACTGCGATCGCTTACGGCCGGCGCCGGCTTGCGCTCGTCATCCAACGCCTGCTTGATCGCCTTGCCAAATTTCGACTGATCCAGATCGCCCGAAACGACGCGCGCCCAAAGGCCCTTGGCAATGTCGAACGCCGCCGCGTTCCGCCCGCGCAGTACCGAGACGACATTCTCCGCGGCCGTGGCTCCCAACAGGCGAGGCTGCACATCTAGATCCTGCACGACGAAATCCGGCAACTCGCCAAACGAAAGATACCGGTACAACTCGGAGCGCGAGATGCCCAACGCTTCAGCCATGCGCTTGCGGTTAGGAAATTCCTTTTCGGTCCGTCGAATCGATCGCGAGATCTCGTAGTCGCACAGATCTTCACGCGCTACGTTTTCGACGAGGGCAAGCATCGCCATCTCTTCGTCGGAAAGATCGACGACAAGAACCTTGATCGATTCCTTACCGATCATCTTATGCGCGCGCCAGCGACGCTCACCCGCCACGATCTGGTATCCGGTGCCGATGCGCCGTACAACGATCGGCTGTACGAGACCCGCTTCGCGGATCGACTCGGCGAGTTGCACAAGCTTCGCGTCGTTGAATACTTGCCGAGGCTGCCAGGGATTCGGAACGATCTCCGACACCGGCGCTTCCGACGCAGGACCTGCCTGCTCGAGTTGCGCGATGCGCTGCTGCGCCGAGGCCAACGCCGCTGCCATTCCGGGCGCAGTGCGCGGACTCGTCGCCTTCTCTTGCTGCGGATCGAGTTGGATGTCCTTTGCCGCACGCACTTCCGCGGTCTTGCTCATCATTCGGTCGCGAAGGCTGCTCATTGTCCCGCCCTCCATTGCTCAACGTACTGGTCATCGATCCATTTGCAGTAGTCGACCATCGGCTGTTTTACGCGCGCCAAAGTTTTCGCGACTGTCTCGGCCCGTGAAAGATCGAAGACAGTAGAAAAAGCCAACGCGCCATTGCTCATGACTGAACTCGCCGGAATCTCAGTGGTGTGCAACCAGTCGCCATACGCGCGCTGAGACCATGAGCGCACGACCGGCGCCGAAGATGTATTGCCATAGTCGACCCGCGAGAGAAGCACCGAAACGAAGTCATATGTTTTGTCGACTTCGTGTTCGACGAAACCATTCGCGACTTCAGCGAACAACGACCAGAACGACACCGACGAAATGAAATCGAGACTTTCGGGTACGAGCGGCATGACCATCGAATCGGCCGCCATCAATCCGTTCAGCGTCATATAAGAGAGCGAAGGCGCGGTATCCAGGATGATGTAGTCGTACTCCGCGCGCAGCGGCTCAATCCCTTTTCGCAACACCGACCAGAACTCGAAGTTCGCGTTCGTCTTCTGCGCAGTAGGCAGATGGAATTCGGCGTCGTGAAGATAGTTGTGTGCCGGAATCACATCGAGTCCGTCCCAATACGTGCTTTGCACTTTCGACGCGAGACCGCCTTCCATGTCCGGATCGTAAATGTATGGCAGGACCGTATCCTCCCAAGTCACGTCCTTTTCCGCGTACAGGCCGCACAACTCCGAAAGCGACGCTTGTGGGTCGAGGTCGATCATGAGAACCTTGCGACCACGCAAGCTCAATCCTTGGCCGATGCACATCGACGTCGTCGTCTTGCACGACCCGCCTTTAAAGTTCGCCGTGATTAACACCCTACCGCGATGTTCGCGCGTACCAGTGACAAGCGGCGTCTGATAAATGTCCGAGACCTGCTGAACCCACGTTCGGGCATCCTTCAGAGAGAAGATACGCGCACGCCCGGTTCCGTGCGTTTCACCCGGCGGGAGGTCAGTACCTTCCTTTGTCGCCAGATAATTGATCTTCTGCCGGTCGATCCCGCACATGTCCGACAGCTCGCCTATCGTAAACACGGGCGCTGTCTTCCTTGGCCGTGGTGCCAAGATCTGATCACGCAGTTCGTTCGTCATGACCGACAAACGCTCGGCGAATTCTCCTAGGTTGGAGAGCTTCACCCTTCGATTAATCCCTGGCAGTTCGCTCAAATTCATTCGGTGCTTCCTTTTTAGTCCACGGTGAGGCGTTTTCTTCACGCTCGCCGATGTTTCCACGGTTTTGGTGTAACTAGATGTCGAACCGTAGAATACTCGCCGCAGTGATGAATAGCTATTGGAATTGATCGAAATTTGCAAGCACCGGGGCGGAGGTGCAAGACTATTAATAAGATCAACCACTTATACAAGCTATCTTCAGTGATTCCCGAAACGCTCAGAGGACAGCGAAACGCTCCACGGCATCGGAAGCTCAGTGGAACGCCGGATCCCATCACAAAAAACCTCACCTCCGCGAACGTCGGCGCAGTTGGATTCCAGCGTCTCGACGGCTGGTCACAATTCACTTCACCTAAACGAAGCGCGCGGAACGCCATAGTCCCGCTGGTTAAAAATCAAATGCACCGTCTATATGAGTAAGGCCGTTGGTTAGTTATTTTTGTAAACACAAAGACTCACCACCACTAACCTCTCACGCGCACGCTCATGAAATCAACGACTTACACCCATAAGGTGAGGAAAAGTGTGCTTGAAGTGATGTTGATTGAGCGTCAAGGTGCTGTGTTTACCCCGTCAAGGTGAGATGAAGTGGACCCCAAGGTGAGGCGTCTAGGCAAGAATGGTGAGGAAATTTGTGTAGGTTGCGACGCAATGGTGAGGTTTCCTGTGTCCGCGCCTGCAAAAGGTGAGGTAGTTTGTGTTGACAGCTCACCTTGCAGCCGTTAACGTACCGCTCGACACAATGAACTAGCGCCGGACACGGAGACGGAATGACGACAGCAGGGCAGGTGGCCACGTCCAGACAACTGGCGCTGGCCCTATTCGACGATGCCAATGCGCAGGGCTTGCCCGTCGACGCCGCCCGCTCGGACATCGGCTTTTCGCGCAAGAACGTCCTGATCCGCATCGTCGATCTTGGCGTGGCGGCTCGTCGCTTGATTGACGCGGCCTATTTCATCGTCGCGCAAGAAGAAAAGATTCACGACCTGTACGACGTCGAGCTCGACTATTTCAAGTGGCTCATGCGCTACTCGAGCCGGAACAACGCGCATCTGGAACAGGTGATCACCGAGGCGCAGAGGGCGCTCATTCAGGCGACCGCGGAAGCCGACGCCGATGGCTCCAAGCCGTTCGGATCGGTTCAACTGATTGGACGCATCTCATACGTCGGCGGACGGTTTCAGTTCCGCGTTCCGCCCGATCTCATCGGAATCATTCGCGGTCCCGGGAAATCGCATTGGCTGAGCTTGCGCATCACGTCGCTTTTCACGCTCAGCTATGCGCGCGTGATGTACGACCATCTGCTTCCCTACGCGTCCGAGGGTATAACCGATTGGTTCACGCTCGACGAATTGCGTGCCTGGCAGGGGACGATGGGCGCAAAAGCGCAGGAATTCAAATACTTCAAGCGCGACTGGCTCGCTCCGGCGGTGGATCAGATTAATGAGGTATCCGATCTTTCCCTCTCGTATGAGACGCGCAATGAACCGGGTTCACGCAAGATCGGACGCATGCGATTTCGCGTCGAGCGCAAGGAAATGGCCGAGCGCCTGCTGCATACGCACGAGCACGCGCAGGCGCTGTATCTGACGCTGAAACAGGAAATCGGTCTGTCCAGCGCGCAGTTGAATCAGATCGCTTCCGACCGCGATACCTTCACCGACGAACGTCTGGAGCAGGCAATCGAGCGTACGCGTTTCAGCCTCAAGCTCGGCAAGGTGTCGAAGAGTCCGGCGGGCTTCTTCATGAAAGCGCTGAAGGAAGGCTGGATCGTCTCGGATGCGGAACGCCAGATGGTTCAGATTCAGGAGAATCTGGCGCTGACCGATCAACGCGACACTGAAGCGAAGCAACAGGCCGAGGCGCGTCGGGCATTGCAGGTCGCGGCACAGGATGTGAACGCTCAGAACCGGATCGTCGATGAAGTCCGTCGCGGCTGGGAGATGTACGAAGCCGCGACGCCGCGGCAGCGCGAAGACTGGCGGCGCACCTACAAGACGAGTCCGGCGGGAAAGCTGACGCTGCGCAGATTGGGCATCGATCCATCGAGCGAGCTCGTCGAAACCATCATTCAGAAATATCCCGATCTGAGAGACGGCTTCTCGGGCTACGTCTTCAACAAGTCGAAAAGCGCGAAGGGCAGGGACTGACCATTACGCAATCGCATCGATCGCAACTAACGGTCTTTAGCAACCGCGCCACCATTTGCTTCGCGATCCCCATGCGCGACGGCAAGAACGACATTGGGCATTCGCACTATCGGCTCGAGCCACGTTCCGCCCTGACGCTCTTCCGGCTCCAGTTCGAGCGCGTCGAAATCGTGAATCCAGTCTTCGACCTGTTCGCGGATGCCGCGAAGGGCACGCGCAAACCGATATCGGCGATTTGAGCTAGTCTGTCCGACTCGATTCCAATCTTCACGAACCTCATGTCCCGCACTCTCCAAATCGACTTCGTCTCCGATATCGCGTGCCCGTGGTGCGCCGTCGGACTCTCTTCGCTGCAACGCGCGCTGGAGCGTCTCGGCGATACCGTCGATGCGCGCATCACCCTTCATCCCTTCGAACTGAATCCGGACATGAGTCCGCAAGGCGAGCGCATCGTCGATTATCTCGGCCGCAAATATGGCCGCACGCCCGAACAGATCGGCGAGACGCAGGCGATGATCCGCGAGCGCGGCGCGCGCGAAGGCTTCGCGTTCGGCGAACGCAAGTGGGTCTACAACACGTTCGATGCTCATCGGCTGCTGCATTGGGCGCGCATCGAAGGCAAGCAACTGCCGCTCAAGCTCGCGCTGCTGCGCGCTTATCACGGTGACGGCAAGGATACGAGCGACCCCGACGTCCTGATCGAAGCGGCTCGCAGCGCCGGGCTCGATGGCGACGAGGCGCGCACGGTGCTGCAAAGCGGTGCGTACGCCGACGAAGTCCGCGCCGAAGAGCGCGAGTTCCAGCAACTCGGCATTCAGTCCGTGCCGGCGATCATCTTCGACCAGAAGTATTTGGTGAGCGGCGGGCAGCCTTCCGAGGCGTTCGAGGAAGCGATCCGGAAGATCATCGACGGGACCGCCTGAAGCCGCCTGCTCAATCGGGCGTCCGCTGCTTCGCGAGAAAACGGTCGAGCTGCGCGGCGAAGTTCTTGCCGTCGCGCGGCGCGTACGGCGGCGGCCCGCCGGTCTGCACGCCGGAGCCGCGCAACTGATCCATCATCGCGCGGATCGACAGACGTTCCTCGATGTTCTCCGCGTTCATCCATTCGCCGCGCGGATCGAGCGCGAACGCGCCCTTTGCGATCACCGCCGCCGCGAGCGGAATGTCCGCCGTGATGACGAGATCGCCAGCCTGCGCCATCTCGACGATGCGCGCGTCGGCGACATCGAAACCGGCGGGCACCTGAATCGCGCGGATCCACGGCGAGGGCGGCGTGCGCAAAAACTGATTCGCGACGAGCGTCACGTGCACCTTCATGCGTGTGCCTGCGCGAAAGAGAATATCCTTCACGACGGCGGGGCAGGCGTCGGCATCGACGATGATTTGCATCCGTTGGCTTCCGATAAGTTATGTCGTGACGAATGAAAGTCGCATGCTCGATGGGCGCAGTGCCGAAACGCGCGCCCTATACTTTCCTCAACGCAAGTCCTCCAGGCGAACGGAGAATCACCGTGAGAACGAAGCTAGCAAGCATTGCCGTGTCATTCTTCCTGGGCGTGGCGGGCGCATCCGCGGCCTCGCTTTCCTATGCGCAGGATACCGGTTCGACCGCAACCGGCGCGACGCAAGCTGCGTCCATGACGAAAGCCGAGAAAAAAGCCGCACGAAAACAGGCGCGCGACAAGAAGAACGCCGAGCTGAAGAAACTCGAGGACGCGGGCTATAACCCCGGCCGCGCGAATGATCCCAACTATCCCCAGGACTTGCAGAACGCTCAGAAGAAAGCGGGGATCGGAGCGGGCGCCAGCCAGTAGCTTCCGACGCGACGTTCCGGCTCGCGAGACATAGAACGCAAAATCCATGACCCGGTTCGGCCGGGTCGGGCCGCGCGGCCGAACGTCGAACCATCGCTTCCGTGATTCCGCCGCGCCGCTCGCGCGTCCTGGCGGCTCGTCAGCCGGCTGCGTTTGTAGCCGCATCCCCTATCTGATCAAAAAACCCTCGCCAATTAGGGTTCGGGCCGCTTGTGCTCGGAATTTTCTCATCCAACACTGAAGTTCGATCCGATACGCCAGATGTCTGTCCGGTATATCGGACATAGGCGAACTTTCGCGTTTCGCTCTGAGCCGGTTCTGGAACCGGTTCCTCCTAACCATCCTTCGAAAGGACCTGCTCATGAAACTCTCGAACATAGGCGTCAGAACCGTTTCGCTGTTCGTCATCGCCGGCGCGCTGGCGTTGGCCGCCTGCACCAAGGTTTCCACGCCGGCCGAAGGCGGCGGCGCAAACGCCGGGGCGGCGGCAGGTTCGTCGACGCTTCAGGCGGTTCTGCAGCGCGGGACGTTGCGGGTCGGCGACTGTCTGACGTTCGCGCCGTTCGGCTTCTACGACAAGGATGGTCAGCCCGACGGCTACGACGTCGATCTCGCCAAGGAACTCGCCAGGCAGATGGGTGTGAAGCTCGAAGTCGTGAACACGACGAGCGCGAACCGCATCCCGAACCTGCAGACGAGCAAGGTCGATGTCGTGTTCTGCAACTTCACGCGCAATCTGGAGCGCGCGAAGGTCATCGAATTCACGACGCCGTATGTCGTCGCGAGCGAGGCGCTGCTGGTCAGGAAGAGCAGCGGCATCAAGTCGGTTCAGGACATGGGCAACCGCACGATCGCGACCGTCAAGGGCTCGACCAACGGCGATGAAGTCCGCTCGCTGAACATCCCGATCAAGATCCAGGAATACGACAGCTCGCAGGCCGCGATTCTCGCCGTCAAGCAAGGCCAGGCCGACGCGATGATCGAGGACAACAACTTCCTCGCGTATCAGGCGAAGCTCGATCCCGAATTGACCGTCACGAACGAAGCACTCGTGCCGCTCGAATACAACGGCTTCGGCGTGAAGGCCGGCGATCAGGCGTGGCTCAACTATCTGAACCTGTTCCTCTTCAACATCAACGCTTCGAAGCTCAACGCGCAGCTCTACAAGAAGTGGTTCGGCACCGATCCGCATTTCCCGCTCAATCCGCAGTTCTGAGGATGAAGTGATGTCGATATCGCACGAGACCGGACGGATGCGGAGGCCGAGATGAACTACGAATGGCTGACCTTGTGGGGCTACGTCCCCGAGTTCCTGAAAGCCGGATGGCTGACGCTGCAGGTGACGCTTCTCGCGTTCGTGCTGTCGCTGGTGCTCGGCTTGCTGGCCGCGCTGGCGAGCCTGTCGCCGATGGCCGCGATCCGCTTCGTCGCGCGCGCGTATGTCGAAGTCATCCGCAATACGCCGGTTCTTTTGCAGATATTCATCGTGTTCTTCGGCTTGCCGTCGGCGGGCATTGCGCTCGATGCCTACTGGGCCGGCGTGATCGCGCTGGGCCTGAACGTCGGCGCTTATCTGTCGGAAGTGTTTCGCGCGGGCATTCAGTCGGTGCCGCGCGGACAGCTCGAAGCCGCGGGCATTCTCGGCCTCGAACGCGGGCAGATCTTCACCGAAATCGTCTTGCCGCAGGCCGCGCGCGCGGTCTATCCGGCGATCGTCAACTATCTGATCCAGCTATTGCTCGGCACGTCGCTGCTCTCCGCGATCGCGCTGCCCGAACTCACCGGCACCGCGACCGTCATCAATTCGCGCACGCTGCTCTACGTGCAGACGTTTTCGGTCGTGCTCGTCGCGTATCTCGTGCTGAGCAACGTGCTGTCGTGGATCGCGGGTCAGCTCGGCGCGCGCATGTTTCATCCGCCGCTCGTCGTCCGGCCGCGCGCACGCTTCGGCGGCCTCGCGTTGCGCCGCGCCAATCGCGCCTGATGCCCGAACCGGAGTCGGATCATGTCATTTGAACTGCTGAGAACCAGTCTGTCGATCCTGCTGCAAGGTCTCGTGACGACGCTTTTGCTGTCCGTCGCGTCGATCGTCGGCGGCACGCTGATCGGCCTTTTCGCCGCCGTGTTGCGATCGTTCGGACCGTGGGGCACGGACCGCATCGCGCGGCTTTATACCGAGCTCTTTCGCGGCACGCCCGTGCTCATCACGCTGATGTTCATCTACTTCGGCGTCTCGTATTTCGGCTATGCGATCGATGTTTTCGCCGCCGGCGTGCTCGGCCTGAGCGTTTATCAAGGCGCGTATATCGCCGAAGTTTTTCGCGCCGGGATCGAAGCGGTGCCGAAAGGCCAGTGGGAAGTCTCGCAGATTCTCGGTCTGTCGCGCACGCAGGCGTTCGCGTTCGTCGTGTTGCCGCAGACCGGCAGGATCGTGTTGCCGCCGCTCATCGGCCAATATCTTTCGCTTATCAAAGATACGTCGATCGTCAGCATGATCGGCATGTCGGAGCTGATGCACGGCGGCCAGGCGATCGTCGATCGCATCGGCAAGCCGGTCGAGATTTACGGACTCGTCGCACTCATTTATTTCGTCGTGTGCTTCCCGCTTTCGCAATGGGTGCGCCACCATGACCGCAGGAGACTGTCGTGAGCAATCAAAGTCAGACCAGGCCCATTATTTCGCTGTCGGGCGTCAGCAAAGCATTCGGCGCGACGCGCGTGCTCAACGAGATCAATCTCGACGTGCGCGCGGGCGAAGTGCTCGTGCTGATCGGCGCGTCGGGTTCGGGCAAAAGCACGGTGCTGCGCATCATGGCGGGGCTCGAAACGACGGATTCCGGCGAAGTATGGGTCAACGAAGTGCCGCTGCACGACCCGAAACGCGCGCGCGATATTCGCGGCCACGTCGGCATGGTGTTCCAGCAGTTCAATCTTTTTCCGCACAAGACCGCGCTCGGCAACGTCACGCTCGCGCTCATCAAGGCGCGCAAGATGAGTCCCGCCGATGCCCGCAAGCGCGCGATGGACGTGCTCGATCGCGTCGGGCTTGCCGACCGTGCGGATCATTATCCGAGCCAGTTGTCCGGCGGACAGCAGCAGCGCGTCGCGATTGCGCGGGCGCTCGCCGTCGAGCCGGGCATCATGTTCTTCGACGAAGCGACTTCGGCGCTCGATCCCGAACTCGTCGGCGAAGTGACCGAAGTGATGCGCGGACTCGCACGCGATGGCATGACGATGGTCGTCGTCACGCACGAGATGGGTTTCGCGCGCAAGACCGCCGATCGGGTCGTCTTCATGGACAAAGGCGTGATCGCGGAGCAGGGCGAGCCGGAGCAGATTTTCGTGAATCCATCCAACGAGCGGACGCGGCAGTTCCTGCATCGCGTGCTCGACCACTGACGCACACGGAGCGAATGAATGGCAGTCACGGAATCGTCGCGAGCGAGGGGAGTCGATCGGGTCATCGCCATGTTCCGGCAATTGCATCTCGCGCAGCGCCCGATGACGATGCGCGAGCTGATCGAAGCGACCGGCGCGCCGCGTTCGAGCATCTACGAGCTGGTCGCGATCCTGGCGGAAGTGGGCTGGCTCGAGACATCGGCCGATGGCAGCGTGTTCTTCGGACGCGAGATGCATTACTACGGCTCCGACTACGCGACGCACAACGACCTCATCAGCCGCGCGCATCAGTCGATACTCGCGCTCGTGCGCAAGTACGACGAGACCACGCAGCTTTGCATGCTCGAAGGAAACAAGTACACCGTGGTGCTGTCCGAAAACAGCGCGCGGCCGTTCAACATCAGCTCGGATATCGGCGTGCGCGTGCCGATTCCGTGGACGGCGACCGGACGCCTGCTGCTCGGCCACCTGAACGCCGATGAAATCCGCGCCCTGATTCCCGCCGAAGACTTCGCGCTCGACAACGGCGTGCGCATCGACTTCGATGAATTCATGCGCGATGTGCAAGCCGCGAAGAATCAGGGCTATTGCTGCACCGAAGGCTTGTCGAACGCGTTTCGCCTGTGCATGGCCGCGCCCGTGCGCGATCGCGCCGGACTGCCGATCGCGGCGCTGTGCTTCATGACGGGCCGCGACACCGATCCGGAGCGACGCCAGTCGATGCTCGACGACCTTCTGCAATCGGCGAAGGCGCTGTCGCATCGATAGCGCACATCACGCGAACGCACATGACGACGCCAGCCGCAGACGACGATCCGCTTCGACGCATCGCGCAACTCGAAGAAGAGAATGTCGCGCTAAGGGAAGTGAACGACATTTTGCGCAAGGCCGTCGCGTTCTATGCGCCGATGTTCGAGCGGGAGATGGCGTCGCAGCGTCAATCGACGGAAGACGCTTAGGTCGCCCAGCCGAGTCCGAGACTCTTCTGCAACGCGACGAAGTCCTTCAGCAGTTCGGCCTGCGCGGCGACCACGTCCTGCTGCGCGGCGAATTGCGTGCGCTGTGCGTCGAGCAGATCGATGAGCGTCGATACGCCCGCCGTATAACGTTGCCGCACGAGCGTGGCCGACCGCTCCGCCGACGCCTGCACCTGCTGCAGCCGCACGACATGCTCGCGCTGGTTGCCGTAACGCGACAGCGACGAATTCGCGTCCTTCAGCGCGCCGAGCACGGTCTTTTCGTAGCGCGCTTCGGCTTCGTCGCGCGCGGCTTTGGCGGCATCGACATTCGCCGCCGTGCGCCCGAAGTCGAACAGATTCCATTGCAGATACGGCACGCCGACCCACGAGAAATTCTGCTTGCGCAGCAGATGACTCGGCTCCGATGCGGAGAAACCGATATCGCCGAGCAGCGTCACCTTCGGAAAATAATCGGCAATATGCTCGCCGATCTGCGCATTGCTCGATGCGAGACGACGCTCGGCCGCGCGGATATCCGGACGCTGCTGGAGCATGGCCGCCGGATCGCCGATCGGCACCGACGACGGCAACGCGGGCAACGGCGCACGCGCGCCGAGTTCGGCATCGAGCGCGCCGGGCGCGCGGCCCGTCAGCACGGCGAGTTGATCCAGCGAATCGGTGATCTGCGTCTGCAAGGGCACGAGCGTCGCACGCGTCGTGTCGACCTGCGTCGTGAGCCGCTCGACATCGACTTCCGCCGCCGTGCCGCGCGCGCGCCGCTGCTCGGTGAGCGTCAGCATCTGCTGCTGATACTCGGCCGTGCGTTCCGCGAGCGCAAGGCGTTCCTGCTGATCGCGCAAGTCGATGTACACCGACGCCACTTCCGCCGCGAGCGACACCTGCGCGTCCGAAAGATCGGCGTGCACGGCTTCGGCTTCGCCGGATGCCGCTTCGATCGCGCGGCGCGTGCCGCCGAAGAGATCGAGCTCCCACGAGGCATCGAAGCCGACGGTGTAGAAATCGACCGGACCGCGTCCCGTCGAACCCGACGAACCGTCATCGCCCGACGAACCGAAGATCGACGTATCCGGCGAGCGCATGCGCAACGCCGCCGCCGATCCCGACACTTTCGGCAACTCGTTGGCGCGCTGTCCGCGCAGTTGCGAACGCGACTGACGCAAGCGCGCCTGCGCCATCTTCAGATCGGGATTGTGGGCGAACGCGGCATCGATGAGCGCGTTCAGTTGCGGATCGTTGAGCGCTTGCCACCACGTCGCGGGCGCGTGCGTCGCGACGACGCCCTGCGCCGGCGCGCGCACGAAGGCGGCGCTTTTCGCGGCGTCGGGCGCGATTTCCGGCGCGCCGCGATAGTCGGGGCCGACCGTGCACGCGGCGAGCGCGAAAGCAGCGAGCGGAAGCAGGGCGGTCAGGCGAAGCGTGCGAGGGAACATCGTCGATGAATTCATGAATCAGTGGCCGGCAGAAGACATGTCGCCGGATTGGCCGCGCGGCGTCTTGAGCAAGAGTGCGAGCGGCAGACACGCGAGCAGCGCGATCGCCAGCACGTAGAAGGTTTCGGAGTAAGTCATGACGATCGCCTGCTGACCGATTTGCATCGACAACTGGCCGAGCGCCTGCATCTTCGCGTGCGCCATGTCGCCGCCCTGCGCGAAAAAGCTGGCGGCGCTCGCGGCCATGCGTTCCTGACCGATGACGGAATTCGCCGTCAGCGATTCGCGGATCGATGCGGTGTGAAAGTCGTTGCGACGGTCGATCACGGTGCCGATGATCGCAAGCCCGACCGAACCGCCGAGATTGCGCGCCATGTTGTAGAGGCCGGCCGCATCGCCGGATTCTTCGCGCGAAACGGCGGCCATCGACGCCTGATTGAGCGGCATCATCGCGAGCATCTGGCCGAAGCCGCGCAAGATCTGCGACCAGAAGAAATCGTGGCCGACGCTTTGCGCGGTGAGCGAGATATCGAGCAGGCAGCTCGCGGCGAAGCACAGCAGGCCCGAGATGACGAGCACGCGAAAATCCACCTTGCCGAGCAGACGCGGCAGCACCGGCATGATGAGAAACGCGGGCACGCCCGACACGAGCATGATCGCGCCGGATTGCAGCGCGTTATAGCCCGCGACGACGCTCAGAAACTGCGGCAGCAGGAACGACACGCAATACAGCCCCGCGCCGACGGCGAACACGATCAGAATCACGCTCGCATAGCGCGGATTGCGCAGCAGCGACAGCCGCACGATTGGCTTCGTCGCGACGAATTGCGAGATCGCGATGAGCAGGAAGCCGACCGCCGTGACGCACGTGAGCATCACGATTTCATGCGATTCGAACCACTGATTGCGCTGGCCTTCTTCGAGCACGACGGTAAGCGAGCTCAGGCCGATGGCGAGTCCCGCTATGCCGATCCAGTCGGCCTTGAAGAACGATTCCCAATGCGACTTCTCCGCCGGCAAGCCGGTGATGAGCAATGCGACGAGCGCGAAGCCGACCGGCACGTTGACGAAGAAGCACCACGACCACGAGATGTTCTCCGCGAGCCAGCCGCCCAGCACGGGTCCGAGCAGCGGCCCGAGCAACACGATCAGGCCGAAGATCGTCATGCCGACGGGCATCTGCTCGCGCGGCAGCCGCGTGCGGATGATGGTCTGCGCGGTCGGAATCATCGCGCCGCCGGTGAAGCCCTGGCCGATGCGGCCCACGACCATCATCGACAGCGACGTCGAGAAGCCGCACATCACCGAGAACAGCGTGAAGAGCACCGCGTTGCCGAGCAGAAAATTGCGCAGCCCGAACACGCGCGTGAGCCACGCGGCGAGCGGGATCATCACGATTTCCGACATCAGGTAGCCGGTGGAGATCCAGGTCCCTTCGGTGCCGGTCGCGCCGATTTCGCCTTGAATCTGCGGCAGCGCGGAGTTGGTGATGGAAATGTCGAGCGTGGCCATCAGCGCGCCGAGCGCGCCGGCCGTGACCGCGATCCAGTCGGTCGCGCTCGCGCGATGCGGATGCGCGGCGGCCTCAGTCATGGCGATTTTCCGCCGCGATGCGATGGCTGTCGTCGGTGGCGGTTTTGGTGTCGACATCGACCGTTACCGAGAGGCCCGGCAGCAGCACCTTGCGCGTTTGCGGACCCGTATCGACGCGAATGCGCACCGGCACGCGCTGCACGATCTTCGTGAAGTTGCCTGTCGCGTTCTCCGGCGGCAGCAGCGCGAACTGCGCGCCGGTGCCGGGCGCGAAGCTTTCGACGACGCCGTGCAACTCGGTGCCCTTGAGTGCATCGACGTGCAGCGTCGCCGGCTGGCCGACGCGCATGCGCCCGACCTGCGTTTCCTTGAAGTTCGCTTCCAGATAGAGCGCCTCGACCGGCACGACCGTCATCAAGCGCGTGCCCGGCTGCACATACTGGCCGACGCGCACGGTGCGATCGCCGACGCGCCCCGCGACCGGGCTCACGAGCGTCGTGTCGCTCAGATCGAGCTTCGACTGATTCAGTTGCGCCTGCGCCGCTTCGACTTGCGCGCGCGCCTGCGCGATCTGCGCTTCGGTCGCGCCGATCTGCGTCGATGCCGAACGCGCGGCGGCGAGATTCGCGGCAAGCGTGGCGCGCGCCTGATCGCGCGTGGAGACGAGGCTCGCGAGACGCTCGGCGGTTTCGGCGCCGGTCGCGACGAGCGGACGATAACGGTTCACGTCGTCTTCCGCATGCGCGAGGCTTACGCGCGACACTTCGGCCTGCGCCTTCGCCTGATCGGCGTTGGCGTGCTGCTGCTTCAGCTCGGCTTCGGCGCGGTCGATGTCGGCGGCGCGCGCATCGAGCGCGGCCTTCGCCTGATCGAGCGAGGCCTGATACTGCCGCGTATCGAGCCGCGCGAGCGGCGCGCCGGCCTCGACCGCCTGATTGTCGGCGACGAGCACTTCGGTGATATAGCCGCTTACTTTCGGCGCGATGGTGACGCTGTCGGCCTTGAGATAGGCGTCGTCGGTGGTTTCGACGAAACGGCCGACCGTCCACCAGCGCACGCCCCATGCAATGCCGGCGACGACCGCGACGATGCCGATTGCAATCAGCAGGCGTTTGCGTGACGGTTTGCGTTCGACGGCGTCGGCGGGTTGGCCGCCGTGCGTGGGCGCTGTGACTGACATGTGTTCTCCGGGAGCTTTCGCGCCACCGCGCGGGTGCGGTAGCCTTCGATGAATGCGGGACGGCGAGGGCGTTGCGGCCAGAAATGACTACGATGTCACCGCGACGCGCTCGCCAAACTAGACGATGCCGTCTAGTATGCACGAATCTAGACGCGAGCGTCTAGTTTGACCTTGCTCGAGGAGAGACAATGAAGAAGGCTCGCGCCGACAATGAAAGCGAATTGCAGGATCCGGAGCGCGCCAGCACGGCTCGTTCGCCCTTGCAGGCGCGCGGGCGCGCGCGCATCGAGGCGGTGCTGGATGCGACCGCCGAGCTGATCGTCGAAAAGGGGTTGGAAGGCGTGACGATGCACGGCGTCGCGCGGCGTGCGCAAACGCCGATCGGCTCGATGTATCACTTCTTTCCGGATCGCGACGCGTTGCTCGCCGCGTTGTGGGACCGCCACGCGGCGGCGCTGCAGGAACTCGAAGACGAACTTGCGCGGGTCGACAGCGAGACCTGGCGGGCGTTGTCGGCGGAAGCGGTGATCGATCGGATCATGTCGCCGCATATCGAATATTTCGACCGCAAGACCGATCTCCTGATTCTGATGTCGGTCATGCCGCACGATGAAGCGAAGAAAAAGCGCAAGTCCAGCATGATGCGCAAGGTGATCGACGCACGCATGCCCGGCGTGAAAGCGTCCGAGCGCGAACTGTACGTGGACATGCTGCACGCGCTCGCGAGCGGCGCGCTGGCCGTCAAGCTGCGTCCCGCAATGGGCGACGTGCAACTGGCGCGCCGTTATCTGCGCGAGGTCAAGCGGGCGCTCGCCGCGTATCTCGCCGCCGTGGAGGCGGCGGTGCTCAAATGATGGACGGGCCTTCCAGTCTCTATCGGCCATGATTCGTCGTATTTTGTCCGACGATTCGACGGAAACGGCCATGCGCCATATAGGGCGATTATCTTTTCATCGCAACAACGGCGCGGAAACGGGATAATGACTTGTCCAAAGAAAACACGCCGAGCACAAAAAGCAGGCTCCACGAATGACGAGGGTCGGTCGGGGTGCCTGCGCTCGGTTAAACACGGGTCATAAATGTCCAACAGTCCAGCCAGCATTCAAGGCGATTTTCTCAACGCGCTGCGCAAAGAACGCAAGCGGGTTTCCATTTATCTCGTTAATGGGATCAAGCTGACGGGCCATATCCAGTCGTTCGACACCTATATGGTCTATCTCAATTCGACGAGCGGAAACCAGGTTCTTTTCAAGCACGCGATTTCCACCATTTGCGAAGATCACGGCGCGCCCGGCCGGCCGAATCATCGCGAGAGCCGTGGTCCGGGCGACCGTCCGCCGCGTCCGCCGCGCAGCTAGTCCGGTCTCGCGCGCGAGTTGGCCCAAGCGACGCGCGCGTGAGCTTGCTCACGCGCGTCGACGGGCGACTATCCGCGCGCCGCGATCGCGTGGCGCAATTCCTGATAGCCGCGCAATCCCGCCACGCCGAGCTCGCGGCCGATTCCGCTCAGTCCGAGTCCGCCCCAGCACGCCTGCGGGAAGATCAACTGCGGTGTGTTGATCCACACGAGGCCCGCGCGCAGCGCATGGCGAAAGCGCCGTGCGGCGTCTTCATCGCGCGTCACGACGGTTGCGACGAGCCCATAACGCGTGCCGTTGGCGAGCGCGATGGCTTCATCGTCGGTGCGGAACGACTTCACGCACGCGACCGGCCCGAACACTTCTTCCGTCCAAAGCACGTTGGCGGCATCCGGTTCGGCGACGACGACCGGCGCCATGAAAAAGCCGTCCGCGCAAGCGCCGTCGAGCGCGCCGCGGAACGCGATGCGCGCGCCGTCCGCCACGCCCTGCTCGACGAGCGCCTGCACGCGCGCACGCTGCGCATGCGATACGAGCGGGCCCATCGCGGCATTTTCGACGTGCGGCGGGGCAACCACGAGCGCGCGCACGGCCGCTTCGAGCGCGGCCACGAACTTGCGATAGACCTCGTCGTGAACGAGGATGCGCGACGTCGCCGAGCACATTTGCCCGGCGTTCGTGAACGCGCCGCCCATTGCGAGCGCGACCGCGTACTCGATGTCCGCATCGGCGCGCACGATCAGCGCCGATTTCCCGCCGAGTTCGAGCGTCACGCGCTTCATGTCCTGCGCCGCCGTCTGCATCACCTTGCGGCCGACGCCCGTGCTGCCCGTGAACGAAATCTTGTCGATGAGCGGATGCGCCGCGAGCAGCGCGCCGACTTCGCCGCTGCCGTTCGCGATATTCACGACGCCATCTGGCACGCCCGCCGCCGTCATGATTTCCGCGAGCAGATGCTCGACCGGCGACGTCAATTCCGAAGGCTTCAGCACGGCCGTGCACCCCGCCGCGAGCGCGGGCGCGATCTTCCACGCGGTCGTGACCATCGGGAAATTCCACGGCACGATCAGCGCGGCCACGCCGACCGCTTCGTAATGGCGCTCGCCCGTCACGGCGTCGTCGGGCAATGTCAGCGTCTCGGTCGCAAAAAGCGATGCGTCCGCGCACAGGTCCGCGTAGTAGTCGAACGTGGCGATGGCGTCGCTGACGTCGGTGTCGGCTTCGAGCGGAGGCTTGCCGCTGACTGCTTGCTGCATCGACGAAAGACGCGTGCGGTTCGCAGCGAGCGACTGCGCGATCTTGCGCAGCACCTCGCCGCGCGATGCGGGCGTGCGGTTGCGCCATGCATCGAGCGCGGCGTGCGCGGCACGCACGGCGGCATCGACTTGCGCGGCGTCGGCATGTTCCTGCCAGCCGATGACCGCGCCCGTCGACGCGTTGTGGATCGCGTTGCCCGCTTCCAGAACCGATGCGCCATAGCGCGTGCCCGCGATCGTCGCGGCCGGCAGAAGAATCGAGTGATTGTCGCGGATATTCATGATCGTCCTCGATGGTTCAACGGTACGCGACGCCCGGCATCACGCAGAGCATCTCGAATGCGAGATTCGCGCCGACGAGCGCCGTCGTTCCGGCCTGATCGTAAGGCGGCGAGACCTCGACGAGATCCGCGCCCACGACATTCAGGCCCTTCATGCCGCGCACGATTTCAAGGCCTTGCTGCACGGAAAGGCCGCCGATTTCCGGCGTGCCGGTGCCGGGTGCAAACGAGGGATCGAGCCCGTCGATATCGAAGCTCAGATACACCGGTGCGTCGCCCACGCGCGCGCGGACTTCTTCCATCAACGGCGCGAGCGACCGGTTCCAGCACGCTTCGGCCTGCACGACGGTGAAGCCCTGCTTGCGGCACCAGTCGAAGTCGTCGGCGTGATAGCCCGTGCCGCGCAGACCGATTTGCGTGACCTGATCGCAGCGAAGCAGGCCGTCCTCGACCGCGCGTCGAAACGGCGTGCCGTGCGCGATCTTCTCGCCGAACATCGTGTCGTTGACGTCCGCGTGCGCATCGACGTGCACGACCGCGACCTTGCCGTACTTCTTGTGCAGCGCGCGCAGGATCGGCCACGCGATCGTGTGATCGCCGCCGAGCGTGATCGGGCGACAGCCGCTCGCGACGATCTCGTCGTACGCCGATTCGATCAGCCGCATCGAATCCTTCAGGTCGTAGGGATTCGTCGCGACGTCGCCGATATCGGCCACTTGCAGCGAATCGAAGGGCGCGGCGCGCGTCGCCATGTTGTACGGACGCAGCAGCACCGATTCCGCGCGGATCTGGCGCGGCCCGAAGCGCGCGCCCGAACGGTTCGACGTGCCGATATCGAGCGGCACGCCGACGAAACACGCGTCGAGACCAACGGTGCTCGCCGCCTGCGGCAGCCGCATCATGGTCGCGATGCCGGCGAAGCGCGGCATGTCGTTGCCGCCGAGCGGCTGATTGAGTTCGCGCTGCATCGATACGTCTCCCGTCATCGTTGTGAGGACGGGGCGATGTTAGGCGAGGCGAGCGCCGCGCGAATCACGAAATGGAGATGTTCACATCGAGCCGGTTCGATGTGAACGCGGCTTCAGGTGGCGTGCAGACGAGGATGCTCCTGCCCCCACGCGATCAGATCGCGCTTGGTCCGCACGCCGAGCTTCGCGAACGCGCGCTTCACATACGACTCGGCCGTACCGATTCGCACACCGATGATTTCCGCCGCTTCGGGCACCGTGCGGCCCGTGATCAGATGCGTGCAGATCTCGTATTCGCGCTTCGACAGACGCACGCGATCCTCGGCGATGCGCGCATCGAACTGAGCGAGCGGATGCAGGAACGACGTCGGATGCGCGACGCGTTTCGCGGCGCTCGTCGAAGCATGCAGCTCCAGCAGCGGAAACAGGAACTCGCTCACGTTGCGAAAGCGGTTCATCTCGGCGAGCGTGAACGGCGGCGCATCGAGCGCGCGTTCGAGCGCGATGGAATCCTGCGCGTGCGGCGTGCCGCGCGCGAGCACGCATTCGTGCGCGATCGACGCTTCGTCGAAGAGCCGCTGACGGAATTCGCCCGGCGGAATCGCGCCGATATCGCGCACGACGAGCATCGTCCCGACCTTGCCGCGAATGCCCGCGAAGAGCGGATCGCTGTCGTAGAAGCGGTCGTAGTACAGCGTCATGACATCGGAGATGACGCTCGTGTCCATGCCGACGCCGCTGCTGCCGATCCACTCGCAGCGAAACCCCGTGGGCTTGCTGCGATCGACGCGCGAACGTTCGATGTGCACGACATTGAGCGGCACGACTTCATTGAGAAGCAGCGTGAGACGCGGCACGAAATCCGGCGTGCCGACAGCTTCGATGACTTTGCCGAGCGTCTTGAAAGACAGCGGAAACGCGGCTTGATCCTGATTGAGCGGGGGTACGTTGAGCAGCATGGCGCGCCCCAAAGAAAAGGCTGTCCGATTGTAGATCAAGCGCCGTATCGCCCGCCAGACGGGGATTTCGAGGTAACTAGGTATTTACCCGCAGATCGCTGAAACGCGGCTTGTCCCCCCTGCGGGGGGGCATACCGGGGCATGTCGACCCGGTAACTTTGGCGCACCGATTCATTGAAAACGACGCACCGAAGGAAACACATGAGCAAGCTGATTCAGGACATCGCGCCGCTGGGCGCTGGCATCGGGCAATTCACGCAACTCGATTACGGCATGGACGAAAGCGACTGGCGCGCGGCCGAAGGTAAGACCGGCAACTACGTGATCGGCTGGTGGGAAGGCAAGGTCGGCGCCGTCGATTTCCCCGCGACCACCGCCGACGAAGCCGTCTGGCTTGTCGAAGGCCGCATCGCGCTGACCGATATGAACGGCGCGCGCCGCGAGTTCGCGGCGGGCGAGGGCTATCTGCTGCCGGCCGGTTTCGCGGGCCGCTGGGAAACGATCGAGGACGCGAAGAAGTTCTACGTCGTGCTCGAACCGCAGCAATAACGTCGCGCACCGCGCCCGAGGAGGAGACACGTCATGAACGAAAGCGCGCAACTGTTCGAAGCCGACTTCGCCGCACCCGGCGCATCGCGCGATGTGCGCCGCAAGCCGGCCCGACTGACCGTCGAAGAAGCGCTCGCCCGCACGAAGCTCTCTCCCTACTGGCTCGACAATCCCGCCGAGCCGCCGGCCGAACCGTCGCTCGCGGGCGAAACACGCGCCGATCTTCTGATCGTCGGCGGCGGCTTCACCGGCTTGTGGGCCGCCGTGCAGGCGAAAGAGCAGATGCCCGAACTCGACGTCGTGCTGATCGAAGCAGGACGGGTCGCGCACGGCGCATCGGGGCGCGCGGGCGGCATCATCTCGACATCGGTGATGCACGGCCTGCCCAACGCCGTGCGGGTCTTTCCGAACGATATCGCCGAGCTCGAAGCCTTCGGCCAGCGCAATCTCGACGGCTTCGAAGAGACGCTCGAACGCTATGGCATCGACGCCGATATCGAATGGAACGGCGAGATGACGGTCGCCGTCGATCCCGAGCATATCGACCATCTGCGTGCCGATTACGATCTGCACAGATCGTATGGCCACGACGTCACGCTGCTCGACGCCGCGGCCACGCGCGAACAACTCGATTCGCCGCTGTTCGCGGGTGCGCTGTGGTCGCGCAATCGCAGCGGCATCGTGCATCCGGCGAAGCTCGCGTGGGGTTTGAAACGCGCGGCGCTCGAACTCGGCGTGCGGCTTTACGAGCACAGTCCGCTGATCGACGTGATCGACGAAGGCGCGACCGTCTTCGTGACGACGCCCGCGGGCAGCGTGCGCGCGCCGCGCGTGCTGTTGGGCAGCGGCACCGCGAAAGTCGGCATTCCGGATATCAACCGGCGCGTCCTGCAAGTGCGCGATCACGTACTCGCGACCGAGCCGCTCACCGGCGAGCAACTTTCGCGCATCGGCTGGAAGCAGCGTCAGGGCATCTACGACACGCGCACGCAGCTCAACTATTTCCGCCTCACGAAGAACAACAACATCATCTTCGGCGGCCTCGTGAGTTATCACTTCGATGGCGATCCGAATCCGCCGCGCGATCGGCAGCGCGACACGTACTACCGTCTCGCGGAGGCGTTCTACAAGACGTTCCCGCAACTGAGCGACGTGCGTTTCTCGCACGCGTGGGGCGGTCCGATCGACTACTGCTCGCGCGGATCGGTATTCGCGAAGCGCTATCTCGGCGACAAAGCCGTGTTCGTCGCGGGCTACACCGGCTTCGGCGTGGCCGCGAGCCGCTTCGGCGCGTTCATGGGCCTGAACATCCTTTTCGATCGCGACAGTCCCGAGCGCGCGCTCGACATCGCCAATCGAAGCCCGACCTACATTCCGCCCGAGCCGGTGCGATGGCTCGCCGCGAAAGTCACGTTCCACGCATTCGACGGCGCCGATGCCGAGGGCGGCTGGAAGCGCGCGTGGATCAAGGGCATCAAGGCGATGGGCTTCCCGATGTGAGCGCGACGACATGTTCTCCAATACATCCGATCTCGACCTGCGCCTCGTGCGCGTCTTTCTCGCGGTCGTCGACGCGCGCGGCATCACCGCCGCGCAAGCGTCGCTCGGCGTGCGCCAGTCGACCATCAGCTCGCAGCTTTCCGCGCTCGAGGCGCGCGTCGGCTTCAGGCTGTGCGAACGCGGACGCGGCGGCTTTCGGCTGACGTCCAAAGGCGAGCGTTTCGTGATGTCGGCGCGGGCGCTGATCGGCGCCACATCGCAATTCGTCGCGCAGGTGCGCGACATCGATCGCAAGCTGGTCGGCACGCTGTCGATCGGGTTGATCGGACAGGCATCGCATGTCGAGAACGCGCGGCTCGCGGAAGCTATCGGCGCATTTCGCAAGCGCGATCAGGCCGTGCGTTTCGCGATGCACGTCGCGCCGCCGCAGGAACTCGAAGAAAGCCTCGTCAATCGCGAACTCGATCTGGCGATCGGCTATTTCTGGCATCGCGTCGCGGGGCTGTCGTACAGCAGGCTGTTCAACGAGCGGCAAGTGATCTGCTGCGGGCGCGGACATCCGCTCTTTCATGCGGACCCGCTCGTGACGCTCGACGATCTGCGCGCGCACGACTGGATCTGGCGCAGCTATCCGGTGCCGGAAGAACTCGCGGGCATCGGCGAGCGGCGCGTGACGGCGATCGCGGACAGCATCGACGCGGCCACCGTGCTGATCCTGTCGGGCAGTCATATCGGCTATTTGCCCGCGCATCACGCGGACGCCTTCGAGCAGCGCGGACTGATCCGCGTGCTGGGACGCACCGCGTTCGGCTTCGACGTGCCGCTGCATCTCGCGATGAAGCGCGACATGGCCGACAAAGCCATCGTTCGAGCCTTCTGTGAAGACCTTTTCGGCGTCTATGGCGCGCGCGAGATTCATCACGATGAGCCTGAACGCGCGGTAGCAACGTGCCCGATGTGAACGCCTTGACGACGCCTTGATGACGCATTACGGCGCGCATTCCGACGCAACGGAATGACCGCCGATAACAATGGAGCGAGACAACATGGCAGACAACACCAGCGACAGCACCAGCATCACGAAGATCGAAACCTACGGTTTCGAGCGCATTCCCGACGCTTCGCGATACGCGCGGCCCATCGATCTGTTCCGCCTGCTGTTCGGCGGCTGCAATACGTTTTCGACTTCGGTGCTCGGCAGCTTTCCGGTGCTCGTCGGCCTTTCGTTCGAAGCGAGCGTGTGGTCCATCGTGATCGGCGTGCTCGCGGGCACCTGCATGCTCGCGCCGATGAGCCTCTTCGGGCCGCGCAACGGCACGAGCGATCCGGTGTCGTCGGGGGCGCACTTCGGCATTCATGGCCGCATCGTCGGATCGTTTCTCGCGGTGCTCACATCGGTCGCGTTCTTCTCGCTCGCCGTATGGAGTTCGGGCGATGCGCTCGTCGGCGGCGCGCACGACATGATCGGCTTGCCGGTCAATCCGTGGACGCTCGGCACGGCGTATCTGGTGTTCGCGGTGCTCGTGCTGATCGTCTGCATCTACGGGTTTCGCTTCATGCTGTGGGTGAACAAGATCGCCGTGTGGGCGGCGAGCCTCATGTTCGTGCTCGGCGCATTCGCGTTCGCGAAGCCTTTCGACGTCCACTACGCGGGCACGCTTCAGCACGGCAGCGCGGGCTTCTGGGCGGCGTTCGTCGGCGCGGCGCTGGTCGCGTTGAGCAATCCGGTTTCGTTCGCGTCGACGCTCGGCGACTGGGCGCGCTACATTCCGCAATCGACGCCGCGCCACCGCGTGATGGGCGCCGTGTTTCTCGCGCAGATCGCGACGTTCGTGCCGTTCCTCTTCGGCCTCGTCACCGCGACGATCATCGCGACGCAAGCGCCGAGCTTCATCAGCTCGAACGACTACGTGGGCGGCTTGCTTGCGGTATCGCCGCGCTGGTTCCTGTTGCCGATGTGTCTGATCGCGATCATCGGCGGACTGTCGACGGGCACGACCGCGCTCTACGGCACGGGCCTCGACACGTCGAGCATGTTCCCGAAGTTCCTCAACCGCGTGCGCGCGACGGCGCTGATCGGCCTGCTCGCCATCGGCTTCATTTTCGTGGGGCGTTTCGCGTTCAACCTCGTGGAAAGCGTGGCGACGTTCTCGACGCTCATCTGCACCTTCAGTTGCCCGTGGATGGCGATCATGGTGATCGGCTTCGTGCAGCGCGGCGGTTTCTATCTGGCCGACGATCTGCAAGTGTTCAATCGCGGCGGGCGCGGCGGCCACTATTGGTATAGCCACGGCTGGAACTGGCGCGCGATGGGCGCATGGCTGCCGGCCGCGTTCATCGGGCTGACGTTCGTGAATCTGCCGGGACAGTTCGCCGGGCCGCTCGGCGCGCTCGCGGGCGGCTGCGATCTCAGCGTGCCGGTTTCGTTCGTCGTGGGCGGCGCGCTGTATCTGACGATGCTGCGGCTCTTTCCCGAACCCGACGCCGTTCACGGTCCGCAAGGGCGCCGTCTCGTCGGCGCGTCGCGCGAATCTTCACGCACGAGCGCGCACGTTCCGATCACGGCGCGCGTGCGCGAGGATTGACTTTCATAACGCTCGTCTATTCGAACATTCGGACGATAGATTTAATCCACCGTTGATCCAGCGCTTTTCCAGTATCGGTTCAACACATGGACGTTATTGACGCGTGTGTTTCAGTGCGGATCGCAAAGGCGATCCGAGACGGAATACATCGCGTTCCGGCATTCCCCGACAGGAGACGAGATGTCCGAGCCGAAACATCCAGCCGATGCAGAAGCGCGTCGAGTCTTTCTGAAGAACGTTGCGGTCGCCGGCATGGCGACGGGCCTGTCGGGCGTCGTCGGCGATGCGCTGGCGCAGGCCGACGCGTCGCCATCGGGCGGGACGGGCGCGGCGTCGAAGCCGGCGACGCGCGCGACGCTCGACATCAATCAGCAGTACGCCAACTTCCTTAACTTCGCGGATGCACAGGACTTCGAGGACGCGCGCCGCGGCCTGATCGCCACGCTGCCCGAACCGGTGGTGATTCCCGGCCAAGGGAATTTTCCGGCCTGGAACCTTCAGACGTTCGCGTTCGTGAACGGCGGCCCGGACAACAATGCGCCGCTCACGGTCAATCCGAGCCTGTGGCGCAACGCCAAGCTCAACATGAATCACGGCCTGTTCACGGTCGTCGAGGGCATCTGGCAAGTGCGCGGCTACGATCTGTCGGTGATGAGCATCATCCGCGGAGATCAGGGTTATATCGTCGTGGATCCGTTCATCACGACGGAAGTCGCGTCGACGGTGTGGAAGCAACTCGTCATTCCGCATCTGGGCGACAAGCCGATCACGCACGTCATCTACACGCACAGTCACGTCGATCACTACGGCGGCGTGCGCGGGCTCGTCAGCGATCAGGATCTGCAATCGGGGAAAGTGAAGATCGTCGCGCCGGTCGGATTCACCGACGCCGCCGTGGGCGAGAACGTCATCGCCGGCAACGCGATGGGACGCCGCGCGAGCTACATGTACGGCTCGCTGCTGCCGCGCAGCCCGACCGGCATCGTCGATGGCGGCCTCGGGAAGACGACGTCCGTCGGAACGATCACGCTCGCCTTCCCGACGATATTCGCGGAGAAGACCGGGCAGAAGATGACGCTCGACGGCGTCGAGATCGAGGTATTGATGGCGCCGGAATCGGAAGCGCCGTCCGAATTCATGTTCTACCTGCCGAAATTCAAGGCGTTCTGCGCGGCCGAGGACGCAACGCACACGCTGCACAATCTCTACACGCTGCGTGGCGCGAAGGTTCGCGACGGGCTGCTCTGGTCGAAGTATCTGCAGACGTCCATCGACATGTGGGGCGCGGATGCGCAAGTGCTGTTCGCCTCGCATTACTGGCCGACGTGGGGCAATGACCGCATCCAGCCGTTTCTGCGCGCGCAGCGCGACATGTACCGGTATCTGCACGATCAGACCTTGCGGCTCGCGAACATGGGACAGACGCCGCTCGAAATCGGCGAAGCGATTCGTCTGCCCGACAGCCTCGCGAAGCACTGGTATTGCCGCAGCTATTACGGCACCGTTTATCACGACGCGGTCGCGCAATACAACTTGCGTCTGGGCTTTTTCGACGGCGTACCCGCGAATCTGCACAGGCTTCCGCCGACCGAAAGCGGCAAGCGCTACGTCGAATACATGGGCGGCGCGGCGGCGGTCATCAGGAAGGCGCACGCGTCCTACGACAAGGGCGAATACCGATGGGTCGCCGAAGTCATGAATCACGTCGTGTTCGCGGAGCCGCAGAACGTCGCCGCGAAGCAGTTGCTCGCGGACGCCTATGAGCAGCTCGGCTATCAGGCCGAATCCGCGCCGTGGCGCAATTTCTATCTGACGGGCGCGATGGAGTTGCGCAAGGGCATTCAGAAAGTGCCCGCGCCGCAGCCGCAAAGCCCGGACACGATCCGCGCGATGCCGCTCGACATGTTCCTCGACTTTCTCGGCATCCGTCTGAATGGCGAACGCGCGGCGGGCAAGACCGTCACGTTCAATCTCACGCTCACCGACACGAAAGAGCAGGTCGTGCTCGGCGTGGAGAACAGCGCGATCCATTACTCGAAGGGCACGACGTCGGGCGCGGCCGATGCATCGATCACGATGACGCGCGAGAACCTGAACAACATCATGCTCGGCACGACGAACATGCAGAAGCTCGTGATGTCCGGCGAAGCCAAGGTGGACGGCAACAGCCAGCAGCTCGGCGCGTTTCTCACCTGGCTCGACACGTTCGAGTTTTACTTCAATATCGTCACGCCTTGAGGGGCCGACATGTGCGCCATCTGCAACTTCAAGATCGAATTCGGCGTCGGTCATCCGGCGGCGCTGACGGTCGCGGTCGCCGCGCGCAAGGCCATCGAGGCCGGGCTGATCGATCCCGCCGATACCGGGCAAGGGCCGCTCGCCGCGGCGCGCGCGCGCATGTCGGCGATCGATGCGCTGAATCTGCTGCAGGCGCGCATCGAGGAAACGCACACGCCGGACGAGCTTCTCGCGCTGCCGGAGTTCTACGTGTTCCTCGTCGAAAGCGATACGTGGGGGTTCTTTCGCGCGACCGTCGATGGCTTCGATCCCGACATCGTCCCCGAGCTGCCGGACGTGACGGCAACCGACGCATCGCGGCGCAGCAACATCGTCGTGATGCCGGAGGCGGGCTTGCGCGCATGGCTCGCCGGACGGATCGGCGCGCGCGCGGCGCTCGGCGATGCGCTCTTTCACGTCGACGCGCCGGCGCTCGCCGGAACGACGCTGGCGACGATGCTCGCGAGCGCCGAATCTTCCGTGGCCGACGCGCGCTGAAGGAGCGCCGATGACGGTTTTAGTCGATCATCCGGAAGGTTTGTTCGTCGTGCTGCTCGCGCTGTTCATCGGCGCGGTGGCGTGCGGCGCGCACGTATTGCGGCGCTTCGCCGTGCTGCCGCCGGAGGATCGCGAAGACTTCAACATCATCCAGACTTCCACGCTGACCTTGCTTGCGCTGCTCGTCGGCTTCAGCCTTTCGATGGCGGTGAATCGCTACGACTTGCGCAAGACGCTGGAGGAAAGCGAGGCGAACGCGATCGGCACCGAATATGCGCGCGCCGATCTCGCCGATGCCGCGACCGGCGCGAAGATCAAGTCCGCGCTGCTCCGCTATACGAAGCTGAGACTGGCGAACTACACGACGCGCGCGCCCGATGCGCTCGCGACGATCGTCCGCGATACGTCGAATGTCGAAACGGAGCTGTGGCAGCTCGCGACGCAAGTGGCGAAGGATCAGCCGACGCCCATCGGCGCGCTCGTCGTCGCCGGCATGAACGACGTGCTGAACTCGCAGGACTACTCGGAGGCAGCGCGCATCAACCATATTCCGCTGGGCGCGTGGTATCTGATGATCATCATCGCGCTGCTCGGCTGCGTGATGCAGGGCTACGGCGCGAAGGGCAAGCTGACCAAAGGGCTGCTCATCACGATTCTTCCGGCGACGGTCGCGCTGTCGCTCGCGCTGATCGCCGACATCGACAGTCCGAAAGGCGGATTGATCCGCGTCGAGCCGCGCGATCTCACGCGGTTGCTGCAGTCGATCGGAGCGTGAGAGCCATGGCGCGCGTCCGGCTGCGTGCTATCTTTTTGAGTGGAAGCAGATCTTCCGCCCAGGAGAGATCGTGGACGTCGCCGCCTGGCTGCGCAGCCTCGGAATGGAACGGTACGAGCCGGTGTTTCGCGAGAACGCCATCGACGCCGACGTGCTGCGCAATCTCACCGCCGACGACCTGAAGGAACTCGGCGTCGCGCCGGTCGGGCATCGGCGCAAGCTGCTCCATGCGCTGGCCGGACTGCCGCATGCGTCCATCAAACCGGGCGATGAAGGAGAGCGGCGGCAAGTCGCCGTGCTTTTCGCCGACCTGTGCGGCTTCACGCAGATGAGCCGGGAAATCGACGCGGAAGAAGTGCTCGACGTGCTCGATCGATACTTCGAGCAGGTCGATCGCATCGTGGAGCTGCATGGCGGCCATGTCGACAAGCACGTCGGCGACTCGGTGATGGCGGTCTTCGGCGCGCCGGTCTCGCATGGAAACGATGCCGAACGCGCCGTGCGCGCCGCGCTCGCAATCGACGACGCGATGCCCGGCCTGTCGCGCGCGCTCGGTCGCGCGGTTTGCGTGCACATCGGCATTGCGGGCGGCGAGGTCGTCGCGAGCGGCACGGGCAGCGCGACGCATCGGGCGTACACCGTCACCGGCGACACCGTCAATCTCGCGTCGCGTCTCACGGACGCGGCCGGCACCGGAGAAATCCTCGTATCGGAGGCCGTGCGGCGTCATCTGGCCGAGCGTCTCGATTGCGTCGAACGCGGCGCGCTGTCCGTCAAGGGATTCGCCGATCCGGTTCCGGCATGGCGCATCGCCGGCATTCGACACGCGCCGCCGATCCGGCCGATGGTCGGCCGCTGCGAAGATCTGCTCGCGTTCCGGACCGTGCTCGGCTCGTGCCGCGCGACGGGCCATGGACGCACGATCGTGCTGCGCGGCGAGGCGGGCATCGGCAAGACGCGCCTCGTCGAAGCGTTCGAAAGCGCCGCGCGGGATGCGGGATTCGTCTGTCACGGCGGGCTCGTGCTCGACTTCGGCGCGGCGACCGGACGAGGCGCGATTCAATCGCTCGTGCGCGGACTGCTCGCGCTCGACGATCCGAACGATGACGCAACGATAGGGCAGGGCATCGCCCAGGCGATCGCCGCCGGTTCGATCGATGAAGGCGATGCGCTCTTTCTCGAAGACCTGCTCGACATGCCCATGCCGCTCGCGGATCGCACGGTCTTCGAGGCAATGGACAACGCGATGCGCGTTCGCGGCCGGCGCGATGTCGTGGCGCGGCTCGTTCGTCGCGCGAGCGGCCGGCATCCGCGGGTTCTTGCCGTCGAAGACATTCACTGGTCGGATGCGCCGACGCTGGCGGACCTCGCGGCGCTATCCGCGACGGCGGCGGATTGCGCGGCCGTGCTCGTACTGACCGCGCGCCCGTTATCCGAAACCTTCGACGCGTCCTGGCACGCCGCGCACGGCGCGCCGTATTCGCTCATCGATCTCGGACCGTTGAGCGCAAGCGAGGCGCGCGTCATGGCCGAATCGTTTCCCGGCGCGACGGCGGATCTCGCGGAGCGCTGCATCGCGCGGGCGGCGGGCAATCCGCTGTTTCTCGAACAGTTGCTGAACCACGCGCAGGACGGCGCGGAATCCGGCGTGCCCGGCTCGGTGCGCAGTCTCGTGCAGGCGCGGCTCGACCGGCTCGATTCCGCCGGCAAGACCGCTTTGCAGGCGGCGTCGGTGCTCGGGCAGCTCGTCGAGAAGGATGCAGTCGATTTTCTCGTCGATGAAACCGGCGCGGGCGCCGCGCTCGAATCGCCGTCGATGGATCGCCTGGTGCGACGCCAGGGCGCCGGCTTCATCTTCCACCACGCGCTGGTCCGCGACGCGATCTACGACGGGCTGCTGAAAAGCCGTCGCCGCGCGTTGCATCGTCGCGCGGCGCAGTGGTTCGGCGAGCGCGATCCGGTTCTGCGCGCCGAGCATCTCGATCGCGCCGCGGATCGCGCAGCGGCGCTCGCCTATTGCGACGCGGCGCGCGTGCAGGCGTCGGCGTATCGGCATGAAGCGGCGCTTCGGCTCGTCGCGCGCGGGCTCGAAATCGCGGATGCGGACAGCGACCGCGCCGCGCTCGAATGCCTGCGCGGCACGATCCTGCACGACGCGGGCGACATGACATCGGCGCTCGCGGCGTTCGAAACCGCGCTCGGCTTCGCCACGACCGACACGGCGCGCTGTCACGCGTGGATCGGGCGCGCGACGGTGAAGCGCGTCATCGACGATCTCGATGGCGCGTGGGCCGATCTGAATCGCGCCGCATCGGCCGCGGCCGCGCAAGGACTGCTGCGCGAGGAAGCGCGCATCCATTTCCTGCGCGGCAACCTGTGTTTTCCGCGCGGCGATATCGAAGGCTGCGTGCGCGAACACGAACGCAGCCTCGCGCTCGCGCAGCAAGCGGGCGACGCGGAACTGGAGGCCGCCGCGCTCGGCGGAATCGGCGACGCGCAGTACATGCGCGGACGGATGATCAGCGCGAACGACGCCTTCAGCCGCTGCATCGAGCTGTGCCGGCGCCACGGATTCGGACGGATCGAAGTCGCCAATCTGCCGATGCACGCGATTACCGCATGGTTCGCGGGCGCGGCGAACGCGGGGCTCGATGCGGCGCTCGCGAGTGTGGCCGCGGCGGAGAAGGTCGGGCAATTGCGGGCGCTCGCGGTTGCGCATCATGCGGCGTTTCACTGCCTGCACGATCTCGCGCAGTGGGATCGCGCGTGGGAGCATGTCGGCCCGGCGCTGCGCTGTGCGCGCGAACTGAAATCGAGGCGCTTCGAAGGCGAGGCGCTCGCGTTGCGCGCGGAATTGCATCGTGTCGCGGGACGCCGGCGCGACGCGCTCGACGATATCGAAGAGGCGCTGTCGATCAGCCGCGAGACCGGCATGACGTATCTGGGCGCCGCGTATCTCGGCGTGCTGGCGCGTTCGACGGACGACGTCGCGGTCTTCGACAGCGCGCTCGCCGAAGGCGAAGCTCTGCTCGCCAGCGGCGCGGTGAGCCACAACCACTTTCTCTTTCGGCGCGACGCGATAGACGCGTGCCTCGATCGCGGACTTCTGGACGCGGCCGCGCATCACGCTGCGGCGCTCGAAGATTACGCGCGACGCGAGCCATCGCCGTTTTCGGCATTCGTCGTGGCGCGGGCGCGCGCGCTCGTCGCGCATGGCAAGGGCGACCGGAAAGCGGCGTCGACGGATGCGCTACAGCGGCTCGCGCAAGAGGGCAGGAAGCGCGGCTTGCTTTACGCGCTCGCAGCAATCGATGACGCGCTGCGTCGATGAGGACGGCGATCATGTGGAACGAATGGACGCGTCGAATCAAGGTCTTCGTTCAACGCTTCTGGCAGCCGACGAGCGCATGCATGACGTGCATGCCCGGCAGCTGGGGCAATATCGCCAGCGCCGCGCACTGGATGGTGGCGTTCAAGACCGGGCTTCTGACCGGACTGCTCGCGCTGCTTCTGACCTTCACGCCCGCCGCGAAACTCTACGGAAACCGGTACGGCAATGCAGCGCTCGTCGGCGTGCTCACCGCGATCGGCGATGCGTATGCGCATCCGGGCCACTATCGTCTGCCTTACGTCGAGCATGTGCTGACGGGCGCCGTCTCCATGCTTCTCGCGCTGCTCGCTTCGTATCTGTTCGAGGACCGCGCGCGGCGCCTTCGGGTGGCGTGGCGACGCGTGTTCGGGTAGCCGGCGTCGTATGATCCGCGAGCAAGCCAATCTCGAATCAGGATCGCCAATGTCATCGAGCATCAACAAGCAGGACCTGGAAGCGATGTCGAGCTTCCGTTACGAGCTGCGCAAGTTCCTGCGCGTGTCGGAGGAAGTCTGCAACGCGGCCGGCATCACGACGCTTCAGTACCAGTTGCTTCTGCATGTACGCGGATTTCCCGAACGGCGCTGGGCCACCGTGGGCGAGCTCGCGGAGCGGCTGCAGGCCGCGCCGAACGGCACCGCGGCGCTGGTGTCGCGATGCGAGACGGCGGGACTCGTCACGCGCAAAACCGACAAAACCGATCGCCGTCAAGTGCAGGTTCACCTCACCGCGAAGGGCGAGCGGTGCCTGCTCAGGCTCGCTGCAGAACACAAGGCGCACTATGGATCGTTCGGCTGGGTGTTCGGTCCGCAGGAAGTGTGATGCAACTTTTATGTCACAATGTGCCTTAAATTTTAGGCGGCTTCCCCGATGCACATTCCTGGATTCATCGACCGGCGCACCATCCTGCGCGCGCGCAGACTGTGGCTGCATTACGGCGTGTTCTGGCTCGGCGCGATCGCGACCGGGCTCGTCGCGGTCATGTATGCACGGCTGATCGACTTCGGGTACGACGCTTTTCTGCGCGTCGTCGCCGTCTACTGGTGGTTGCCGCTGCTGCTCACGCCCGCGATCGGCGCGCTCGCTGTCTGGCTGACGCGCCGCTTCTTTCCCGGCTCCGAAGGCAGCGGCATTCCGCAGGTCATCGCGATGCTGCACGACAAGCGCGAGCTCGGGCCGCGCTTGCTCACGCTGCGCATTCTCGTCGGCAAGATCGCCATATCGTTTCTGTCGATTCTCGGCGGCTTCACCATCGGGCGCGAAGGGCCGACCATCCATGTGGGCGCGGCGCTCATGTTCAGCTTGCGCCGCTTCTATCCCACACGCTTGCGCAACATGCGCGGCGGCGCGCTGGAACGCAATCTCGCGCTCGCGGGTGCGGCTGCGGGATTGTCGGCGGCGTTCAATGCGCCGCTCGCCGGCGTGGTGTTCGCCATCGAAGAGCTCACGCGCAGCTTCGAGCAGCGCACGAGCGGCGTGCTGATTACGGCGATCATCTTTGCCGGCATCGTTTCGCTCGCGCTGCAAGGCAACTACGTCTACTTCGGCACGATCGATCTCACCGGACACTTCCCCGAATCGCTCGCGCTCGCCGTCGTTTTGCTCGGCGTGGTGACGGGCATCGCGGGCGGCATCTTCTGCTGGCTGTTGCTCAACACGGAGCGCTGGATGCCGGGCCGTCTCGCGAGCTGGCGTCAGACGCATCCGGTGGCGTTCGGCGCGGCGTGCGGGCTCGTCATCGCGGTCATCGGCGTGGTGGCGGGCGGCCATACCTTCGGCAGTGGCTATGCGGAAGCGCGCGGCATGCTCGAAGGCCACACGGAAGTCGGCGCGAGCTATCCGTTGCTGAAAATGGCGTCGATGGTCGGGTCGTATCTGCCGGGCGCGCCGGGCGGACTTTTCGCGCCGTCGCTCGCGATCGGCGCGGGCATCGGCAATGCGCTGCATCTCGTGTTCGGCAACATGGAATTGCCGATGCTGATCGCGCTCGGCATGGTCGGCTATCTCGCCGCCGTCACGCAGAGTCCGATCACGGCGTTCGTGATCGTCATCGAGATGATCAACGGTCACGCGCTCGTGCTGTCGCTGATGGCCACCGCGCTGATTGCGAGCCAGGTGTCGAAGCTGTTCGCACCGCCGCTCTACGAAGCGCTCGCGCAGAAGTACATGGGCAAGTGACGCCGCGCGTCACGATGCGAGCTTGCGCGCGAGGCGGCGCATGCCGTCGAAGATCGTCTCGGCGACGTCCATCGGGAAATCGCGTGGCAAGCGTGCGGCCACTTCGTCGATGACGTGCGGCGTGCGCGCGCCGAGTTCATCGATCATCGTTTCGACATCGTTCGCGGCAAGGCCGACGCGCCGCCCCTGCGCGATCCAGTGCCGCCGCTGAATCTCGCCGATCAGATAGTGCGCGTTCTTGCTGCGCACGGCCATCGCGAGGCGCACGCGTTGCGCGGCGAATTGATTGGGCCGCGTACCGATGACCGGATGCGCCGAGAGCACGTCATAAAGCGGCGTCGATTCATACCGGTTGCCGGGCAGATGCGCGATGCTGAAGTTCTTCGCGTGACCATCGGTGGCGGCGAGTATCCAGAAGATCATCTGCGTGCGAAAGAAGCGAAGACGGTCCTGTGCGGCGTGCGTCGATCCGGCGAGCACCTCCATGATCCGTTCGATGCCGGGACCGCCGTCCGACTCGTACTTGAGCAGCGCTGGCGTGCCGGTGGCCTGACACATGTCCTCTTGCGGCAGGCGCAGGATCCACGATTTGTCGCTCGACAGACGGCGATCGAAGCGCTCGACGACGAGCACCTTCTGATCGTCGAAGCGTTCCATTTCGCATCGCGCGATGGGCAGGCCGAACGCCGCGACGATCTTCGAGCAGAGCCATTCGTTCTCGACCGATGTACGCATGTCGGCGCGCATGTTGCCGACGAGCCCGAGCGGCAGCTTGAAGATATGCGTGGTCGGCGTGCTGCCTTCGGGCAGAAGCCAGCGCTTGCCGTGACGCAGAAGCGCGGTCTTTTCCTGCGCCCCGGCGATGGACAGGCGCAGGTCGTCGACCGTTTCGTGCTGGCCGAGTTGCGGCGCCGATGTGGTCTCGCGCAACAGACGCGCGATCTGCGATGCGGTGAGCGCACGGCCTTTTATGGTGTCGAGATCGACGGGCGCTTCGCCGGGCGGCAGCATTTGAAGGGCGCCGACGCAATCGCGGCCCAACTGCGCGAGCAACTGGAACGGCGCCGTGCCGCCGGTGCGGAATCGCGTGGCGATGCGGCGGCGGATCGGCTCGCTATCGGGCAGGAGATTGTCGAAGAAGTCGGTGACGACTTGCCCGCGCCACGGCTGATTGCCCGGCGTGAAGGGCAGCGACAGCGATAGCGGACGGCCTTGAGGATCGGCGATCCAGTCGTCGCGATAGACGAGGCGTTCGCCGGCCGCGCCTGTTTCCCAATGCCCGACGGGCAGGCCGTTCATCCACAGGTCGAGTCGGCCGGATTGCGTGCGGCGCGCCATGATTACCAGTTCTCCCGTTTCTTCGAGGCCGCAGCGGCGGCCGGGGCGCGCTTGCGTGCCGGGCGCGCGGCGGTGGCCTTGGCCGCGATGGGCGGCGGCGGGTGTATCGGCGTGGCTTCGCTCGCCTTTTCCGCTCGCGTGAGCGCGAGTTCCACGTCGAGCACGCGTAGAACCTTGAAGAGACGTTCGACGCTCACTGCTGCCGGATTGGCTTCGAGTTGCGCGTACGTCTGCTGCGTAACGCCGAGACGCGCCGCGACCGCCGCTTGCGTAAGGCCCGCCGCCTTGCGAAAGCCGATCAGGATCGGCCTGAGCTGGCTCAGTGTTTTCAGCGAATAGTCCATCGCGTGCTCCTACAGGTTCTGATCTGTAAAGCCATTTTACAGCCTTTGAGTTGTTAAGCATTAAAACAGATCATAGCCTGTAAATCGATGCGTGCCCCGTCGATACCTCGTCCTTTGGGTTTGTCCCAATGGCCTCATCGTCAAGGTCGCAACTGATGCGCGAAATGGCGGGCGGGCGTCCCGGCCTCATCACGAAGACCGGGCTCGGCACGTTCGTCGATCCGCGTCAGCAGGGCGCGCGTCAGAGTCCGTCGACGGAAGAGATGCTCGTCGAGCTGATGCATATCGACGGCGAGGAATGGCTGCGCTTCAAGCCGTTCCCGATCGATATCGCGTTCCTGCGCGGCACCACCGCCGACGAAGACGGCAACGTCACGATGGAACAGGAAGCCGTGCTCGGCGAGATGCTCGCGATGGCGCAGGCGACGCGGCGCGCGGGCGGCATCGTCGTCGTGCAGGTGAAACGCATGGCGCGGCGCGGCACGCTGCCGCCCAAGCAAGTGAAGATCCCCGGCATTCTCGTGGACTTCGTCGTCGTCGAGCCGGAGCAGCGTCAGACTTACGCGACCGATTACGATCCGAGCTACGCCGGCGAATTGCGCGTGCCGCTTTCGGAGATTCGTCCGCTGCCGTTCGGCCCGCGCAAGGTGATCGTGCGGCGCGCGGCGATGGAGCTGTATCCGCATGCCGTGTGCAATCTCGGCGCAGGCATTTCGACGGGACTCTCGACCGTCGCCGCGGAAGAAGACCTGCTCGACTCGGTGATCCTCACCAACGAGCAAGGGCTGATCGGCGGTGCGCCCATCACAGGCCGCGATTCGGGCGGCGCGCAGAACTTCGCCGCGATGATCGAGCAGCCGTCGCAATTCGACTTCTACGATGGTGGCGGTCTCGATCTCGCGTTCCTCTCGTTCGCGGAAGTCGACGCGCACGGCAACGTGAACATCAGCCGCTTCGGCGACAAGATCGTCGGCGTCGGCGGGTTCATCAACATCAGCCAGAACGCGAAGCGCGTGATCTTCAGCGGCACGCTCACCGCGGGCGGGCTCGACGTGCAATGGGAGAACGGCAAGACGCGGATCGTGCAGGAAGGCAGGCATCGCAAATTCGTGCGTTCGCTCGAACAGATCTGCTATAGCGCGCCGCTCGCGCGCGAGCGCGGCAATTCCGCGTTGTTCATCACCGAGCGCGCGGTGTTTCGTGTCGGCGATAAAGGGCTGGAGTTGATCGAAGTCGCGCCGGGCATCGATATCGAACGCGATGTCTTCGCGCAGATGGATTTCCGTCCAGCCATCGCCACCGACGTGCACGAGATGGACGCGCGCATCTTCGCGCCGCAACTCATGGGCATCAAGGATGAAACGGTGGCCCGGGAACGTAGGCATCGTTCGCAACGCATCGCCGAGTGGTACGGGAGCCGCGCATGAGTGCCGCGTCGATCACGGGGCGCACGCGCTTGTACGGCATCATCGGCGATCCGATCGCGCAGGTGCGCTCGCCCGAAGTCTATACGCGCAAGTTCGCCGACGCGGGCATCGATGCGGTGCTCGTGCCGATGCACATCGAGGCAAGCGAGATCGATGCGGTTCTGCCCGCGCTGCTGCGCCTGAAGAACCTCGACGGCCTGCTCGTGACGTCGCCGTTCAAGACACGTGCGCTCGCCATCGCCGATGAAGTGCATTCGCGCGGACGGCGCATCGGCGCGGCGAACGCTTTGCGTCGCGATGACGAAGGCCGCTGGCACGCCGACATGTTCGACGGCGAAGGTTTCGTGCGCGGCCTGCTCGCGAAGGGCCACGACGTGAAAGCGAAGCGCGCGCTCGTGCTCGGATGCGGCGGCGCGGGCGCGGCGATCGCGGTATCGCTCGCGGATGCAGGCGTCGCGCACATCACGCTCTGCGATATCGATCGCGCGAAGTCTGCAACGACGTGTCCGAGCGCGCGTTCCAGCTCGAACACGGCGGTCAATGGGTGAAAGGCAAGATGGCGCCCACCTTCGGTCCGCTCGGTCCGTGGCTCGTCACGCCCGATGAACTCGGCGACGTGCAGAATCTGCCGCTGTGGCTCGAACTGAACGGCAAGCGCATCCAGAACTCATCGACGTCCGACATGATCTTTCCGATCAGCAAGCTCGTTTCGTACATCAGCCAGTTCGTCGTGCTCGAAGCGGGCGATGTCATCACGACGGGCACGCCGCCGGGCGTCGGCCTCGGCATGAAGCCCGAGCAATACCTGAAACCGGGCGACGTGATGAAGCTATCCGTCGAAGGGCTCGGCGTTCAGGAACAGACCGTCGCGCGCTGGGACGATCAGTAACGCCGCAACCCATGCGACGCAAAAACGGCGGACATACGCGTCCGCCGTTCGCTCACGCTTCGATCAGAAGCGGTGACGCAAGCCCACGGTCGCCGAGACCTGGCTGTTCGTCGACGATGCCGACAGTCCGTTGATCGCCGCCGTGATGCCCGAATCGCCCGTATCGCTCACGTGCTGATACACGCCTTGCAGATACACGTCGGTGCGCTTGGACAGCGCGTACGCCGTTTGCAGGCTGAACTGATTCCACTTCGGATCGACGCCTTCGAGATGGCCGTCGGTGAAGGTGTACGCGCCCGACACCGACCACGCGGGCGTCAGGTTGTAGCGGCCGTTCACTTCGTAGTTGGTGAAGCGCGCGCTGCCGCCATCGAGCGTGATGCCGTTGGTCGTGCCCGATGCCGATGCGCCGATGCCCGTCGCGCCGTCGAGTCGCGTCTGCGTGAAGACGAAGCCCGCTTGCGCCGCGCCGAACGTGTAGCTCAGGCCCGCGCCGAACGTGCGCTGACGGCTTGCGCTGAACGTGGCGTCATCGCTGACTGCGCCGCTCGAATTCAGCGTCGCGCCCGCGTTGTTCAGCTGCATGTAGCTCGCCGCTACGTTCAACGGACCGTAGTTGTACGATGCGCCCACGCTATACGCGCGATTCGTCGCGAAGCCGCCCGCATCGTTCGAGAAGCCATACAGGCCGCCGAACTTGAAGCCGCCGTAGTTCAGGCTCTGGTACTTCACGGAGTTGCTGACGCGGAACGAGTTGTCGAGGTTGTCGTTGTCGAACGGGTGCGCGGCCTGCGTGCCGCCGTATTGCGTGCCCGTGAGTGCGAGCGGGCCGAGATAATCGACGACGGAATCGTACTGACGGCCGAGCGTGAGTGCGCCCGCGCGATCGCTCGACAGTCCGACGAACGCCTGACGGCCGAACTCGCGTCCGCCTTGGCCGAGCTTGCCGTTCATGATGCTGAAGCCGCTTTCGAGGGTGAAGATCGCCTTCAGGCCGCCGCCGAGATCTTCCGTTCCGCGCAGGCCCCAGCGGCTGCCGTTGACGGCGCCGCTCGTCGCCTGAACGTTATGCGCGCCGCCCTGATTGTTCGTGTAGGTGAGGCCCGCGTCGATGAGGCCATAGAGCGTCACGCTGCTTTGCGCGTGCGCCGTGCCGGCGACGGTGCCGAGCGCGGCCAGCGCGCTCAGCGTGAATAGGGATTTCTTCACTGTGGTATCTCCAAGAGAGCTTGAGGTTCTTTCCGATCGATCGGTCGACGCATCGGACGGCGGATTAAATCACGGCACATGACGTGCTTTCGTTGGACGCGAGTTACCGAATGTTGTGTAACGCGTGCGCCTGCGGAGCACAGCGAAAGAGGAATCCCTTGAGCATCAATGCGTTCGCGTGCGCGCGATGCCGCAATGCGGCGCGAATCGCGATTACCTGCGGTAATGCCTTGTGCGAATCGGAAGGACGTTGTGGTCTGCGCGCGACATCCGCGTACTGAGTAAGATGGCCGAGTGTGTCCGGATTGACATGAAGTTGAGGTCCGGATTGATGGACAATCTCGTCTTGAGGCGCGACGCCGCCCGCTCTCGAACCGGTGCAACGAAGTGAACGAATCTCAACTGCTGCTCGTGGAAGACGACCCGGAAATCAGCGAATCGCTCGCGGATTATCTGCGCGGCAAGGGCTTTCGCGTGCAGGTCGCCGGAAGCGCGGAAGCCGGACACGAACTGCTCGCGCGCGGCGGCTTCGACCTCGTGCTGCTCGACGTGATGCTGCCCGGCGAAGACGGCCTGAGCTTCTGCCGTCGGGTGCGTGCATCGGGCGGGCCGCCCATCATCATGCTGACCGCGCTGTCCGAACCGACCGACAAGGTCGTCGGCCTCGAACTCGGCGCGGACGATTACGTGTCGAAGCCGTTCGATCTGCGCGAGCTGCTCGCGCGCATCCGCGTCGTGTTGCGCCGCGGCCAGACGAACGAGGCCGCCGCGCGCGCGCCGGCAAGCGAAATCGTGATGACGTTCTCCGGCTTCACGTTCTATCCGTACCGGCGCTTTCTACGCTCGCCCGCCGGCTTGCGCGTGCCGTTGACGGGCGCCGAAACCGACTTGCTGCTCGTGCTGTGCCAGCATCCGCGGCAAGTGCTATCGCGCGAAGAACTCATCCGTCTCACGCGCGGCAAAAACTTCCCGATCGCGACGCGCTCCGTCGATCTGCTCGTGAGCCGGCTGCGCCGCAAGCTCGCGGGCGACGATCCGCTCGATGATCCGATCCGAACCGTGCGCGCCGACGGTTACGCGTTCCAGCCCGAAGTGACCGCCCAGTGATGCGCCGCCTGATGCCGCGCGTTTTCGCGACCACGCTCGGGCAGATTCTCGCGATCGTCGCGGGCTCGTCGGCGGCGACGCTGTTGCTCTTCATCGTGTTGCTGTTCTATCCCGGCGCGCCGCCGAGCCCGCCGTGGCCGTGGCAGACGTCGTATCGCATCGTCGCGCTGGTGGACATGCTGAGCGCGACGCCCGACGCGGACCGCGTGCGCGTGCTGGCCGCCGCCGGTCGCGCGCGCATGACGGCGAAGCTCGTCGACGATGCCGTCATCTGCAAAGGCTCGACGCTCGACACGCACGATCTCGAAGCCGCGCTCAGAGCGGAACTGCACGCGGGCGCGGCGCTGACGGTGCGAACGTGCGATGCGCGTCAGCCGACGCAGAATCTTCAAGTGCTGATTCCCCTCGGCCAGCGCACGCTGGAGATTCGCACCGACCGCAACGAACGCGAGCCCGATCGCTTCACGATTCCGTTCTTCGGCGCGCTCGCGTTTCTGTGCGTGGGCGTCGCGGGATTGTCGGCGTGGGCGGTGTCGCGCGTGATTCGCCCGTTGCGGCGATTGTCCGAGAAAGCCGATGCGTTCGGCCGCGACATCACCGTTGCGCCGATCGATGAAGAAGGACCGCTCGAAATCCGCCGCGCCGCGCATGCGTTCAACCGTATGCAGGAACGCATCGCGCGCTCGATGCAAAGCCGCACGCGCATGCTCGCCGCGATCAGCCACGATCTGCGCACGCCGCTCACGCGCATGCGCCTGCAGCTCGACGCCGAGAAGAAAGAGATCGAGCGCGCCAAGCTGCTGCGCGACATCGATCTGATGCAGACAATGGTGAGTTCCGCCCTCGCATTCCTCACGAGCGATGCGGGCGCGGAGAAAAAAGAGTGGCTCGATCTCGGCGCGCTGCTCGGCACGCTATGCGACGAATACGCGGAGTCGGGCGCGGCGATCCGCTACGACGGGCCGGATCAGATTCCGTTCTTCTGCAAGCCGGATGCGATCCAGCGCGTGCTCACGAATCTCATCGACAACGCCATTCACTTCGGCACGGAGATCGTCGTGACGGCGGCGCTCGATGCAGGCAACGTGGTGATCGACGTGACCGACGACGGGCCGGGCATTCCCGCCGATCGCCTTCAGGACGTGATCGAGCCGTTCGTGCGCCTGGACCCGGCGCGCGCGCAGCGGCCCGGCAGCGTGGGCCTCGGGCTGTCGATCGTCGATGACATCGTGCGTTCGCACGGCGGCACGCTCGCGCTCATCAATCGCGAGCCTTCGGGCCTGGTCGCGCGCGTGACGATGCCCGCATCGAACTGAACGTTCGCTCAGATTTCGAGCTTGTATCCGACGCCGTAGACCGAGACGATGATCTCGCCCTCGGGCCGGACGTCCTGCAGCTTGCGGCGCAGATTCTTGATGTGGCTGTCGATCGTGCGATCCGTCACCACGCGATGATCCGCGTAGACGTTATCGAGCAGAAACGAGCGCGGCAGTATTCGGCCCATCGACACATGCAGCAGATGCAGCAATCGGAACTCGATCGGCGTGAGGCGCAGTTCGTGGCCGTCGAGCGTCACGCGATGAAACTGCGGATCGATTTGCAGCGCACTGGCCGCCGCGCCGCTCGCGGTTGCGTTCGCGCCGCCCGCGCGACGCAAGATCGCCTTCACGCGCGCGACCACTTCACGCGGGCTGAACGGCTTGCACACGTAGTCGTCCGCGCCGGTTTCGAGTCCGAGCAGACGATCGATCTCGTCGATGCGCGCCGTCAGGATGATGACCGGCAGCTCCGAAAACGTCCGCAATTCGCGGCAGATATCGAGTCCGCCGCGGCCCGGCAACATCAGGTCGAGCAGCATCAGCGAAGGCGGCGTTTGACGCACGAACGGGATGACCTGCGCGCCATCGGCGAGCGTCGTCACGATGTAACCCGCGACGCGCAGATAGTCGGCGAGCACGGCGGCCAGCTTCGGCTCGTCCTCGACGATCAGGACATGGGCGGGAGAAGTTACGGGCATCGCTTACTCGCGGTGGGAAGGAAAGCGCGCGGTGATCGACACGCCGCCGTGCGCCGAATCGTCCGCGCGGATGCTGCCGCCATGCGCCGTGACGATCGCCTTGCATAGCGAGAGCCCGAGTCCCGCGCCGCCGCTTTGCCGGCTGCGCGATTCGTCGACGCGATAGAAACGGTCGAAGAGATGCGGCAGCGCGGACGTCGGCACGCCCGGCGACGAGTCCTGCACGTTGAGCGTCCAGTCGTCGGGTGCGCCCGCGAGCGCGACGCGCACGCGCCCGTTCGGATCCGTGTAGCGCAGGGAATTCTGCAGCAGGTTCTTCAGCAATTGCACGAAACGCGCGGCGTCGACATCGACATCGGCGGAGGCGAGCGCATCGCTGCATTCGACATCGATGGCGAGCCGCTTCGCGCGGAACGACTGACGCATCGCATCGACGGACGCGCGCGTGAGCGCGTTCACCTGCGCGGGCGCCTTGCGATAGCGCAGCATGCCGACATCGCTCAGCGACAGGTCGTACAGGTCTTCGATGAGCTTGTTCAGCGCCGCGACTTCCGTCTGCAGCGAGGCGAGCGATGCGGCATCGAATACATGCACGCCGTCTTCGATCGCTTCGAGTTCGCTGCGCAGCACGGCGAGCGGCGTGCGCAATTCGTGCGACACGTCCGCGATGAACTCGCGCCGGCAACGTTCCGCGCGCTCCAGCGAATCGGCGAGCGAGTTGAAGTCCGATGCGAGCTTGTCGAGCTCGTCGCGATTCTTCGCGGGCACGCGAATCGAATAGTCACCGCTCGCGAGCCGATGCGTCGCGGCCATCACGCGGCGCACCGGCACGAGCACGAGGCGCGCGAGCACCATCGCGACGACGGCGGCGAGTATCACGGCGACGCCGCCGATCTGCCAGGTCGCGCGCATCTGCTGCGCCTGAAACGCGATGTCGGCGGCGTCGGTGAGCGGCGTCGGCCCGGCGGTTGCGAGCCAGCCGACGACCTTGCCATGCACGCGCACGGGCGACGCGGGCGCATCCGGCGGCGGCGGCTCGTTGGTGGATGCGACGAGCGCGCGATCCGCATCGAAGAGCGCGGCAGGCGGACGTTCCCGTCTATGCCCGCGCACGCGATCCGCCGATTCGATTTCGGGCGCTGTATTCAGCGAATCGCGCAGAGGTGCGGATTCGGGCGGCGCGAAAGGCGACGGGTTCGGCAACGCGTTCGAAGGACGCATGCCCCAGTGCGGGCCGTGCCACGGCTCGCCGAGCGGCCCGAGGATGCGCGCCACGCTGCCGCTGCCCGGAAAGCTGCGCCACGCGCTCGGCACGGTCGCGCGCATGTCTTCGATCTCGCGCCGCACGAACTGCTCCTGTGCGTCGTCGAGCAGCGCGAGCCATGCGTCGTCGTTGCCGCGCAGGAACGCCCAGTTGCCGTGCGCGGCGTACTCGCTCGCGACCTTCGCCATCACGGCGCGTTCGCGCCCCGCATCGCGTTCGCGCACGTAATGCAGAAAGCCGTTCTCGAAGCTGACGCGCACGGCGTAGCCCATCGTCAACGTGATGACGAGACACGCGACCAGCACGAGCAGAAAGATCTTCGAGGCGATGCCAAAACGAAACTTCAATGAGGAACCCTTCGCGTGGCAGGCGGATTGAATGACGGCCGATTCTAGTTGATGCGGCCTTCGTCACGCAGTTTCCTCGCGAATCTCCACGACTTCTCCACTTTTTCTCCATGCTGGATGCGGCATTGATCGCTAACGTCGCTGGCAATCTCAAGGGAAAACCACGGAGTTACGCCATGCCACGCACCGAACGAAAGGAGGCCGATATGAAGCGCCCATCCTGGCCCGGACGAAGTTCCGCCGATGTAGCGCAGATCGCCGACGAACCCGCGACGAAACTGCGCGGCTGCCGCCTTTCCGCGCCGATCGTGCAGCCGTGGGGCGCGTCCTGCCGTGTCGTCGAATGGATCAACTTTCGCGGCGAACGCTCGTTCATCGCGGTGCATGTGAGCGCGACGGAACCGGAAATCCGCGAGCGCATGCGCCTGCACGCCAACGGCGAACGTCACGTCGCGCTCGATGCGGCCGCGCTCGGCCGTCCGAAGCTGCGGAGGGCGTAACGATGATGTCCGGTACGCACGAGCCGCATCGCATCGTCATCGTCGAGCCGGATGACGGCGTTCGGCAAAAACTGCGCGCATTTCTTTCGAGCTATTACCCGGCGATGCGAACGATCTCGAATGCAGAGACGCTCGCCGTCGAGATCGAGCACACGAAGCCTTCGCTGATCCTGCTCAGCAACGAACTGACCGACACGCCCACGGCAGCCGTGCTCTGCGATCTGCGCACGCTGCATCCGGATATCGCGGTGCTCGTCATCGGCGCGCCGCACGGCTGGATGGACGCCATCACCTGTCTCGATCTCGGCGCCGACGACTTCGTGCAACTGCCCTGCAACGAGCGCGAGATTCTTTCGCGGATGCGCAATCTGTTGCGTCATCGCGCGGGGCGTGCATTGCCGGTCACGCCCGGCAACGGCAAGCTGCGCCTCGGCGACTTCGTGCTCGATCCGGCGAAGCGCACGCTGAAGCGCAAGCGCGTGGCCATCGACGTACACGACAGGCTCCTCGAACTGCTCGCGTTGTTCGCGCGCAATCCGATGACGGTGATGTCGCGCCTGCGCCTCACCCGTCAGTTGAGCGAGCAGGGCTGCGCGCTGTCCGAGCGCTCGGTCGATGCGCTCGTGTGCCGTTTGCGACAGATCGTCGAGGACGATCCCGCAGAGCCGCGCCTCATTCAGACGATACGCGGGCGCGGCTACGCCTTCAGTCCGAATGGCGCGAAGCTCGGCGCGGTCATGCCCGCTCATGCGTAGATCGCCGAACCGGGACGGGCCGGGCTCTTCGCCGGAGATTCACGTAAAGAGCCTTAAAACGCGGTGCCGATCTGAAACTGGAACTTCTGATACGTGTCTCCGCTGTGATGCACGATCGGGAAACCGAGGCTCAGCTTCAGCGGGCCGATCGGCGAAATCCATTCGAGGCCCATGCCGTAGCTGTAGCGCAGGCCGTTCGATCCCGTGCTGTTGCCTTCGTCGCCCCAGACGTTGCCGCCATCGACGAAGGTGAACACGCGCAAGGTGCGGTCGTAGCCGGTGCCCGGCAACGGAAACGTCATCTCGATGTTGGCGACGACCATCTTCGAGCCGCCGATCGGATCGTTCGTCGTCTTGTCGCGCGGACCGAGCGAGCTCGACTCGTAGCCGCGCACGGAACCGATGCCGCCCGCGTAGTAATTCTTGAAGATCGGATACGACTTGCCGCCCAGACCCGAGCCATAGCCCGCCTGAAGGTTCACGCCGAACACGAAGCCGCGCGAGAACGAGTGGTAATACTGCGCGGTGAAATCGGTCTTGTAGTACTCGGTGTTGCCGAGCGGCGTGCCCACTTCCGCGTTGGCCTGCAAATAATAGCCGCGGCTCGGCACCAGCGCGCTGTCGCGATGGTCGCGCTTCCAGCTCGCCGTGAGCGGCACGTTGTTCACCACACGGCCGAACTCGCTCACGTAGTCCAGATACGATTGCGGCGTATCCGAATCGGTATTGAAGCGATCCTGCTCGACGCCCGCGCCGAAGTACACCATGTCCGACTCGGAGAACGGAATGCCGAACTTCGTGTCGACGCCCATGCTCACGATACGAAAGCTCGAATCGCTCGAATAGTAGAGCGGATACGTCGTCCGGTAATACGCATCGGTGATGCGCTGAATGCCGTCGACGGTGAAGTACGGGTCCGTCTGCGTGATGCTCAGCGTGCGATACGTCTTCGCCGTATTGACGTTCACGCCGAGACTCGTGCCCGAGCCGAACACGTTGTCCTGCGTGACGCCGGCGGACAGCACGACCTTGTCCGTCGATGAAAAGCCCGCGCCGAGCGTGATCGCCCCTGTCGGTTTCTCTGTCACTTTCATCTGCACGTCGACCTGATCCGGATCGCCTTCGATGGGCACGGTCGTCACATCGACATCGGTGAAATAGCCGAGACGGCTGATGCGGTCTTTCGAGAGCTTGAGCGCCTGACTGTCGAACCATGCGCTTTCGAACTGGCGCATTTCACGGCGCACGACTTCATCGCGCGTGCGCGTATTGCCGATCACTTCGACGCGGCGCACATACACGCGCTTGCCCGGATCGACCTGCAACGTGAGCGCGACCGTGTGATGCGCCTGATCGATGTCCGGCTGCGCGTTCACGCTCGCGAAGGCGTAGCCGTATCCGCCGAGCCTGTCGACGAGCGTCTGCGTCACTTGCTGCAGCTTGTTAGCCGAGAACAGCTCGCCCGGCTCGATGCTCACGAGCCGCGCCAATTCCGCATCGCGCCCGAGCAGATTGCCCGCGAGCTTCACGCTCGTGATGGTGTAAGGCTTGCCTTCGTGCAGCATGATCGTCAGATACATGTCCTTCTTGTCGGGCGAGATCGAAACCTGCGTCGATTCCACGCTGAATTCGAGGTAGCCGCGATCGAGATAGAACGAGCGCAGGTTTTGCAGATCGCCGGTGAGCTTCTCCTTCTGATAAAGATCGTTCTTCGTGTACCAGGAAAACCAGTTGGGCGTGGAGAGCTGCATCTCGTCGTGCAGCGTCTTTTCATCGAATGCGGTGTTGCCGAGGAAATTGATCTGCCTGATCTTCGCGCTCGGTCCTTCGGCGACCGAGAAAAGCAGTTGCACGCGGCCGCGATCGAGCGGCGTCACCGTGGTCGTGACTTCGGCGGCGTAAAAGCCGCGCATCAGATATTGGCGCTTGAGTTCCTGTTCCGCGCGGTTCGCGAGCGCCTTGTTGTAGGTCTGACCCGGCGCGAGTCCGACCGCTTTCAACGCCTTCGACAAATTGTCCTTGTCGAATTCATGCACGCCCGCGAACTGAACGCCGGCGATGGCCGCCGCTTCGACGACGCGCACGACGAGCACGTCGCCTTCGGTCGACACGCTCACGTCGGTGAAGAGGCCGGTGTCGTAGAGCGCGCGGATCGCATCGGTGGCTCCCGCCTCGGTGAAGGTGTCGCCGCGCCGTATCTTGAGATTGGCGAAGACCGTCGACGGATCGACGCGGCTCACGCCTTCCACGCGAATGTCGCGCACGATGAAGCTGCTGCCGGCATGCGCGTGCGCGCTGACGAGGGCGCCCGCCGCGACTGCGAGCGAGCGATAGATGTGATGCTTCATGCGGGAATCGGGAAAAGTGGAGAGAGCGGCGCGGGCTTACTGGATCGGTGCATCGCCGATGGCAGGCAGGGACTGGCCGGTCGCCGCGCCGATGACTTCATGGATCTGCAGCGCGCTTTCGCGGCGTATGCGAAAGGAGAGCTGCGCGCCGCCCTGAAGGACGAAGGAGAGAATCAGCGCGCCGGTGCCATCCGCATCGAGCGCGACTTCCCAGCCTGCGCAATGCATCGTGAATTTGGCCGCGCGATTTTTCTTGCGGATTCTTTCCGAGCACGCGATGGCGTGCGCGAGCGCGGCGATCAACTCGTGCATGACGGAGCAATGCAATGCGACCGACGAGCCCGAGCGCGCGTCGACGACGAGATAGCCGCCGTCTTCGCTTAGCCGGAAGCTCGCGAGCGAATCGATGGTGAGAGCCGGGCGCATGTGCGTTCGAAGCGGGTTATCGAAAGCGCACAGTCTATGAAGGCACGACGCGCATTGGGTTACGCGCCTCTTACCGGATGTTGCCCGGGATGCGGCCAAGAAAGCGGCGCATTCAATCGAATGCTTTCCTATAACCACATCATGAAATGCGCGTGATTTTTTAGGCGCTGCGGTCCGATATTTGCTCGATAAGGGCTAGGCTATCCGAATGCCTGATTTACATCGCATGTCTGGAAAAACGTGCATTGCGTGGCCGTCGAAAGCGGCGCGGCAAGGCAGCGCTCGAACGGTCGGGCGTTTCTCCGGGCGTTCGGACCTTGCATCAGCAGATGTGCTTTTAAACGAAGGACATCATGTACTCCATGAGCGGTTTTTTTGTCGAGATCATTCCAGAACACGTACCGGATGATGGCTGGACCGCGATCGCACAGTTCTCGCGCCAGCGAGATTATCGAAAGCACGACGAAGTGCCCAAAGCGACCTTTCCGACCAACGTGGCGTATGGAACACGGAGCGCCGCCGAGCGCGCCGCCACGCAATGGGCACGCGAATTCGTCACGTCTTCGAGCGAAGTTCTCGAATCGTCCTTGCGGCTGGAAGAGGCGGCGCGCAAGGCTCATTGAAGGCAATTGCCTGCAAACGTACTGGGTCGAGTCTTTTCGATCTCAATCCACTATGACAAGATGGATAGGCAGACTCTCTCGAGGATCGACCTCACGCTCACGCAATTCGAGCGTAGAGTTTCCGAACAGGAATAGCGTCAGATTCGTCTACGACAGATCGGTTGCAATAGTAAAGCGTGCATGGCATTGCTTCACGAATTGCAAAACAGCCTGAGATGCCTCCGGCGATATCGATTCGCTGTCGGACAAGACCTTCGGGCGCCCCGATGATGACGTGGGTTCATGCTGGATTCAGGCCCCTTGACGCTTCCCATTCGGTCCGTCATCGCGGTCCCGGGCGCACGGGTTGCTGATCGACACACCAGTGCTGACCACTCCCTGTTGCAGGAAGAACGCCATGAATCGCAAATTACGATCGGGAATGATCCACACGCTCGCGTGCGTCTCGCTGTCGGGCGTCACGCTCGCAAACGCCCAGCAAAACGGTGCGCCGCCAGGCCATTCCACATCGGGAAACCAGGCATCCGGGAAATCCGCGGGTGTCGCCGGCGGCGCGGGCGCCGCGGGCCAGTCGGGCACGGACCCGGCCACGCTTAGCCGCATGGAAGAAGAGCGCGTGCAGAAGAACAACGCGCAATCCGCGACGAAGGGCGCATCGAATCCCGGCGCGGGCAAGCGCAAGGACTGGAAGGAGTGACGGCCCGCGTAACGGAGGATCAGGAGCGCGCGCGTGTGCGCAGGCGCATCGGCGCCGATCTGTGGCGCGCGGTGTGGGCCTGGCGCTATCAGACCGCCGCGGCGGTCGCGCTGATGATCGGCGCGCGGCTCGCGGTGGTCGGGGTGCCGCTGATGCTCAAGCGCGTCATCGACGAGTTCAGCCATCCCGCATCGAGCGTCGTCTTTCCGGTCTTTCTCGTCCTCGCCTACGTCCTGCTGCGCTATCTCGGCGATGTGCTCAACGAAGCGCGCGACGTCGTCTTCAGCATCGTCACGCAGCGCACGGTCGCGTCGTTCACCGAGCGCACGTTCGCGCATCTTCATGCGCTCGGCGCGCGCTTTCATGCGCGGCGCGAAACCGGCGCGGTCGTGCGCGACGTGCAGAAGGGCGCGGACGGCATCGGCTTTTTGCTCGGCACATCGCTCTTCACGATCGTGCCGGTGATGATCGAGATCGGCACGATCGTCGCGGTCATGGTGCATGCGTATTCGCTGGAATTCATGGCGATCATCGGCGCGACGTTCGTCCTGTATTCGGTGTGGACGGTCATCTTCACGCGCTTTCGCATGCGCTTCCAGCGCGCGGTGAACGGCCTCGAAGCACAATCGGACGGCCGTCTCGTCGACAGCCTGCTCAACTACGAAACGGTGAAGTTCTTCGCGAGCGAAAGCATCGAAACGCGGCGTCTTTCGAGCGTGCTGGAGCAGTGGGTGCATGCGCGCATCGCCAATCAGCGCGCGCTCACGCTGCTGCATGTCGGGCAGAGCACGATCATCACGATCGGCATTGCGGCGGTGATGTTGCGCGCGGCGCAACACGTCGTCGCTGGCACGATGAGCGTGGGCGATCTCGTGCTCGTCAACGCGTATATCGTGCAGGTGTGCAATCCGCTCAACACGCTCGGCTTCGTGTTTCGCGAGACCAACGACGCGATGGTCAACGTCGAGCGCATGTTCAACATTCTGCTGTCGCGCGGCCGCGTGCGCGAGGATGTCGATGAAGCGCACGCGAAGCCGCTCGTCGTGACGGCGGGCGAGATCGAGTTCGATCATGTCGAGTTCGGTTACGATCCGGCGCGGCAGATTCTGCGCGATGTCGATTTTCGCGCGCATCCGGGCAAGAAGCTCGCGGTCGTCGGCGGCAGCGGATCGGGCAAGTCGACGCTCGTGAAGCTGCTGTTCAGGCTCTACGAGCCGACGGCGGGCGCGATACGCATCGACGGTCAGGACATCTCGCAGGTCACGCAGAACAGCCTGCGCGCGACCATCGGCATCGTGCCGCAGGACACCGTGCTCTTCAACGACACGATCGCCTACAACATCGGCTATGGGCGTCCCGGCGCGACGCGCGCGGACATCGCGCGGGCGGCCCGCGCGGCGCAACTCGACGGTTTCATCGAGCGTCTGCCGGACGACTACGAGACGCGCGTCGGCGAGCGCGGCGTGCGGCTCTCCGGCGGCGAGCGTCAGCGCATCGCGATTGCGCGGGCGATACTCAAGAATCCGCGCATCATCGTGTTCGACGAAGCGACGTCCGCGCTCGATACGCGCTCCGAACGCGCGATCCAGAACGAGCTCGACAGGCTCGCGGAGGGCCGCACGTCGATCGTCATCGCGCACCGGCTGTCCACTGTCGTCGATGCCGACTGGATTCTCGTGATGGAGCATGGACGCATCGTCGAGCAGGGACAGCACGACGAACTGCTCGCGCGCGATGGCGTGTACGCGCGCATGTGGTCGCTGCAATGGCAGCAGGGCGAGCTGAAGCACGCGCAACGCAAGGTGTCCGCGACGGCGCTCGGACTGGATGCGCTCGTCGCAGGCGTGGTCGATGCGCTGCACGACGAGATCGTCACGCGCGGCGTGAATCTCTACACGGTCATCAGCGATCCGGGTTTGCGCGTCTCGGGCGATGCCAGCGTGCTGCAGCAGATCGTGGCCGATCTGTGCCGTTCGCACATGAGCTCGGCGGCGCGCGGCGAGCGCATCGAACTGCGCGTGTTCCGCGAAGACAATCACGCGAATCTCACGGTGATCGGTCAGCGCGCGAGTCCCGCCGATCTGTCTTCGCAGCAGATGCGGCGGCTCGAATCCGCATTGAACGAAATGGGCGGCGGCTTCACGGTGCGCTATATCGACGAGCATGTCGCGTATGTCGCGACGATGCCGCTTCGTCCCGTGCTCGACGATCCGCAAGCGTCCGAAGCCACGCATGACGATGCATTGGCCGGCATCACCGTGATGGTGCTCGACGATCAGGAAGACGCGCGCGATGCGCTCGAAGCCGTGCTCGAATCGGTGGGCGCGCGCGTCATGTCTTGCGCATCGGGCGATGAAGCGCTTGCGCGTCTGCGCGAACTGCCCGGCGCGCAGTGGCCGGACGCGCTTCTGTGCGACATCGTGCTAGTGTCGTGAGTTAGAAGTTCGTTGAATCGATTTCCCGGTCTTTCTGGAATGACGAAATGTTGATTAAAGAGCCG
>NZ_JALQDN010000089.1:0-34320 GCF_023631205.1 Caballeronia sp. NCF2 | reverse complement strand
TTCGCACGCATCGAAAGCGGGCGCACACGCCCTTCGACGTGAAATAGATCACCGCTGCCGGAATGACGGACATCGACCCCTGGCCGACGGTCGGGCGGCGGTCAGGCTAACGGCCGCTAATAGACCATGATCGACCATTAGCTTGGCGCTAGCCTCGCGAACCAGACGATGGCAGCCGGGGCTGATTCAACGACGCCTGATTTTCTTGGTCAGCGCCGCAGTCCGCCGCCCCAACCGCTCGCCCGCCGAGCTCGCGTACGGGCGGTGTTTGCCGTGAATGCGCTCGACGGTCACTCGTGCCTTTGGGTAGCTAGCGGGGGCAGGCTCAACCGCATCTGCGCCTGCCGATAAGCTGAGACGAACTCCGGATCGCCATCTCGCACCCGAGCTAGCCAGTAACCAAGATCCTGCTGGCATTCCTCGCTATCGATGTCCATGAAGCACCGCGACTGCGGAGGCATCCGCGTCGCCGCCCAGTAGAATGCGAAGATGGTTGCCTGGTCAGCAGGCGCGAGCCTCAATCTCGCCTTGTCCCCCTGCGACAACCAATCCTTTATGGCGGAGGACAGTGTCCCCTCACTCTCGTCCGGAGCATAAGCAAACACATGTTCGCCTCCTCCCCTAGCACTGCGCAAATCACTCGTTGCCACCGCAACAACAAAAGCAATCGTCCGTGAGTTCGGCTGTTTGCTCAGCGGCGCGGCCGATGCTCCGACCAGCAAGATGGAGAGAACGAGAATGAATGACGCAGCGGCATATCTGATCAAGGCCTTGCTCGCGTGTGGGTGGATATGAGGCAACGGCCGAATCAAGACTGGAACTCGGCGTCTCACAGGTTCGGCTCACAGGGCTTATCTCGGAAACGTCATCGGCACAGACAAGCCCCTGCCGTCCAAGCCGTGAGAGAAGGTTAGCGCCGCCTTCAAAAAACAGGCAATACGGGCTAATATCGACAGGCCCAGGCCGGTGCCGCTCGCCAGGTCGATGCACCCGACTCCGACAAGATGCCCGCCTTGAACCCCGAGACATGGGCGGTGACCGCCGACACGCGCCCGACGATTTCCGGGCCGGCACGCGGGGAAACAGCGTACCGGCCCATTCGCGGCGTACCCTATGGATGTCGGAATGGGAGACGCCACAGAAGGCGATGTCGATTTCTAGCTCGTGCGCGCCGGGTGCGCGGCCCAGCAATTTCCCTTGCGACTCATGCTGGAAACCACATGATGCCGCTCCAGCAAGGCCTAGTACTCGTTACTTGCATAACGGCCGGCCCTATCCGAATGCAGAACCAGCCCCCGACGCTGGCTGACGTTGCTGCAGCGCCCTGTTCAACGCCGACATGCCATTGACCTACCGACCACCCTGCACAAGTGTTCCATCGGCCGGATCTGGGACCGATGACAAGGCCGTTGCCGCTCCAGTTTTGAACAGGTATGTCGTCCGTCGGCTTCAAAGCCGTTGCTGCCGCTTGAATGGCAGCCGTTTTCGATAGGAGAACGGCTCCTTGTGGCCGAACTCGGTCAGATCGGGTCCGCCGAGTGGCGCGTCGGATTCGTCGACGAGCCACCGCGAATCATTAGTGACTCACGTTGCAGGTCCTATTGACGCGGCGCTTAACCATAGCAGTCCTACGTTACGGTCGGTAAATTCCCTTATGTCAAATTGACTTTGCTTGACGGCGTTATGTCAAGCCTCGTGTCGCCGATACAAGCGCTTGGTTGCGCTCAACCAGCCTGACAGCGCGGCGCGCATCTCGGTCGCCCTGACGCTCTTACAATTTCAATCCGGACTGTTCACGAACACTGGTGACGAGAGTTCCATTCAAAAGCTAAAAAATATTGGATACCTTTTCAGGGCTGAGAAATCGAAACTCGTAACCGCTACCGCCGTTGCGGTGGATTGAGCCCGCACAGGGGTAAGGAAAGTGCGCAGGTATTATCGTAGTCTCTGTGTCAGCGTGTTCTTCGAAGAACGTTCGTCTGGATTGACGAGACTGCTGAGGATCAACGCAAAACCTAGTGCTCCAGTCGGGGTTCTCACATTGAAGCGGGGTGTGGAATAGATCGCCAGAAATGACCGCGCGTCGGCCCTCGCTTTCAATGCAAACTCCGACGTGACCTGGAGTGTGTCCTGGCAGGGGAATCAAGCGGATCGATGAATTGATGACGTGTCCATGGTCAATGATATCGGCCTGTCCCGCCTCGAAGATCGGAAAAATGCTATCTCCGATGTAGTCTCCCGTCCGTTCCAGCGGACATTTTGCCGAATCACTTGTCCAGAAATCCAACTCCTCTTTAACGAAGAGGTAGCGCGCCCCAGGAAACGTGGGCCGCCACCTCCCGTCTTCGAAGTACGTATTGCACCCGACATGGTCAACGTGCAGATGAGTGGCCAGCACGAAATCAACATCGTGGACGCTGACGCCAGCTGCTCGAAGTCTATCAAGCCAGCCGAATCCGGCGTGATTGAACTCGGGTCGCGCTCTTTGCTTGCAGTCGCCAACACACGTGTCCACCAGTAGCCTTATACCGTCGCTTTCTATGAGGAAAGCCTGTATGGCGATGACAAGCCGACCGCTGTGGGCGTCGTATAGGTTGCGATTAGCCGACGTATTGGATGACGCCATCGATTGCTCTGTGGCGTCGGGATAGAGCTCCTGCCATCGCAACAGGGGTCCCACTGACTCGGCGATTATAGTGATCTTGACAGTGCCGATTTGCAATTGGTACGCGAGGGGCTGATGCTGATGGCAGGCCAGTAGTCTTTGCATGATCACGCAGCGGAAAAGTGTTGAAGTAGGTCAAGGCCACGGTGTGACGGTGCGATAAAGACCGTGGGCGGCAATGACGCCGCCACGACGGTCACCCTGCTTCACTTATGGCCGGCTCTTGAGCCACGGCTTGCTCGGACCTGCTCTTAAGCAGATCCAAAGCGACATCGACAATCATGTCTTCCTGACCGCCCACCATTTTTCGCCTGCCTAGCTCAACTAAAATATCGACGGTCTTCAGACCGTATTTGTTGGCCGCAAATTCCGCATGACGCAAGAAGCTGGAGTAAACGCCAGCATAGCCGAGCGCAAGCGTTTCGCGGTCAACACGTACCGGCCGGTCCTGCAGCGGACGGACGAGATCGTCGGCAGCGTCCATGAGTCGGTACAAGTCGCATCCATGATTCCAGCCTTGCCGCTGAGCCGCCGCAATGAAAACTTCAAGCGGCGCATTGCCCGCACCCGCACCCATGCCTGCCAGACTAGCATCGATGCGGTCGCACCCCTCTTCCACTGCAACCAGCGAATTCGCCACACCGAGGCTGAGATTGTGATGAGCATGCATGCCAGTTTGAGTATCTGCGCTCAGAGCGTCCTTGAATGCGCGAAACCGATCTCGTACATCGTTCATGCCCAGCGCACCGCCAGAATCAACAACGTACACACACGTCGCGCCGAAACTTTCCATCAGCTTCGCCTGTTCGGCAAGCTTCTCCGGCGTAGTCATATGGCTCATCATGAGAAAGCCGACTGCGTCCATCCCAAGCTTCCGGGCAAATTCGAGGTGCTGGCGGGATACGTCGGCTTCCGTGCAATGGGTCGCCACGCGTACCACCCGTGCACCTGCATCGAAGGCATGGCGCAGATCGTGCGTAGTGCCGATGCCTGGGATCAGCAGCGTGGCAATTTTCGCGGTCTTGACGCTTTCGGCTGCGGCGGCGATCCATTCGACGTCGCTGTGAGCGCCGAATCCATAGTTGAAACTTGATCCTTCGATACCGTCGCCGTGGGCAACCTCGATGCTGTCGACCCCAGCAGCATCGAGCGCCGCAGCGATCGCTTTTACGTGGGCAACGCTGTATTGGTGACGGATCGCATGACTGCCATCACGCAGCGTAACGTCGGAAATGTAGAGTCTTTTGTCAGCTGATGTCATTGCGTCGTCTCCTTGTAGCCCCGCGCGATGCCGGCGGCGATCCGGCGCTGTGCCATCATGTCACCGCAGGCGAGTGCCGCCGACGTCATGATGTCGAGATTGCCTGCATACGAAGGCAGATAGTGAGCAGCGCCTTCCACCTCGAGAAACACTGATGTCCTCAGGCCGTGCTTTAATCCAAGGCCCGGCACGTTGAGCGGCTTGTCAGGCGAGATCACGTCAAACTGCACCGACTGCTTAAGGCGGTATCCCGGAACGTACTTCTGTACTTTTTGCACCATCTCAGTGATGCTTGCCTCGATAGCTTCCGGATCCGCCTTTTCCGACAGCACAAAGACGGTGTCGCGCATCACCAACGGCGGCTCAGCCGGGTTCAGTACGATGATCGCTTTACCGCGTGTGGCACCGCCCAACTTTTCGATTGCGGCGCGCGTCGTCTCGGTAAACTCGTCAATATTTGCGCGTGTGCCTGGCCCCGCAGATTGGCTGGAAATCGAAGCTACGATCTCCGCGTAGTGGATCTTCGCAACACGAGAGACCGCGGCGACGATCGGAATGGTGGCCTGGCCACCGCACGTGACCATATTCATATTCGTCGCGTTCTCATCCTCAAGATTGATCGCCGGAATTACATACGGGCCAATCGCGGCAGGAGTCAGGTCGATTACCTGAATGCCATGATCCTGCAGGATGCCATTGTGGTGCCTGTGCGCGCTTGCTGACGTCGCATCAAATACGATGTCAATTTCCTTGAACACATCGAGTCTCAGCAGACCCTCGATGCCCTCTGCGGTCGTCGCCACCTCCATTCGTGCAGCACGAGCCAGGCCTTCTGACCTGGGATCGACGCCGACCATAGCACCCATCTGCAAGTGTTTGCTGTTGCGCATTACCTTTATCATGAGGTCCGTTCCGATATTGCCCGGCCCAATGATGGCGACTTTCACCTTGTCGTTCATGTGTGACTCCAAATGTAACTTCTGGACAGCGTCGATCACCGTCCATCTCAGTGCCGCCCTCGAAGACGCTACCGCTGCGCCGCCCGGTCATCGAGTAACTTCAGTTGTCGAGCACTTGCGCCCCCGCTTGCGAAATCAGGCGTCCCGGTTCCGCTGCCGCAGATCTAATTAGTGCTGTGGTCGGCGCTCGGCGGGTTCTACAATTCGCATAACCAGAACGGGGGCGTCGCCTCACTCCTTGGTTTCGAAACTTGCGCCGCCCAGCTGTTCCATGTCGACCGATACATGCTGTCCGGGTTTGATCCATTCCGCGGGAGTCGCACCGCCGGCCATCACAACCCATCCTGCCTGCAGCGGCTCGCCCGCTTGAGCGGAAACACGCGCCGCGGCTACCAGTGAGCGCAGGGGATGGCCCAGCAAAGCAGCGGTTGATCCGACTTGTACGACGCGTCCATCGATGTTTAGGGTGAGCCCAAGGTTGGAAAAGTCGATGTGTGGGTCGCGCCAGGCACCGATTACGAAACCGCTAGATGATGCGTTGTCCGCAATCACTTCGGGTAGCGAAAACTTGAAGTCTTTGTATCGCGAGTCGATGATTTCCAGCGCAGGAGCGATAGCCTCCACTGCGGCCAACGCTTGCGGGCCCGTGACGTCGCCCGGAAGCGATTGCTTCAGAATAAACGCGATTTCCGGCTCAACGCGCGGATGCACAAACCGCGAGAGATCGATTTCCGTGGCCTCTTCGATCTGCATATCAGCCGTCAATCGCCCCCAGATTACATCGGACAAGCCCATCTGAACCATTTTGGCACGGCTGGTGAAGCCCATCTTTACACCTACGCGCCGATGGCCGCGTTCGACGCGCCGTTGAATCGACGCGGCCTGGATGGAATACGCCATATCGAGCGACAGACGTCCTTCCGGGTCGAACTGCGCCACTTCTGTCGCATTCAGTGCCGCCTCATCGAGCAGCATCGCATATTCAATAGCATTGCTCATTGATGTGCCTTCTTCAGGTCATGATCGAAAACTGCGCGCACAGAGCCGAGGCCGTTTATGCGTGCCTCGAAGACGTCGCCGGGCGTGACGCCGACCATGGGCCCCAGCGCGCCTGACAGGACCAGATCGCCCGCCTTTAGCGGCGTGCCAAGCGCGGCCATCGTTCGGGCAAGCCAAACAACCGCATTAAGAGGGTTGCCCAGGCATGCGGCTCCGGCACCTACCGAGACGAGACTGCCCCGCCGTTCCATCGACATCCCGCAAAGACGTAAATCGAAACTTGAGAGTTTGCGCGGAGTGCTGCCCAGCACGTACGCGCAAGACGATGCGTTGTCAGCGATCGTGTCGGTGATGCGGATGTTCCAGTCGGCGATGCGGCTACCGACGATTTCGAGTGCGGGCAGTGCGTACTCGATTGCATGCAGAACCTCGTGGTGGCCCGGATTCGGCATTGCAATATCGTGACCCATGACGAAAGCGATCTCCGCCTCGATCCTCGGTTGGTGGAGAATCGAAGCGGGAATCGGTTCCCCATCGCCATAACCCATGTGGTCAAACAACATGCCAAAGTCCGGCTGGCCGACACCGAGCTGCTTTTGCACAGTCAACGAAGTCAAGCCAATCTTGCACCCGACGAGCCGTCGACCATCGGCAAGTTGATGATCCGTATTGATACGCTGAATCGCGTAAGCGTCCTCGATGCCAAATTGCTCATATGTCTCACGCAATGGGGCAATATATCTACCTCTCGCTGCTGCATCGCGCAGCGCGGCCGCAGCCTGTTGAGTGTCCATAAGCTCTCTCATCTCTTTAATAGTCGACCACGGATGTAATATCGGTGACGCAGTACATCGCTAAAGGAACATGCGCTCAAGCGCCGCACCAGGATCCTCGGCTCGAATCAATGCTTCACCGACGAGAAAATTGTCGACCCCGATCGAACCAAGCTCTTCTACATCGTGCCGCGACCGAATGCCCGACTCAGAAATCACAGTTCTGTCGTCGGGAATCAAGTGCCGAATCGCGGTGGTTGTGGCAATGGAAGTCTCGAACGTTGCAAGATTTCGGTTATTCACACCGATGAGAGGTGTCTTTAGCACAAGGCCCTTCTCTAACTCCGCGGCGTTGTGGACCTCCACGATCACCGCCATCCCAAGTTCGGACGCAACGGCTTCGAACTCCGTCATCGCCTGGACATCGAGCATCGCTGCGATGAGCAGGATGCAGTCCGCACCCATGGCGCGCGCCTCCCAGATCTGGTAAACGTCCACGATGAAGTCCTTCCTAAGCACTGGAAGGCGAGTGGCCGAGCGCGCGGCGCGAAGATCTGATGCGCTTCCACAGAAAAATGATCGATCCGTGAGCACCGACAAGCATGCCGCTCCCGCTCGCTCGTATGAGCGTGCAATACTCTCGGGTTCGAAATCCGGCCGCAAAATGCCTAGCGCCGGGCTGGCCTTTTTCACTTCTGCGATCACCCCAGGCAGACCATCGCTGTTTTTAGCGTGCAGCGCAGCAGTGAAATCTCTGACATCTTGCGTCGCCGCGATTTCCTTAAGTTCGGCGAGCGGCATGCGCTCCACCGCGAGCCGCACCTCGCGAGTCTTGAGTTGAACAATCCTTTCGAGAATCGTGCTCATACCGTTACCCCACGCGTTGTTTCTTTCAATCCGACATTCTGTACAGTGCTACTCCAGACCTGCACGCCTAATCCTGAAATACCTTGCGCTGCTCGGACGGTAAGGCCCGTACGCCGGCACGATGTCGTTCGTCTACACTCGGTCGCCGAATCGGCGCCAAGCCCCATGTCGTTCCCGTTAAAACTTGTGGCGAATCCCTGCCACTACAGCCGTTTGTTGTTTCGTACTCGACGGAGCCGACAAGAACAGGACGGCCTGCGCGTTGGAACCAGACGCGCGAATATAGTTGGCGTAGGCGAAAACATCCGTTCTCTTTGAAAGGAAGTACTCCAAACTTACCTGCGCTTGATTCCAGTGCGGGTTCGATGAGATGCCCCCGTAACTGCCGTGGGTATAAAGATAGGCTGCCGACATGAAAAAGGCCGGGGTCACCTTGTAAACACCGACCAAGCTGAGGTTGTCAAGATGCAAACTTGTGTTGTCGAGATAGTTGTACCGGACGTCCGAAACGAGGCCTCCCAAGTTGAGTTTTTCAAAGTCATACTCCGCCCCACCGGCGATCACGCGCTGATTGCGCACGCCCACCGAGGCGCTCAGAGGACTGGTATGAAATAACACGAAGGGCGCGCCCGCATAGTCGTCCGTAACCGCGCCGTTGGGATTCGCAGTCCCGGGATGGTCAATATCGAGATAGACGAGCGAGTATCGTTGATTCGTGAGGGCATAATTGATCCCCGCGCTGAAGGCGCGGTTTTGCTGAAAGCTCCCTGCTTTGTTGCTGAATGCATATAGTGACTCAAACCCGAATCCACCCCATACCGGGCTTGCGTACTTCACGGAGTTGCTGTATCGAAAGTTGCCTTCGATGTTGTCGTTGCTGCCGACGCTGACGCCGAGGCCTGGTCCCATGGCTTGGGGTTCGATACGGTCCAGATAGTCCCACAGCATGTCGTACTGTCGACCGACCGTGAGCGTCCCGTAGGTCGAACTCGACAGGCCGACGAATGCCTGGCGGCCAAACATTCTCCCGCCTTGCCCAAGCTTGCCACTATTGCTGTCAAAGCCGTTCTCCAGAGTCGCCACCGCGGTAAGGCCACCGCCGAGACCCTCTCCTATCTTGAACCCTAGGCGATTGTTCTGGTTCGCGCCGCTGATCATCGCCCAATTGCTGTGCCCCGCCTGATTGCTAAAGTAACCCAGGCCGTTCGAAATAATCCCGTACAAGGTTACGGAGCTCTGAGCAAACGCGGTCGCAGACGCAAGCAAGGAAACGCAAAGTACACCTAATTTCAGCCTCATGGCGATGCCTGTTGGTTGATGTGGTTGATGCTCTGCACACGAAAAGTAACTTCGCGGTTGAAGAAAGCGTTACGGTTCCACGCGCGACGTCCGAGATACCACCCGCTGCACTTCCGTTCAGATCGGCTTTCCTGCGCTCGACTCCCAGTTCCTCATCAACTCGTTGCTTGGCAGGGTCTCATCGATCATCTTCTTCGCAGTCTGAATTCCAGCGATCGGAAGTCCCCTGGGATCCAGAACACCGATCTGTACCAGGACCGAGGCTTGATCCCAGTAGATATGTTCGTTATACAACTTGTCGCCCCGGAAGCAGATCACGGCGAGCATGGGAATCTCGATGTACTTGCCAGTTGGCGCCAGCCCTGGAAGCATCCAGTCGATCTCGCGATCGTGGGTTGCACAGAAAATGAATTCGTCGACAATGCGGTCCGCACCGATGGTGCGCGAGACCGGAATAAAGTGAGTGTCGGCCGGATTCGCGTGAACGAAGTGATACTTATAGAACCGTTTAAGATCGTTATATCCAACCCCGCCCGTCATGGTCGGCACGTGATTGACATAGGGCGCCGAGACCATAGTCGGCAAGATCGCATCGACATCGCGCGAATCGAACTCGTGGTAGCAGTGCAGTTCCCACAGCGAGTTGAGGTCATAGATCGGTCCGAGCACTTTACGCAACAGCGCGATGGTTCGCGAATTAGCCATCATCGCTGCTGGCTTGTCGAAGTGCTCACGTTGCGGAGTCGCGAAAGCGTGGTCACACCCTGGATACACGTATTGCTCGACCGCAGGTAGTGCAGAAAGTGCTGACTGGATCGTCTCGCGTGTTGCCTCAGGGCACAGAGCGTCATCACCAGCAAAATGAAAAACCATCGGGCATCGGATCGACGGTACATCTTTTAAGTATGCGTCGAGCCCCACACCGTAGTAACTCACGGCGCAGTCGATTTCCGTGCGAGCAGCGGCCAGCATCGCGAGTTTGCCGCCCAGGCAATAGCCTACCGCGCCGACTTTCCCAACGTGTTGGTCGAGCGAGCGGAGAGTCTTGATCGTCGACTCGATATCGGTTACAGCCAGATCAACGTCGAACTCGTCGTTATATCGCAGCGCCGTGGCAAAGTCCTCGCCGGTGTACCCCAGATTGACGCCGCGCTTCATGCGCCAGAACAGGTCGGGCACCAACACGACATAGCCTTCCTCGGCGTATCGATCGGCCATGTCCATCATGTAGGCGTTGATGCCAAAGATTTCCTGCAACAAAATCAAGCCTGGCCCGGACCCTTGCCGGGGCCGCGCGAGGTACGCGGAAAAGGCTTGGCCGTTGCCCGCGTCAATGTCAATGTATTCACCGTTCATGATCTTCGTCCTTTACTCAATGCAGGGTTTTTGCGGGTTCGGGGTGCGCTCAAAGCGTCAACAGGCGCGCGTGCAGCGCCTGACGGTCCGCGGCGAGGCCACGAGCAATCTCTTCAGCCATCGCGCCCATGTAGACCTCGTCCGCTCCGCTCTCCAATGCCGCCAGCACGGCGTCGACGGCTTCTCCAACCGGGATCTTCGGCGGCGGGACGTTCCGGCTCATTTCCGTGTCGATGGGTCCGGGTAGCACGGCAATCACTCGAACCTGATGCGGCGCGAGTTCGGCTCGCGCACCTTCAGTCATTCGAAGTGCCGCAGCCTTCGACGCGCTCAGCGACGCCATCGACGGAAGCGCGACACGTGCGAGTATCGAAAGAATGTTGATAATGGCGCCGCCGTTCGATTTGAGCGCCGGTGCGAACGCACGCATCATGTTCAATGTGCCGAAGTAATTCACCTCCATCTCGGCGCGCGCCGCTTCGGCGTCATCGGTTTCCAGTACCGGCTGCGTCCGGTTCAGTCCTGCGTTGTTGATCAGTAGCGTGATGTCTTTGGCGTTCGACGCCGCACTCGCCACCTGTTCCATGTTCGTGATGTCCACTTCAACCGGCACGACGCGCGGATCACCGTCAACGACGCCTTCCACTTTTTTGACGCCCGCATAGACCTTGCGCGCGCCCCGCTCCAGCAACGCTTCGAGCAGCCCCGCACCGAGCCCACGATCGGCGCCCGTTACGAATGCCACGCAGCCTTCAATTTGCATTACGACCTCCTGAACCGACCTGAGGCGCCAGATCGAAAAACCGTTGTGAATTGACGCCGAGGATTTTCTTCTTCGCTGCGTCGCTCAGTTGCGGGTGATTGGTGACCAGGTCGCCAACCACCTTCTCGCCGAGTGGAAACGGATAGTCGGAGCCGAGCAGCACACGGTCTTCGCCCATCGTCTCCACGAGCAACCGCAAGGCGCCATCGCTGAAGACGGCACTATCGACATGGAAGCGATCGACATACGAAGCTGGCGGATTGGGGCAATTTTCGCGAACGATGTCTCGTTGCTCCCACGCGTTCTGCACACGCCCCAGCAAGAACGCGAAGCTGCCGCCGCCGTGGGCGAAGCAGAGTTTCAGTGTCGTGGGAATGCGTTCGAACGCCCCTGAGAGAATCAGCGACAGGATGCTCAACTGTGTTTCGGCCGGCATTCCGACGAGCCAGGGCAACATCCACTTTTTCATGCGACCGTCCGTCATCATGTCCCAGGGATGCACAAGCACCGGTATTTCGTCGTTCGCGCAATGGGTGAGAAACGTCACCAGGTGATCGTCGTCGAGATCTCGCGGGCCCAGGTGATTGCCGATCTGCACCCCCCGATGACCAGCACGGTGTGCACGCGTGGCTTCCCGGCACGCCAGTTCGACGTCTTGCAGCGGCACTTGAGCCAGCGGCATCAGGCGCTGCGGCGCGTGCGAGCAGAATTCCAGCGCGCGATCGTTCATGCGCATGGCCCATTCATGCGCTGCCGTTGCGTCGTACCGATAGCCGAACATCACGGGTGTCGCGCACATCAGCTGGATGTCTACGCCGCAGCGGTCCATTTCGGCAATCCGCGTGGCGGGGTCCCACAAAGCGCGATAGACGGGTCGGAAGTTACGCTCGCCTGTCATGATCATCCCGGTCCCGCCGTCTGCCTCAACCTTGAGCCACGGCGCATTCTCAGGATCGAGCGATCTTGCTTCGTTCTGCGAAATTGGCGGGAAGAAGTGGGAATGCATGTCAATTCGTACTGTCATGGTGATTCGCTTTAAGCGGGTTCGGTTATTCGGTTCGGCCTTGCTTGCCCGGATGAACGACGCCGCAGCGTGGACATCGACGCTTTTCTTCCGATGCGTAGAACGCGTCGAAGAGCGGCGGCAGGTCGGTGACGATGCTCTTGAGCTGTACTTCGACGCGATATACAAGCTCTCCGCATGCATCGCAATACCACTCGAATCCGTCCACAGTGCCTTCTAGGCGTTGACGCTCGATCACGAGGCACGCGCTATCTGGCTCCGGTCGCTGCGGGGAATGACGTACGTGCGGCGGCAACAGGAACACATCACCTTCTTTCAGTTCGATGCGCTCGCGCTTGCCGTCGAGCAACACGTTGAGGTATGCATTACCGCGCAGCTGATAAAAAAACTCCTCGAGCGGATCGTCGTGATAATCGGTACGATGGTTCGGGCCACCCACCACCGTGACGATGAAGTCGCTGTGTTGCCACACCTGCTGGTTACCAACTGGCGGCTTTAGTAGATGGGCGTGCTCGTCGATCCAACGTTGAAAATTGAACGGCTTTCCATACGCAAGCATGTTTGTCTCTCTGAAAGAATCGATCTGTCGAGAATACGGGTCGCGCGCGTCAGACGCTCGGCATGTATGCGACGGCCTTCATTTCCACAAGCAGATGCGGATGCGGCAGTTGGTGAACGGCGACAGTCGTCCGGGCCGGGCCCGTCTCGTCGAAATATTCGCCGTACACTTCGTTGTAGCCGCCGAAGTCGCTCATATTGACGAGGAACGCGGAGATTTCTACAAGATTCGAGAGATCCGCACCCTCGCTTTTAAGTATGTCTCGCATATTTTCGATGACAGCGCGCGTCTGCCGACGAATATCGAGTGAGGCCGTACCGAATTCGTCAGCTGATGCGCCATCGATTGTGTTGTCCGGCCGCCGTGAACTGGTACCTGAGACGAACAGGAAATTGCCGGCTCGGGTGATATGTGGAAAGCGGCCTCGTGGCGTGGCTTTGCCCGGCACTACGCGCCCTTCATTGATCAGGTTCATGCGATCCTCACGCAGACGTTGGTCAGTTCTGAATAAAAGTCGAGCGAATGGCGGCCGCCCTCGCGTCCTAGTCCTGACAGCTTGGTGCCGCCGAATGGTGTGCGCAGGTCGCGCACGAACCAGGCGTTGATCCACACGATCCCTGTTTCAATTTGCTTGGCAACCCGATGGCCCCGAGCAAGGTGCGTCGTCCAGACGCTCGCGGCAAGGCCATAGGCGCTATCGTTGACCCGCTCCACAACCTCCTCTTCGCTGTCGAACGGAGCAATGTGGCAGACCGGACCGAAAATCTCTTCTCGCACGCACCTTGCGGTGTCGGGCAAGCCAGTCCAGATGGTTGGCATGACGAATGCGCCGTCATCGCGTGCGTCACCGAACGTCGGTACGTCGCCACCGGTCACGACTGTCGCGCCTTCGTCGACCGCGAGACGGAAGTACGACAGCACCTTTTCGCGATGGCCGCGCGAAATCAGCGGTCCCATCGTCGTGTCTGGATCTTCCGGCGCACCGACGCGCAGCAGTTCTGCCTGTTCCTTAAGTGCCTCGACGAAACGCTCGAAAATCGGTCGCTCCACGTACACACGCTCACTACATAGGCACACCTGGCCGGCATTTGTGAAACTGGACTTCAGAACGCCAGCGACCGCGGCATCGAAGTCCGCATCCGCGAACACCACGGCCGCGTTCTTGCCGCCGAGCTCGAAAGAAACCTCCTTCACGCCGTCCGCAACGGCCTTCATGATCGTGCTGCCGGTACGCGACTCGCCTGTGAAGGTGATTGCACTGATATCCGTATGACGCGTCAGAAATTCGCCAGCCGCGTCTTGACCGTGCCCATGAATCAGATTGAAGACGCCGGGCGGCAAGCCGACATCGTGCATGACCTCGGCGAGCAACGTTGCAGAACTCGGCGTCTCCTCGCTAGGCTTAGCGACCACGCAGTTGCCCATGGCCAGCGCCGGCGCCACTTTCCAGGTGAACAAGAGCAGAGGCAAATTCCACGGCGAGATGATGCCAATCACGCCGAGCGGCTTGCGCGTCACATAGTTGATCAACTCGCTGCCGTCCGCGGCATATGTCTCGAAAAAATCACTGTGCGCTGTACGGATCAGGTCGCCAAACGTGCGGAAATTTGCTATGCCGCGCGCGATGTCGAGGGCGCGGGCCTGAGCAATTGGTCGGCCTGTATCGGCGACTTCAGCGGCGACGAACTCATCGAAGCGAGCCTCGATGCCGTCCGCGATCTTGTGTAGCCATTCCGCCCGTTGCGCCGGCGTGGTGTCCCGCCAGCCAGCCTTCTGCGCCGCGTGAGCCGCACAGACGGCGCTATCGACCAGCGCAGCGTCCGCTTCGCAAACATCGGCAAGCTTGCGACCATCGACCGGACTCACGTTCGGAAAGGTCGTACCGGTCGCCACGAACTCACCGTTGATGTAATGGCGCAACAGCTGCCGGTCGCGCGAGGTGGAAGCCAATTGAGATGTCACACCCTTCTCCTGCTTGATTGAATTTGCCTTTCCGTGCACGCGTGTAGCTGCATGGATCCTGACGCTTATCCCCGCTCTGCGCGCATCGTTCAACGAACGGTCGCCGCCTTGGTCAGGCGATCGGCAGCGCAAGAACGCGGTTCTGTTCGTCGATTGCAAGGCGGACGGCGTCGCCAGCCCGCATGGCGCGCTCGAGTCGCGCGATGACGATCGGGCCAGCATCCGTTGTAACGCTCGCAAGAAGCACGTCGGAGCCGTCTTGTGCGCCGATGCGACGGCGCACGGTCGTCAGTTCGTCGATAGTGCCGCGTTCGGCCACTCGCTCACGCCACTCGGCGCCGCCGCATTCGAAGCAGACATAGCGCGCAGGAAATAGGGTCGAACCGCACTGTTTGCACTGGAATACCTTAAGTGTCATTGCACACCTCGCTCGACCGCTTCGAGCACCACGGCATTCGCACACATGCCATAGCGATACTCGACCATTCCATAGCCACTCACGACCGCTAGCCGGGCATCCGGCACCTGCCGCTCCCCCGCACGTCCGCACAACTGTGTCAACGCCTCCACGAGACCATGCATGCCGCCTGCGGCGCCTGCTTGCCCTGCGGACAGCTGACCACCGGAGGTGTTCACCGGCAGGTCACGCGACTCGATGCGCGCTATCATCGTGCGCAGGTCGCCGTCGGGTGCGAAGCCGAGATCGGCCAGTTGTGCAATCGCCATCACGGGGTAGTCGTCGTAGACCGAGACCATGTCGATATCGTCCGGTGTAACACTCGCCTGCCGCCACAAATCGCCGGCGATCGAGGCCAATGAAGTCTGCGTGCCATTCCCTGTCTGGTGATCGCCGTTGTAGCGGCATTGCAGCGCGCGCACACGGACATTCCGTACGCGGCGCACGAGATCGGCGCGTGCGATGATCACGGCGTTTGCGCCGCTCACCACGGGCACGCAATCGAATCGGCCCAACGGATCAGCGATGATCGGCGCTTCGAGATACTCGTCGATCGTCAGCGGCGTTCTATACACTGCATTCGGGTTCAGTCCCGCCCACCCGCGTTGCGCGACGCAAAGCGCTCCATAGTCGCGGCGAGTCAAGTTGTGATTCTTCGCATGACGCTGCGTGAGCATCGCGAAGAGTCCGTTCGGCCCGCCCAGGTCCAGCGGCCGCAGCCAGTTGCGCGTCGTCACGTTGTAGTGATCGACCAGGTGTTTGAAATCAGCCGGCTCAAACCGGTCGCCGGACACCAGCGCAATGACGTTCGCGTCGCCATTTTGAATGGCGCGTATCGCGTGCTGCAGCATATTGATGGCGCTTGCTCCACCATGACAATCGTCCATGCACCAGCGCGGACTCAGCCCGAGCCGCCAGGCTAAATCGATGGCATGGTCAGGAGCCAGCGTAAAAGACGCCACGCCGAGCCCGTCGATGTCTTTCGCCGTGAACCCGGATTCGTCGAGGGCGGCGGCGAACGCTCGCGCAAGCAGATCACCCGTGGACTCCGACGTCGCCTGTCGCCGGTACGGCACTTCCACACCGGCTGTCAGCAGTGCTTGTTCGCATTGGTCGAGTGTCATGTTCGATTTCCTTGAGCGTGACGATCAACGCTCGCGACGGGCAACCGTCTCGTGTGTGAAGAACAGTGAGATCACGGTGATCATGCCGAGGGCCGCCATGAGCAAGGCCACCGGCCAGGCAGCGTGGTAGTGAGCGAGCAGCGCGGTCGCCAGCATCGGTGATAAGCCACCCGCAAAGACCGCCGATACCTCGTGGCCAAGCGCCATGCCCGAGTAGCGGACTTCCGTGCTGAATAATTCGCCCATCAGGGCGGGTTGCGTGCCGAGCATGGCGCCGTGGCAGAAAGCATTACCGAGGAGAAAGGCAACCCAGATAAGTGCCGGGATCTTGGTACCGAGAAGCCAGAAAAATGGAAGCGCGAATATGACGACGCCCACCGCACCAATCATGTACACGGGCTTGCGACCTATACGGTCGGACAAGCGGCCCCACAGCATCAGCGTGACCAGTTCGACGGCCATCGACACAATCACACCGGCGAGCATGATTTGATTGGGAACGCCAATGAATTTCCCGTACACCAGAGAAAAGGCGATGACAATGTATGACGTGCCGTTCTCCGCAACGCGCAGCCCCATCGCCATCAGGATTTCCTTTGGGTATTTGCGGATCACGTCGAACACCGGCATGCGCGCTTTTCTTCCGTCGGCTTCAGCCTTGGCGAACTCCGCGCTTTCGGGCAGCCTTGACCGAATGTAGACACCTACACCGAAGATGGCGATCGAAAGCAGGAAAGGAATACGCCACCCCCACGTCAAGAACGCGTCTTTTGGGAGCATCTGGACGAGAAAGAACACACTCGCTGACAGCACGAAGCCGCCGCCGACGCCGATTTGGCTCATTGACGCGTAAAAGCCGCGTTTCTCCGGGGGTGCGGACTCGCTGATCATCAGTACGGCGCCTCCCCATTCGCCGCCGGCCGCGATGCCTTGCACAATGCGCAGAAGCATTAGCAACGCTGGCGCCCACAGTCCGGCTTGCGAATAAGTCGGCAAGAAGCCGATCAGGAACGTCGCACCGCCCATCATCGAAAGCGTCCAGACCAAAGCGCTCTTTCGACCGTAGCGATCTCCGATATGGCCAAAGATGGCGCCGCCGAATGGACGTGCGGCAAATCCGACGGCAAAGCCCGCGAATGCCGCCAGCGTGCCGATAAGCGGGTCGCCTCCTTTCGGGAAGAACAGATCACCGAATACGAGCGCAGCCGCAGTGCTGTACAGGAAGAAGTCGTACCATTCCAGCGCGTTGCCCGCGACGGACGCGAATACGATGCGCCTCAGGGAACGTTCATCGACAAGGGCGGCCAGAGGCTGAGTTGCCTCCTGGGGCGGCGTGATTGCTGCAGGAAACGTTCGCGTGCTGGTCATCAGAGTCTCCATGTGTACATCCGTCGGATGTACTCGATGTTGCGTTCTCGCTTGGCATGCGTTGCGCAGGTCGTCCCGTTCCGGAGCTTTTCAAAGGCCTCCGGGAACAGTCGCCAGTCACTTCATCGACGTTTGAGCCGATATCCGGAAGTTTCGAGATCCCATGTTGTCGCCGTGACGCCGGTCTCGCGCAATTTGAACTTCTGGATCTTGCCGTTCTCCGTCTTCGGCAGTTCTTGTTCGAAGTCGAGATAACGAGGTACTGCGAAGTAAGGCAGTCGCGGTTCGCAATAGCGGACTAGATCGAGCGGTTCTAACGCCTCGCCATCGCGCAGACCGATTACGGCCATCACTTCGTCTTCGGCGAGCGTCGACTTGACGGCGAAGACCGCGGCGGTCTCGACCGAAGGGTGGCTCAGCAACACCTGTTCGACCTCGTACGAAGAGATGTTTTCGCCGCGCCGGCGGATGGCGTCCTTCTGGCGATCAACGAATCGGTAATAGCCATCGGATTCCCTAATCACACGGTCGCCCGAGTGGAACCATAGATTGCGCCAGGCTTTGACCGTCTCGCCCGCCATGCCCAGGTAGCCGCTCGCGAAGGAAAACGGCTCATCGGCACGCAGGATCAGTTCGCCAGGCTCGCCGTCCGCCACCGGTTGGTCATGTTCATCTACGACACGCGCATCGAAGCCCCGATTCAGCTTGCCCATGTATCCAGGGCGGTGAGCGCTGACGTCGCCGCCCATCACGGAGTTGGTTTCCGTTGAGCCGTAGCCGTCGATCAATGCGATGCCGCAGCGGTCCGTGAACTCTTTCTGAAAATGCCCCGGCACGCCCGGCGCAAGCGCGACGCGCACTTTATGGCGTCGCTCGTTGGCCGTTACTGGCCGCCCTAACAAGATTGGCACCATTGCACCGAGAACGTAGGTAACGGTTGCTTGCGTGTTCACCAGCGCGTCGAAGAAGCCGCTCGCCGAGAAACGCCGGCCAACAATGAGATGTGCATCGTTCACCAACGCCTGAAAGAAGCTGTTAAGTGCGTTGGTATGAAAGAGCGGCAAGCAGGTGTACAGCACGTCGCCCGCGACCACGCCAAGACCACCCCCTGTGTTACGTCCCCACCAGTAGAACTGGGCGTGTGGGCAGATAACGCCTTTGGATAAACCCGAGGTGCCAGACGTGTAAAGCACCGCAAACGGATCTCCGTCTCCGATTTCGCCAGCTGCGATAGGTTCCGCCGCCGGTGGAAGCGCAATCGTCTCGTACGCAGGGGAATGAGACTCTGCCGTAGGTTCGTCGATGATCCAGATGCGCTGCAGCGGAAGGTCGTTCGCTGAGAGTGCATGAACAACATCGACGAGATGCGCTTCGGCGACGAGCAAGCGCGCGCCGCTGTTACGAAGGATATGTTCGAGCTGCGGGCCGCGCGAGGCCGTGTTGATCGGAACGACGACAGCTCCAAGCCATCCGCAGCCAAGGACCATCTCCATGAACTCGATCCGGTTCCCGCAGAGCAGCGCGACGTGATCGCCCCGCTTCACGCCATGAGCGGCCAGTGAACCGGCGCGGCGCGATGCGATCTCAAGGGCATCGGCACCGCTCCATACGGTCGATCCATCAGAGAAGAGAGGTTGATTACCGCTTCGCGCCGCGCGCGCTGCAAGCAACGCCGGCAACGTGCGTGATGAAAAGAGCCTCGGCTGCTCTGCGCGCTGTTCGACGACTGTTTCTGTCAATTCCATGAGCTTGGGACCTCTTTCAATGTTGGCTCCCACTCTAGAATCCGATAGCATATCGGTCAAATCAATCAATTTTTTACCCCCCATCGACATGGTCAATTTCCATCAGGTCGATTTGAACTTGCTACGCGTCTTCCAGGCGATCCTCGAAGAGCGCAGTCTCACGCGTGCTGGTCAAAGGCTCGAGTTGTCGCAGCCAACGATCAGCTATTCGCTGGGGCGCCTGCGGTCGTTGTTCGATGATCCGCTGTTTGTCCGCACGCCGGACGGCATGCTCCCGACCCCTACTGCGGAGAGACTAGCGGTGCCCCTTGGCAGCGCAATTGCCTCAATTCGCGAAGCGCTGCGCGAAAGCGAACAATTCGATCCTGCGACGACTACGCGTGAATTTCGCTTGTCGATGTCTGATATCGGTGAACATGTGTTTCTGCCGCCTATCTGCGAGAGACTTCAGCGCGTAGCACCTCACGTCCGTCTGTCGACCGAGCAGATACCGGTGCGCGACGTGGAGGAAAAAATGCGACTTGGCCAGATCGATCTCGCCATAGGCAATCTTCCGTCGCTGATGCCGGTCACGAACCACGCGCTGCTGTTCCGCGATCAGTTCGTCTGCATGACGCGCAAGCGCCCTGGGTTGCCAGTTCGAACGCTATCGAGACAAAAATTTCTGGAGTTCTTACATGTCACCGTGACGACGAGTGACAGTAGCCATCTGGCGATCGACGAGGTCTTGCGCAGTCAAGGTCTACATCGGCGGATTGCATTGCGCGTACCGCATTTCACGGTCGTTCCGCAGATTTTGCAGCGCACGAACTGGATGGTGACGCTTCACCGTGGAGCCGCCCAAATGTTCAATGAAACCGGCCACTTCATGATCTATTCAATGCCCGCTGAAATTCCTGACATCGAATCCACCGTCCATTGGCATCGCAACTTCGACAATGACGAAGGGATCCGTTGGTTCCGCGAATTGGTGATCGATACGCTGCATCGCGACTAAGCGCGCGCGCACCCACTCCTCTCATGCTGTAGCTTCCGCCGTTGCTCGGTCAACTGCCGAACAGTCGCGGCGTTCAGCCCGATCGCGCTCAGCAACCATGCGCAGCCGCTTCCGAGCGCAACCCCAATAGCGCGCTTGAAGCTGCCATTGGCGAATCGGAGAACGGTTAGGGCAATGGCGGAGGTGCGTCGGCAAGCCACGCAAGCGGTGGTATCCGAACATGAAGCCTTTCGTTCAGCCGCGGCTCTTTCGCGAAAGCGAGTCGTCATCCAAGATAGAGCCGCTCTGGAGCGCAAGCAGGGCCATAAACGCGCCAGCAACCTCTTCCCGACCCTTCAGCCGCAAGGGCTGCGCCCAATAACGCCGCTCGGTTCTAGCAGCGTTAGGTTCAAGGCCGGTTGAAGCGATCTCGACAATGCCGCACAGGGTCGCCGCGGCTTATGCGTGTGCCGCGCCGGCAACCGCGAACGGCCGTGAGAAGTCACGAAGGCAAGTCTCACACGTGGGTATTTGAGGCAGTACGGCAAATGAAGCGCCGCGCACTGCGTGTCCGCTCGTGCCTTACGGCCAAGAAGCGAAAAACCATGATGGGCGAAAAGCGCAATGAAATCCACGACGAATCACGGGTTAGTACCTACGACACCGAAAGCTTATGCATCAGATTCATAGCGGGTATTTTTGTCCCGAATTTGACCGGGCCCTGTCCGGGCTCATATCGTGGGCCCATCGCATCAGTACGACCCACGCCGCTTCTTGAGCCTCAGGGAAGCGGGAACTATCACCTCACGTTTCCTCCACCATGAACCCTGAAGCTCTGAATCCTGATCTGGGTACGCTCGTTCAAAGTCGATCCGCCCGTCCTGCGAGCAACGTGCGCCGTGCGGTCACTACAGCAGTGCTCGGCCAAATTCTCGAGTGGTATGACTTCTTCTTGTACGGCACCGCCGCCGCACTTGTCTTCGGCAAGCTGTTCTTTCCGGTTGGCACTGACCCATTGACGGGCACCATCGCTGCATTCGGTGGCTTCACGGTTGGCTTCATCGCGCGACCCATAGGGGGAGTGCTATGCGGCCATATCGGCGACCGGTACGGCCGCAAGGTTGTAATGATGCTTACGTTACTCACGATGGGCACCGCCACTGTTTTAATGGGCGCTTTGCCAACGTATCAGCAGGTCGGTATTGCCGCCCCGGTAATGCTGGTTCTTTTGCGGACTCTTCAGGGGCTCGCGGCCGGCGGCGAATGGAGCGGAAGTATCTTGTTGATCCACGAGAACGCGCCGCAATCGAAGCGCGGCGCACTCTCGGCATGGAGCCCGTGTGGCGCGGCACTCGGGTTCGTTCTGTCCACTGCTGCGTTCCTGCTCGTGCAGAACTTGCCAGCGGGCGACTTCCAGAGCTGGGGATGGCGCCTTCCGTTTCTTGCTAGCGCCGCACTCGTTCTCCTTGGCTTGTGGATGCGCCGCTCCGTCGGCGAAAGCGCCGCATTCGCCGAAGCTAAGACGACGCGCCACGGAAGCCGGATGCCTGTCATCGAAGTGCTGCGCCAATGTCCGCGCGAAGTGCTCACCGTGTTTGGCCTACGCTTCGGCGAGGGTGCGGCGTCCTACCTCTTCTTCGCATTTTCAATTGCCTACGGGCAGTTTCTCGGCATCAAGTCGAGCTGGATTCTGAGCGGTCTGTGCATTTCGATGCTGCTGTCGATACCCGTTTCACTTTTCTTTGGCTGGGTGACCGACAAGGTTGGCCGCAAGCCGGTCTATCTCGCCGGCGCGATCGCCATCGTGCTCGTTGGATGGCCGTACTTCGCACTGCTCGGCACAGGCGAGTACTGGAAGGTGGTTGCGGCGCTCGTCCTTACCAACAGCATCACGCTTGGCATTCTTCAAGGCGCACAGCCCGCATTCATCAGCGAGATGTTGCCAGTCCACCTGCGTTTCTCAGGACTCGGCATTGGCCGGGAAGTTTCTTCCGTACTTGGTGGTGGCCTTTCGCCAATGATTGCCACCATGCTGCTCGCCCACTATCACAGCGCGATGCCGGTCGCCATCTATCTGGGCGTATTGGGACTGACCACCGTCGTCGCAACGTTGCTGGCACGCGAGACGTTTCCCAAAGCAATGCGCGCCGATGCACGTCGGCAACCCGAATGATATCGACAAACACTGATCGAGAGGTATAACGTATGCACGCCGTTCAAAGCGAAGCCATCGTCGACTCACAAGACGACTATCCCGAGTACGCCGGACCTCTGCCGCTTGATGTGCTCATCGAAGAGATCGAGCGCCGCCGCGACGAGTTCGATGTCCTGTCTCACGTGCCCCGCGATATGGTCGGCAAGATGAAGCGAGCCGGCATTTTTCGCGCAAGCACCCCTAAACGTTTCGGCGGCGACCCGCTGCCGCCCGCGCGTTTTCTTGAGATGCTCGAACGTATCGCGATCGCGGACGGATCGACCGCCTGGGTCGCGGCGTTCGGCTCCGCCGGCACGTACCTTGCCTCACTGCCGGTTCAAACGCAGGCCGAAATTTATGCGACCGGTCCCGATCAGGTCTTCGCGGGAGGCTTGTATCCGCTGCAGAAGGCCGAACGTGCGCCCGGCGGGTTCCGTGTGTCGGGACAGTGGCGCTTCGCCAGCGGCTGCAAGGGGGCGGACTGGATCGGCGTCGGAATCGGCGGCGCACCAGCCGGCGCGGACGACAAGAACGCCGGCAAGCCGTTCACTGCGGTCTTTCCGGCGAGCGAAGTCGAGATCGTCGAGAATTGGAACGTGGTCGGCATGCAGGGCACGGGCAGCCACGATCTGCGTCTGAAAGACAAATTCGTCGACGAGCAATGGACCTTCGTGCGCGGCGGTACGCCGTTGATCGATGAACCGTTATATCGGTATCCCGCCATCGCCTATCAGGCACAGGTGCATGCGGCAGTCAATATCGGGCTGGCTCGAGCTGCGCTCGACCTGCTGGCGGGGATGTCTGGCGTGACAAAGACCACGACGGGTGCACCGCGTCTCGCCGATCGCGCCTACTATCGTTCGGGGCTCGCGAAGGCAGAAGCGCAACTGCGCAGCGCGCGGGCATTCTTCTTCGAGTCCGCGGAAGCATCCTGGCGCACCGTGCTCGCTGGTGACCCGGTGTTGCCTGCAGAAGCCAATCTATTGCGTCTATCTGCTACGCATGCGGCCCACACCTGCGCCGATATCGTGATGCAGGCGTACAAGATGGCGGGCATCGGCGCCATCTATCGCGAGAACCGGATGCAGCGTTTGGTACGCGATTCGATCGTCGTCACGCAACACGCCTTCCTCGGCGAAGGCAATTACGACGCATCGGGCGCACTCTTCGTCGGCATTCCGCCTGTCACACCGTATCCCTGAACCCGCGAACCCTGAGAGGACATGAGCCATGACCCACGATCAATCGCGCGCGCAGTTTCGCAACGCAATGGCCTCGCTCGGCGCGGCCGTCAACGTCATTACCACGGACGGCCCGCACGGACGTTGCGGTATCACGGCAAGCGCCGTTTGCTCCGTGACGGATACGCCACCAACGATGCTCGTCTGCATCAATCAGTCGAGCTATGTTCACGACGTGCTGCTCGGCAACGGCAGCGCGTGCATCAACGTGCTCGGCGCGCACGCGCAGGAACTGGCGCGGATGTTTGCGGGCATGGATGGAAGCTCGACGGAAGAACGCTTCTCGCGCTGCGGCTCGCGGACGGGCGCACTGCATCTTCCCGTGCTCGACGATGCCATCGCGAGTCTCGAAGGCCGTATCGTCGACAGCAAGCAGGTCGGTTCGCATTCGGTGCTGTTCGTACAAGTCGAGCACATCGGCTCGCGAGAAGACGGCGATGGTCTTGTGTACTTCGGCCGGCAATTCCATCGGCTCGCGCGCGCGGCCGCTTCCTGCGAGGCCGCGTGACCATGCAAGTCTGCCTGTTTTTGATCGGTGCGAGCGGGCAGCCATCGCTGCCCGATATCGCGCCGTTGCAGGGCATCGACGGCTTGCGCAGCCTAGTGCTGCATGAGCCGTTAGCAGAACGCGTCGATCCGCGCATTGCGCCGGCAGCCGATGCGCCATCGTGTGTGCTTCAGCTGTATTTCGATGAACTTGCCGCGCTCGAGGCTGCGACCAGGCTTGATGGTCCGATCCATCGCGCGCTTCGAGAACCTTTGATCGCCGGGCGCTTCACGCAGCAAGTCATGGCCGTGCGCGCTCTCGTCACCCACGAGCCGGCTACCCAAGCGGGCTTTCAGCGTTGCACCTACCTCGTCGCGTACGAAGGGCCGGCGGAGGACTTCAACACATGGCTCGCGCATTACCTACAGCATCACGCGCCGCTGATGTCCACCTTGCCGGCATTGCGCGAGTTGGAGATTTACACACGCATCGATTGCACGAGCGGCCTGTCATGCGCGCGCGCCGATGCGATGCAGCGTAACAAAGTCGTCTTCGACGATGCGTCCGCGCTCGCCGCCGCACTCGCCTCACCGGTGCGCGAATCGATGCGGCGCGATTTCTATACCTTGCCGCCCTATCAGGGAGCTACCCCCCATTTTGCAATGCGCAGCAAATACGGTAATCTCGCCAAACATTGATGGCCCATGGCGCGACCAGCGCTTGTTCGTGAGTCAACCGTGTATGACGAAGCTCAACTCCGGTATCGCCGATCTGAATCTGCTGCGCGTGTTTCTCGCCATCTGGGATCTGCGCAGCACGACCGCGGCAGGCGACCGTCTGGAACTGACACAGCCGGCGGTCAGTCATGCACTAAGGCGCTTGCGCACGATCTTTGATGATCCACTCTTTGTGCGCACCCCCACCGGCATGGTGCCTACTGATGCCGCGCATCGCCTATATCCGCCGCTCGCGCAGGCGTTGTCGATCATCAATGACGCTGTCCAGCAACTCGCCAAATTCGATCCCGCTACCGCCCGGCGCGTGTTTCGAATTTCGATGTCGGACATGTCCGAATTCTTTTTTCTGCCGCCGCTCGTCGCGCTACTCGACCGCGAGGCGTGCGGCATACGAATCGAAGCGGTCAATCTGCCGGTGGAATCCGTCAGCGCGGCCATGCGCTCTGGCGAAGTGGATTTGGCTTTGGGCTACGTGCCGGGTCTCGATGCGGGTTGCGTGAGCCAGACGCTATTCGTCGACCATCATGTCTGCGTGGTGCGCGCAAACCATCCGTTAGGCAAGTCACGGCCGACACGCGAAGATTTAGCCGCCTTGCGCTACGTCAACGCGAGCACCAACGCGACGGGCCATCGAATGGTCGAACAATGGCTCGACGAGCTCAATCTCAAGCGCGATGTCGTGGTCCAACTGCCGCATTTTGTGGTGGCGCCAGAGATCGTAACGAACACGGACCTCGCCGTCATCTTCCCCAAAAGCATTGCGCAGCGCCTGAATCGCGGTAAAGCCTTCCGCATTCTGCCCTTGCCGTTCGCCCTGCCGCCCATCGAGATTCAGGTGCACTCGCATTCGCAATTCACGAGCGATCCGGGCGTGGCGTGGTTGCGCAACACAATTTATTCGATGTTTCATCAGCAAGATGCGTGATAGCCATTTGCTGCGTGGATACACGACTCCTATGCGGCGAGTCGTCGGCTCAGTCCTCGTACCGGGGCCCAGCCAGGCTTCTTGACACAATCAAAAGCGCGGCGCTACGTCGAGATCGGTCTTGACGAGCACCATGTCCTTGTACAAAGCGCAGAGCTTTGACAAGCGACCATGTGATGTCCGCTTGTCGGCTGGCTTCCCGTGAAAAAAAGCCCGCTTAGTTAAGCGGGCTAAGACTGCTGACAAACCGCTGGCTCTACCCAGGGGTTTGTCGTTTAATAGGGCATGCTCAAGAAACCGACGCCTGCCCAGCATGAACTCGAGATGGTCACGCTCGAGGAACTCGTGCCCAAGGACCACTTGCTGCGCAAGATCGACGCGGCGGTGGATTTCGAGTTCATCCGCCAGAAGGTGGCCCATCTTTACTGCGCCGACAACGGCCGCCCGGCGCTCGATCCGGTGGTGCTGTTCAAGCTGCTGTTCATCGGCTACCTGTTCGGGGTGCGCAGTGAGCGGCAGTTGATGCGCGAAGTGCAGGTGAACGTGGCGTATCGGTGGTTCTCCGGCTTTCGGCTCACCGAGAAGGTACCGGACCCCTCGACGTTCTCGCAGAACCGTCGGCGGCGCTTCGTCGACACGACGGTGTATCAGGATATCTTCGACGAGATCGTGCACCAGGCAATCGGGCACGGCATGGTCGATGGCCGCGTGCTGTACAGCGACAGCACGCATCTGAAGGCCAACGCCAACAAGAAGAAGTTCGACGGAGTGCAGGTGGCGCAAGCGCCATCGGCCCATCTGGCCGAGCTGGACGCGGCAGTCGACGCCGATCGTGCCGCGCAAGGCAAGAAGCCTTTGAAGCGCGACGACGACGATCAGCCGCCTGGGAGCAAACAGATCAAGGTGAATCGCACCGATCCGGAGAGCGGTTATATGGTGCACGACGATAAACCCAAGGGCTTGTTCCACCTGGATCACCGCACGGTGGATGCGAAGCACGTTATCATCACCGATACGCACGTGACGCCGGCCTCGGTGCACGGCAGCCAGCCGTATCTGGCGCGGCTGGACCGTCAACGCACACGCTTCGGGTTCGACGTGCAGGCGGTGGAGCTCGATGCCGGCTACTTCACGCCTGCGATCTGTCAGGGGTCGGAGGAGCGTGCGGTCGCGGGCGTCATGGGTTATCGATCGCCGAATCACAAGCCCGGTACGTTCTATAAGCGGAGTACCGCTACGACACCTATCGCGACGAGTATGTGTGCCCACGAGGCCAGGCACTGCGCTAAAGCACGACCAACCGGGTGGGCTACCGCGAATACAAATCCAACCCGCAATTGTGCAAGGGCTGCGAGGTGCGCGCTCGGTGCACGAACAGCGCCAACGCGGTGAAGGTCGTCGTGCGCCACGTGTGGGAGCGAGCCAAGGAACGGGTGGACGCTCGCAGACTGACCGAATGGGGCAAGCGCATTTGTGCCCGGCGCAAGGAAACCGTGGAGCGCAGCTTTGCTGACGCCAACCAATTGCACGGGCATCGCTACGCGAGAATGCGCGGGTTGCGCAAAATGGCCGCGCAGTGCCTGCTGGCCGCTGCGGCGCAGAACATCAAGAAGATTGCGCTACTGCCCGCGCCCTGCGGGCGCTTTTATGTCGCTTCCGGCGCGCCGATCCGCTGGTGCAGCAGGTCATTGCCGATCTCGCGGGCTGGCTCGAACGCATCGCCCGGCGCGGTGCAAACTGCGCAATCGCATCAAAACGAACCCCATGTTTGTGAAAACATGGGGTTGGTCAGCAGTCTGAACCCCGCGCAAGGCGGGGGTTTCTTCATGGGTCTGTCACGCCGCAACAGATGCGCGGTTGCGTTGCACGATCTGATTGTCCTCGCCATGAATTAGCGGCGTCAGCCTAAAGTCGAATTCGAATTTCCTTATAGTCGTCGGCCTTGAGGCCCAACTCCCGAGCGAATGACGTCGCTCAAGCCGCCCGCCGCTGCCCGTGGACGGACAAGAACCAGCTTATCGCGGCTAGGTGGAGCCTGCCTGGCTCGTGGTTCCGCCTCCCTCGCGCAACGCGATGCCGCCTACTCGTGTTTCGCCCGACGCCGGCTCGCCTAAGGGTTGCCCCTAAGACTATTCGCAACGTCAATATCGGGCATGGATGAGTTCCATTGTTCAACAATGGCCCAGCGCCTTATTCTCGAATGGCGTCTTGGAACAGGTTGGTTCTCGCGCTATTAGCGCCCGCCATGTAGTCGGGCGCGAATCGGGCCGTCTTTGACGGAGCATACCGCGGCTCAGCCTCGAGCGACGATCGCTTCCGCTTCAATCGGGACTTCATCACGCAGGTCTGGGTGGAAGACTTCGCTGCGCTGGAACGCTCGCGCAGCACGGCGTTCTATCAGAACCGCTTGCGGGACGATGAAGGGCAATTCGTCGACGAGGACACCGTCGTCTTCCTGCCGTGCGCGGAACGGCAGATTTCAATGGTCGACGGTGCATCCCTTCCAGCATTCAAGCTCTTTGTCCTATTCCAGCGCGCGGATAGTATTGAGCCGACAGACTTTCGCGCGGCGTGGGCACACCTTGCTGGCAGCACTGCCAAGAATGCAATCCGCCACGTGCAGAACGACGTAATGGCAGCGCGAGGTGCTGGCCGAATGCCTGCTGACGCTATCGACGAATTCTGGTTCGAGAATGAGTCCGACGTTCGCGCTGAAGCAACGCGCTGGATCTCGCAAATCGAAAGCTCATTGGTCGCAGATGGGCTCGCTGTGCCGGGAAGCATTGTCGTGCTGCTCGCGCGCGAGGACATTGTGCACGCCGGCTCGGTTGCGTGGTGAACACTGCTCGTCTTATCGCTGCGCATCGAGCGCGGACGAGCACTCGTGCAGCAACTGGCGCAGCCATGTAATGCCCGGGTCTGTCGTGCGATGCGTGTGCCACTGCATCGCCTGCTCCATCACGGGCATCTGGAATGGCACTTCGCGGATGACCACCGGCTGGCTCTTCAACACTTGCTGAGCCAGCCGTCGGTGGACCGTCGCAATGCGGTTGGTGCCCGGCAACAGGTAAGCAGGCGACATGAAGGTGAAAGTCCGCACGTCCACGCGGCGCGCAATTCCCAGACGCTGTATCAGCCAGTCGTCGAGAGCCGGCTGGCCGTCGCCCGGCTGAATCACGACATGACCTGCCCCCACGTAGGCCTCTTGACTGAGTTCACGGCGCGCGAGCGCACTGTCCTTCCAGATGAGTGCGCAGTACGTCTCCTCGAACAGAATCTCGAAAGGATGGTCGGCTGAACAGTACTCTCTCGGGATGATGAGTACGTCTGCCTCGCCGCGCTCCAGAATCCGCTGCGGATGGGCCACTTGCGGCACGAATTCGAATCGCACACCCGGCGCTTCAGCGTACGCGCGCTCCGTCACCTTCGGCATCAACGTCATCAGGCTGTAATCCGAAATAAGCAGCCTGAACGCTCTCGTCGACTCGCTCGGAACGAATAGAGGGCGCGCCTCGACCGTCGCCTCGATGCGTACGAGCACGTCGCGCACGGCATCCACCAGTCCTTCGGCGTAGAACGAAGGGAATCTGTCTCCGTTGTGCCGGGAATTCTGTCAACTAGGGGCGCCCCAGCCCGTCGACCCTAGAAACGCCCACTTGTTCAAGTGCTTACCGCCGAAGGAATTGTGTCACGTATCGCAAATGCCGACGACTCGGTTCACATCCGGAAGTCTTCGGATGAGGCAAGGCTCCCGATGCATTTGCACCTAATGCGATCGGTGAGCCGATACGGGAGCATTGCGGCTGGTCTGAGCTCAAACTCACCCCAGGCAACATTCAAGATAGCGGCGTGTGAACGCACGGCGGTGCTCCGATTTCATCGGGTGAGCGTTCTCCGGCGTCCATGTCCCGCCATGACTCACGTAGCAACTTGCACAGTGAAACCGCGCTTCAAGTAGCTGGACATTCACCCGATACGGTGCTTCACAACCGCAGCGCCAGCACCTTGACTCGAGAACGCGATGATGGGCAGGACACACGCTCTGCCTGTCCAGTTGGTGCACAACGCTGTGATAGCCATGAGCGAGACAGCGACGACAATAACGGAACACGTCGCTGTAGCGTCGACGCCCGGGCGGATCCATCAGCGAAGTCCGCAGCGTTTCTGCGGGTAAGCCGAGACTCTCCTGTAGTCGCCCGACATCGACCAACCCTCGACGCGGAGCGACACCCTGATAAGGATCGACTTCCAGCCCCATGAGTCGTGCTACAACGATGCCCGACAGCGCGTTGGCAGTCTCGAACTTCCACAGGATCGAGATCAGTGACTCATGTGGATAAATCCAGCACCTCCTGAATATGTAACCCAGGGCCGGCGTCAGCCGGCTCTCATCGAGCGTGAGAATCGGGAACGCCGGCTCCCTCAGGAGCCCGTCGCTAAGAGGTGGCAACAAGGACGCGTCCGGTTGCATGACGTGACTGGACATAGCCGCAATGCCTCACCGCATGGTCCCAAAGGACCTGGTCCGGGCAATAGCCCCGTGCGTCGTTCAATTCACTGTCCTTGAGCACTATCTCGACCGCGCGTGCGAAGGATTCCATCGGGATCCCAAGCTTCCCCGGCAGATTGGCCTTGTGGTGCGCCGTCTCGAATGCATTCCACAGAGTATCGGCGTCACTCACCAGTCGATATCCCGCATCAAACGCCTGCGGAACGTAGAAGCGGGTAAAACTCCATTGGCTGCCTTCGGGGTAGGCGGTCTGATCGTAGCCGTTCAGGCATGTCGCCACGTCCTGCGCATTGCGGATGCCATAAAAGGCTAACTCCTCGACCATCAGACGCGCGACGATCTGCGTCTTGCCCGCGACCTGCATCGCAGTCTTTTGCGCGAGCAACTCCTGCTGGCCAACAAGGAACGTGAACAACTTGATCTGCTGCCGGTCCAGCGCATCATGCACGTCACGCAGCCATTCGTATTCGTTGTCGTCGTAGCGCTGTGCCTCATCGCAAAAGAGCAACACCACCCCACTGCCCCCAATCGATGCCGCCTGACGGATCCTCAGCGTCAAGCGCATCCGCTTTGAAGGATTCGAGCCGGCATTGGGGTCCGGGTCACCGACCGCCTCCAGCAGATTCGCGAAGAACGGCCCTTCGGCATGCCGCGGCTTGTGCTCGCACTGCGCGTGGTAACTTGTCATCCGCGGATAGTTGCGCGCCAGCAGCAGGCGCACATACTCGATTGCCCGGGTTTTGCCAATGCGCGACGGACCGTAGATAAGCGCCCCCATGATCCGGTAGCGCAGGCATCGGACAACCAGTTCGTAGAACGCCTCGATCGCTGGCGTTGCAATACGGTAGTTCCCCGTCACAAGCGGGTGCAGCGACGGATCGACTGGACGCGGTATCTCAAGCGACATTGATGCCTCCCACGAACACGACGTTAAAAGACCTGACCTGTACCGATTGAAAGCCTTCGAGGACGGGCACGTGTGCCGGGTGACCGGTCTTCAGGCGTTTCCGTCGACCGGATATCGGGCACCGGCCCCAATGACTCAATCGTTTTCGGCTCCGGACGCGGGGCCGCCGGCGCGACTGGCGGATCTCCCGCTTGCGCTGACGTGATCAATCGCATGGTGTGCGCTAGTTCCGTAGCAGCTTTGCGGCTCTTCTTCGCCTGCTCGAACTTCTCCTTCACATATGCCTCAATCGGATTGGTATCGACTACCCCGCGACGACGGCGAATGCGCATTTGCCTACAGATCTCCCGCCGTAGTTTGAGATTGTGCGGAATCATCCGCCAGAGCCCCTGCACATCGAGTTCACCCAGTTCCGTACCATCAGAGAGAAACGCCCGCACACTGCGCAGATCGTTTGCGTTCAGATAGACGAGTACTTCTTGGCCGATTAGATGCGTGCTCCTTGCCAGGACGCTATTCGTGTAGCGTGCGGTGTAGAGGTTGATATGCGGACGCACCCCCTGATCCAGGTAGGCGCACACACGACACCGCCGTGCAGACTGCATCAGACACAATGAGCGCCGATGGTAGTGCGCAAGCCAGGTCAGCAGCGTCTGCTTACCCCGCACGAAATACTCCATCGCCTCAAGCGGGGTGACGTTGTTCAGACCGCTGTGTGGCGTGCCGTTGTAGTTCGCAATGGCGTATTCGATCAGCTCATCGAGTTCCTCTATGGACACATACAGGCGCAGGTTACCTCTGGGATTCGCGAGGGCGCGCCGCAGGTCCCATGGATTCGAACCCGTGTAACCGGGCAGACGGGCCGACAATCGGCTGGCAATCGTCCCGAAGAACCGCTCGATGTATGGCCGTTCGTCCGGACTGTATTTCGGCCCTGCATCGGCAAGGCAGCCGACGAACTCGCATAGCGCCGTCAACGTTTCGTTGGCCAGGTTCGCCCTTGCGTTGTCCAGGCGGATCCACTCCCACGTCGCGTAAGCGAGTTCCGGAAGACGCTGCGATGGGAATCCGTCATGCGGTCCATATGCGAGCCCCGGAATCGAGAACGTGCGTGCACGATGAGGTTCGAGGGCGTTCTCGATCGTCTTGATCACGTCGTAGCGGCTGTACTCCCGGGCCAGCACGAGGTGATACCCGAGGACTGCGCGGGTGCACACGTCGATGATGACCAGCAGCCAGACGCGCTCCATCTCGAATTCGTGCACGAAGCCAAGCGGATCGTGCACGACGATCTTGAGCCGGATATCGAGGCGATGCCCGTCAAACTCAACCGTCTGGTATGGGAGAGTCGCCGCAAGTGTGCGCGCCCCGCCGTCCCGGGGCGGCAAGCCCTTGAGGTGTGAAGCACCCGCCGAACGCGCCGCGTTGCCGAAGCTGCGCAACAGTTCGTCCTTCAGATGCCGCGAAAGCGAGCGGATTCCACGTTCACCGGTATTGAGCGGATAATCTGTTCCACTGAGCCCAACCGCCCGGCATTGACCCAGGAACCTCTGATGCAGCGCCTCCAAGCCGCGAAGTCGAGTTCGCAACGCCCCATCCGAACTCACCTCCTCGAGCCACACCTTGCGTTGCCTGATCTGCTGGTGCAACCAGTCCGACAGCGCAGGACAGCGCTGCAGAAGCTGTGAGAACGCACCCGCCGCCCCACCCGGCTCAATGTTGTCGGGAACGGCGCGCATGCGAACGTAGTCTGTCGAGCGCGCATAGCGAAGGAGAGCACGAAAGCCGCAGAGGCGCCCGTCCGGATGAATTGCCCCAGCCCGTTCGAGCCAGCGGTACAACTGGCGACGATTAATTCCTGTCGAGTGCTCAATCTGTTTGACAGACTCGCCTTGCACATACGCCATCACCGCGTGTACGCGCTTCTCAAACATGTGTCGCGTCGTATCGTCAAACTGCGTATAAGCAACCGTGGGCCACGTGCTCACGTCGATTGCCTGAAGTTGCGCATTACGGCGGCTCATAGTGACTTCTCCGCGGAGACAAACGTCGTAAGCAGCGACAGGGGCTGAGAATAGAGTTCCGGCGCGCTCACCCGTCCCTCGCGCAACAGGTTGAACAGACTCGCCCGCACGAGCACGAGATCATTAGTCGAAAGTTGACGCTCGATGTCAGCGAGCCGTTTGGGCTGACTGAGGAACCTCACAATAGATTCGGACAGGGCGCGCGTGAGGAGTCTGTGGTTGGCAACCAAACACGGCAACATACTTCGCCAGTTGTCTATCCACACACGTGAGGCGAGCAGTTCGGCCGATTCGACACGTCGGATGGACAATCCCTGCACATCGAGCGTGCCGCCGGCTTTTGATCTTTCATCAAACTCAGGCGTTGAATCACTAAGGATAACTAATTCCTCTAGCGAAGCATAGCGCACCCAGAAGTCCGCGAGGATTTTCTGTCCGTCGATGATGACAAACCCGGGTCTTTCGCAAAACGCTACTACGATCGGACTTGCCTCAAGCAGCACCCATTGCTGAAGCGCGACATGCCGATACAGCGTCACCCGTCTTGCCAGTTTCAGACTGAACGCCTCGAAGCGATGCGCGCTGCGCGGCCGGGCGAGCGCGAGCGGCTGCATGATTGGCAGAGAATTCCCCATAAGATCAATACCTTAGGGACGGGATTCGAAGTCTAGGAGGTCAGGTGACGATTTTCATTCGGACTTATGCGAATTGACAGATTTCCCTCGCTCGAGCTTCTAGGAAATGTGTCAACACGCCCGCGGCTCGCCCTATCGCACTGGCCAACGACGGCACGGCACCGGTGACACTGTTCCTTCGATCTACGCCTTCGGGAGCGAGACGATGCGCCGAGCGCGCGGGCCGATTTGCTCGAGAAGGCTTCCGCCCACTGGCTACGGCACAGCGCCGGCTCCCACATGGCCGACAGCAAGGTCGACCTGCGCATGGTTCGCGACAACCTCGGACACGCATCGCTGACCACGACCAGCATCTATCTGCACGTCGATGACGACCGGCGCCATCAGGAAACCGAAGAAAAGCACCGGGTAGACTGGTGAGAACTAACCGAACAACGCGCTGTGCCTTCCACGCCACGCGTCCGATTGCCTCTAAGTTATCGCGACACCGCCCATGAAAGTGC
>NZ_JALQDN010000088.1:0-15787 GCF_023631205.1 Caballeronia sp. NCF2 | reverse complement strand
ACGGCCCCGGCGGAGGCGTCGGCTGGCGCTCGCTGCCTGGCGCCGCCATTCCGAACGAGGGATCCGTCCGCTTCGACGCCGCCCCGAACGACCGCGGCACCGTGGCGACGCTGCACGTCCGGTTCGACCCGCCCGGCGGCGCTCTCGGCGAAGGCCTGCTGCAACTCCTCGGGACCACGCCGCTGAATCTTTTCGCGGACAACGCGCTGCGGCGCTTCAAGAGCCTCGTCGAAACCGGCGAGATTCCTACCACTGAGCGGCAGCCCGCTGCTCGCGCAACCGCGCGTTAAGGAGAGTGAGCATGCGAGCACTGTACTGGAACGGGGCAAACGACCTGCGCGTCGGGACTGTGAAAGACCCGGAGATCGTCAATCCTCGCGACGCCATCCTGCGCGTCAGTCTGTCGACGACCTGCGGCTCGGATCTTCACTTCATCGACGGCTACATCCCGACGATGAAGTCCGGCGATGTCATCGGCCACGAGTTCATGGGCGTGATCGAGCAGATCGGCCCCGAGGTGAAGCGGCTCGCGAAGGGCGACCGCGTCGTGGTTCACCGCTCAGCCGACTTTCAGCTTCAACTCGCCGTCTGATTTCTCGGACTTCTTGAAGACTTCAAGCAAGCAAGGGGAAGTCGGCGCAGTGACATGACGCAAAGCCGTGTGCACGGGTCGCGTGTACTATCTGCTCGAAATATATGGGTAACGCCAAGGCGTTAGCTGGTTAGCGTCAATAGAACGTCGGAATACCAGGCACTATTCAGACCGAGCGTCTCGTCGATTTGGACATTCCGGGCACCCATATCGATGGTCGACGAATGGATACCTAACAGCACCCATGGTAGATCTAAGCTCTCCCCTGCGACGTCGTTGAAAAGTTTGCTCATCACGACCGGTGCGCCGCTCGTGCCTCGATGCGTTCGCGCATCGGTGATGAAGCATCCTCTGCCCTGGAAGCGCAGACCGAACGCCGAAGCTATCACGCCTTGCCTCACGACAGGCAGGTGATGCAGCGAATCGTGGAAGCCCAAGGGGAATCCAACTATCAGCACGGAAGCGCCAATTGGTGTCACACCGTCTGCCTTGGGCAGATGCTCGGGGCCAAACGCGTCGAATATCGCCGTCCGCGGCAGTCGATCGCTCTGAAGCTCTAACACGGCAACGTCGATCTCGCCGCCGTCATCTGAGCCTTGTCGCCATAGGGCCGTGCCGTCCGCGAATAGCGGTACAGAGAACCACATCGAAGCGCCGAGATTCTCGCGATCGATGTGCAGTTCTATCTCTAGCCGATCTGGCAAATGTTTGCTGGGCTCGTCCCTAACAACGTGACGACTCGTCACGAGAAAAAGCCGTCCATCGCGACCGAAAAAAAAACCGCTAGCATTCGTGAGATGCAGATCTTGTGCGAACGTCCGGATACGGGCCGCTGTGAGAAGAAGTGCTTCAGCGGCGGGCCTCAGCGTCCCGCGTTCAACTGACGACCGTCGACACGAATCCGGGCAGTTAGGAACGAGCTGCTTAATCAGTTGAAGCATAGCGTCGCGCTGCGGCGTCGCTGGTTCCAAGGCGAGAAAGCGTGCCACCGCGATATCCGACGCAGCGCCGCCCGACGCGAGATTTGGAACATGACGGACCACCGGTTGCTCGTCCGCTCCGATACGCAACAGCCATCTGTCGCCATTGGGGCTTGCATATAGTTCGATGGAGTCCTTTTTCATGAGTGGGTGCCCGCTGTCGGGCTCTCGAGCGATCATCGTTGAAAGGGGATACGGTTCAGGCAACAGCGCTTGTTGGCTTATTGCGTGCGAAGTCGATCCGATCGGGACGATCGTTGCTATTCGGTTTCCGGGCCAAGGAGCACGTCGATTGCCGCTTGGCCGGCGCACTCAGCGATGAGATAAGCCCAGCGCCGTGTGAACGGGCCGCTACGGAGTACAACTCGGCGGCCGCCTTGTCCAAGCACACCAAGATTGGTGGCGCCCTTAATCTGGAAGCTCACGTCATACAGGTCTTCCGAGGAAACGGCCAAAGTGATATGAATTTCAAAACCGCGATACTGAATGATGCGATACATGAGGCGCTCCTCAGGAAGGATCACACGCCTCTTTTCAGGAATGTGTGATATGTGGCAGTTCGACTATAGACAGATACGCGGCAGAAGTGCTGCACCCGCTGCAGCAACACGCTCGATGCTTCGTACCATCAATACCGCTCCTCCACCCGAATTTTTTGCCCCCTTTGAGCGACGTAAGATCATCGCAACACCAACCGGGCTCTCTTATAGTTAGGTTTCGAAATCCATTCACGCATGTTTCCTCGAGTTGAATAGCAGCCTGGCGCCCCGCATCAACCGCCGCGACTCGAACGCGCAATGTTTCGCCCGATCCGCCGTCGCTTTATGCTCGCAGGCCGGCAGAAGCAACCGGTGGTATCGCGACTGCGTACACAGACCCGGAGAGCGCCGTGCTTCCCTTGCGCAACGCGTTCAAGGGGTTCGGATAGTCGATAGGCACGAATGACCAGACTATTCCATCTGGATTCAGAATGATTCGTCACCAATCGCAAACGGCAGATCTTGCGAAGATGTGCGCCTCTCACCTCCGTGCTGATGGGCGTTGTGCTCCATCATCTCGTCCCAGTCCAGCGTGGCAACGAAAGCCGGGGAAAAAATCGATGACCCCGCTCAGTTCGCAACCGCCCGTTCAATCATCACCAGAACGCAGCGGTGCGCTGACGCTGCGAATATTTAGCGATCGAGAAACGAACGGAGCTTATCTGCGCGGCGAGGATGCATCAACTTGCGAATGGCCCGGCTTTCGATCTGCCGGATGCGTTCGCGCGACACGCCAAGGTGCGTGCCTAGTTCTGCAAGCGTGAATTCGGTGGGCACATCGATGCCGAAGCGCATGCGCAGCACGGTCGCCTCGCGTGGCGAAAGCGTGCTCAACGCATCATCGACCGCGGCCCGCAAGCTGGTGCGGACAGTGGCCTGCAGCGGCGTTTCCGCCTCCGAATCTTCAATCAGCTCGCCAAGCGTCGCGTCAACGTCGACGCTCGCCGGTGTTTCAAGCGAGATCAAGTGCATCGCCATCTTTTGAATGCTCTGAATTCGTGCCTCGGGCAACTCCATGCGCTCGGCGAGGACCGCGAGCAGCGCAGGCTTGCCAGTGTGCTGTCGAACTTCATTCGAAATTCGGTTGAGCTTGTTGATTGTCTCGACCATATCCACTGGTATGCGGATGGTGCGCGCTTGGTCGGCGACCGCACGCGTGACCGCTTGGCGCACCCACCAGGTTGCATACGTCGAGAATTTCCAGCCGCGCCTGTACTCGAATTTGTCGACGGCCTTCATCAAACCGATGTTGCCCTCCTGAATCAGGTCTAGGAAAGGTACGCCACGGTTCATATGCTTCTTGGCGATCGAAATCACGAGGCGCAGATTTGCTTCGATCATTTCGTTCTTCGCACACAGCATGCGGGTTTCAGCCGCAAGCATTTGCCGGCAGCTTTGCTTCACTCGCTGTATCGGCATGGCCGCACGCCTTTCAAGATCGATCATTCGATACTGCTCGACCTGAATCGCGGCCAGATTGCGTTCTAGCGAAGAACCGTAATCGCGCGATTTCCCAGCCGTTCTAGTGGCCCAGTCGAGATCAGTCTCGTGGCCTGCAAACGATGCAACGAACTGCTCACGCGGCATGCCGCAGCGGTCGATCACAACGTTGGCTATTCGCCGCTCGATTCGACGCACTTGTGCGAGCAGATGTTGCATTTCCTTGCAAGCACGACCGACTGTGCGAGCCGTGAAGCGCACGCGGGCGAGTTCGCTTCGAATAGTGTCGCCAGTATCCGGAGCATCGTCAGTCCTCGCTTCGCGCAACACATCAACACATTCGCCCACCCGCGCAAAAAGTGCGAGCCCGTCGCTCCTGAGTCGCGTCAGCCGCAACCGGTTCGCCTCGGCGTCGGCGTTAAGGTCACTTTCGCCATAGCCACACGGTGATTCATCGAACGCCGTCGCTGCAGGCATACGCTCGTCATCGATACCGTCTACCAACTCATCAATATTCAGCTTGCCCTCTTCGACCTGCTGAGCGCTGGCGAGGATCATCGAGATGATAGGGGGACAGGCCGCAATTGCCTGAATCATCTCATTCAAATGATCTTCGATACGCCGCGCAATTTGAAGCTCGGCCGTGCGCGTCAGCAACTGCTTCGCGCCCATCTCGCGCATGTACATGCGCACTGGATCGATTGTTCGGCCTAATTCGCCATCGACAGCGGAAAGCGCGACTTCGGCGTCCTCCTCCAACTGATCGTCAACGGTGACCGGCGCGACAGTGTCGTCGAGCAGCAGCGTTTCGGTGCTGGGCGCATGTTCGTAGACGGCGATGCCCATTTCGTGGAAGGCGTTCGAAATATCTTCGAGCACGGTCAGTTGCGCAAGGTCGCTCGGCAAATGATCATTGATTTGCGCATGCGTGACAAAGCCTTGATTCTTGCCTGCACTGACCAAGGCGCGTATTGCCCGTTGATGGTCGTCTTGGCCTTCCTGCCGTTCTGGTCGCAGCGAGTCAGCAGCAGCACGCGGACCAGCCGCGGCGGCCAGTGTGCCCTTTTTGAGTGCGACGACGCGAACACGTCGGGCGTCGGGCTGCGCATCTTCAGTTGCTTCTTTTCGATGGGAATCGGGCATTTTCTCTTCGCAACAGGCGTTCCAATGCGCGAACGCTAACGGGAGGCGCGACGGGCGCAGACGAAGTCGGCGTTCAACCTACGGAGGTCGCTTCACCAAAACGAACTTGAAGCCATTCCTGCGCCCAATTCTTCCCGAACACAATGGCTTCGTCACGGCGCTCGAAACCGGCAAGGTCGCCGCTCACGCAGAAGTCCGTCTCGCTGCCATCGTTATTGGCGGTACTGATGCGCGCATGAGCCATGTACTCCCCGTCGGCCCGTCGTGGCGTCGGATCGATGCGAAAGTTGTAAGTGTCGGCTTGCATATTGGCTCCTGTCTGATCGCCGCGACTCTGAAAATCACGGCTTCTGTTCGCTGGGACAACGCTCGATCCGCATCACCGGCCTCGCACTGTCGTTTTGCGTAGACTTTGATGTAGGAACGCGTACGCGGATTTTTAGTCAAGGAACGTCCTTGCCTTCGGACACGTGTCAATCATCTGCTCGGCGTAAGCAATCGATGCGCGGCGGGCGTCGCCGGCGCTGTGAAACGGCTCGTGAGGACTTACTCTAAAAACGCGACCGCGTGAGATGCCCATCGCGGCAGGTGGTTCCTGAATGCGCACGGCAGCATCAAATTCGTCGTCTTGACTGTGCCCCTGCTTGGCTCCGATGGCCCGATGCGCAAAGACGAGCGGATAGATTTCCAAACCACGATAGAAGCGGATCTCGACTGTCATTGAATATACTCCCGCCGCTTATGCGACAGATAAGAAAGGTGTATGAAGCAATATCGGCAATGCTGACTAAATTGACCGCATTGCACGGTCTCCGATCTAAGACTGATTCCCTTGACATGCCGCTGCCTGACGCTGAAGGATATCGTCGACTTGTTCGCTGGTGCCTAGAACACCCATCGTACGCGGTTTGAAAATTTTGTATAGCGAAATTTTATGCGGCGATGACGTCCCGCAATTGGACCCAGGGTGTTGGCCTCGCTGACCGACGTACCGTCCCTGCGTGGGAAGAAAGTGAGCTACGAAACGACGCGTAGGCCGAAGGGTCTGCAGGCGACAAATATCAAGCCGCTGTAAGCACTGTTTCCCTGGCGTCCTGAATTTGGACGCCAGGACTCATCGCATGACCTCACGCGGGGCATGTCTCCCGCTCACCAGCGTTTCACAATCCTCCGAGGACGCGCTCCTAAGACGCCTTCGGTCGCAAAGATGCGCACGATCGGATGCGGAACCCTGCACCTGGGGCGGCACGTACTCGTCCGTACAAGTCAGAAAATGCAGACCCACTCTCCCCATCATCACTACCGCGGTTACGCCATTCATCCATCTGCGCACCGCCTGCCCGACGGTGCTTTCTCGTCGAACCTTCTGTTAGAACGGTTGCGGCCGGGTCGCGCCGGTCCGCAATACCGCTTCTTTTCGCTTGACTATTTCGCCAGCGAGCCTGAGGCAATCCGGCACTCGTCCCGCTGAGCCCGCAACTGGGTTGACAACTGCGGATAGTCAACGCCCGCGGAGGCAACCGAGAAGGACCACGTGTGGAAAATCCGGTTGCAGGCCCGAATTCAAGCGTATAGTGAGAAGCGCCCTTGGAGAAGATCATGTCAGCCTTACCGCCTCGCATCTACAAGGGCTTCGAACTACAGCCCCTTATCTTTGAGCGTACATTCGATCGGTTCGACCGGCATTCCCGCTACGCCGAGGGGTACGATGTTGCCGTACGGGTATGCCGCCTGGAGCCTGCGGGCGCGGGCGGCGCAAGCCGCGTCTTTCGCTTGGCGCTAACGGCCGCCATTTCGGACTTCGGCGCTGCACGGCGTGCCGCATGGCAGCGAGGCGAGGACATTGTCGATGGAAAGATCGACGGTGCGGATGTGAGCGACCTGTAGCTTCACATCTCTCGAGCTCTCCATACCATATACGTCTGCCCGCCTGGCGCTCATGGCGACGGCGAACTCGAGCGTGAAAAGCAAGCGCCATGGGCTCGCGTTAGCGACGCCGCCTGCACGTTCGGCGACGAGAAAATTTGCCTGCAGCACACCTGCGAACGCTTCGCCGCCTCGTCGTCCGCCGTTCGTGTCGCCGGTAACGCTGAGGGGGTCCGGCTGCTGAGCGATGAGCATCTTCAGGCATTTCCTAACGCAAAGGCCCGCGGGATCTGAACGATGAATACGCCGGCCGCCGGGAAAGTGTGCCCAATACTCTGTGCCACTCTGGAAGGTCACAACAATTTTGGGCGCGCTGCATGTGAGCTTGCAAGACGGCTGGCTTCCGTCGGGAACGATTGGCGCGTGCCGACCACGTGGCAGAAGCGGATGGAAATGCGATGCTCTCACTCTACACTCAATTAATTGCCCTGCCGGTAGGTGCAGCGCTCGTCCTCCCGATCGGGGTCAGCCCGCGAAGCGCACGGTCCGCTGTCCAGGCGGCCATGCAGCAAGATCTAAGGAAACGTTTTTTGATTGACGAGTGCGTCACCCGGCCACGACAAGCGGAGGTCTTGCGTCATGTACGCATTGAGCGCCTGGCAGATGGAACCTGAAGATGTTTGTGCATCGGACTCACCCTGAAAGCCACGACGTGCGCAGGGGTTAAAAAAGCAAGCGCCCGCAGTTCGCGGGCGTCAGATGCCGAAAGGCGCTCCTTAACGACTCACGGCGCGGGCGCAGCAACATCGTTGCGGACCGCACCGACCGCCACTGTAACGCACGGTATCGCGAACGCGCGCAAGCGCGCTAAAGAGCCAGATCAGTGCACACCCATCGCGAGATGCACACGCCCCGTATTGAAAGCGTAGTTGCGAGAACCACGACGTGGTGGCGGCATGGTTCTGTTTCAGCGCGCGGGGGTGAACGCCTCAGGGTCCATGGTGTGCAGTACCTGCTAAACAAGCACCGCAAGACGGCCTGTGAGGTCTGACCGTCGTTGAAGCAGATACGGGTCACCGTCCACTGTTTGAGACACATCATGGCCATGGACCTTCTGCAAAAGGCGTTCGTCGCTCGGTCATCGCGTTGTGGCTCGGGCATGAATCGGTTGCGACAACGGAGCGGCAACTTCACGTAACAGAAGCAGGGCGGCTGAGAGTTGGCTCCCGATAAGTCTCAGGCGAGCTAAATGACCGTTTCGACGACCGCCCCAACGCGCGGCAGATCGCCCGGAAGTGGCTTAGGATCAACAGGTGTGAGAGGAGCTGGCTATGGACGATTTGCCGACGTCAAACGAGGCCGCGGCCGACGTGCCGATCGTCGCGGTCGGTGCATCTGCCGGCGGCATCACGGCCCTGCAGAAGCTGTTTAGGGGACTTCCGGCCTCGGTCCCGTTTGCAATTGTCGTTTTGCAGCACCTGCCCGCCGGATCGCCCAGTGGCCTCCCGGCCTTAATCGCGAAGTGCACTCACCTTCCGGTCAGAGTTGCGACGGCCGGAGAGCGCCCCGAGGCCAACTGTGTGTATTTTCCATCGCCGGAGCACGTTCTGACGCTCGAAGACGGCGTTTTTGCAACGAGACCGGCGCAAGGCGGGTTGCGACGCCCCGGCATTGACATGATTGATTCTTTTCTCGAGAGCTTGGCTCTGCGAGAGCAGACGCCTTCAATCGCCGTCATCCTATCGGGAACGGGCATGGACGGTACGGCTGGCGCCGTGCGCATCCGGCAAGCCGGGGGCGTGGTCATCGTTCAAGATCCGCTCACCGCTTTGCATGACGGCATGCCGAACGCGGTCATTCGTCGAGGCATCCACCACCACATTCTGCCTGTCGGTGCCATTGGCCAGCAGCTAGTGGCCTGCACCGGTCCCGGCTACTCGGCCCCGGTGTCAGCTACTCACGCCGACGACGTGTCCGCATCACTCCATCGCATCATCTCCCTGGTCCGCATGCACGCGGGCTTTGACTTGAGCGGCTACAAGCCGTCTCCGTTGCTTTGGCGCATTCAGCAGCGCATGGATGTGCGAAAGGTGTGGCGATTCGATGATTACGCTTTCCTCCTCGAAGATGACCTGATTGAACTGGAAGCGTTGGTGCGCAACATCCCGTTACATGTGACGGAATTCTTCCGTGATGCTGATGCCTGGGAGACCCTGCGTCATGACGTGCTCGAACCGCTCCTATTCCAGACACAGGGCCGGCGTTCAATTCGAGTTTGGACGACGGCCTGCGCGACCGGGGAGGAGGCGTATTCGGTCGCGATGCTTCTTGACGACATCTCGCGCGTAAGAGAACAGTCGAGCGACTTTCAACTTTTCGCAACCGACGCGGCGCCAGAGTTGGTCGCGCGGGCCAGTCGTGGCGTATTCCGCAAGGAGTCGCTAGGCGGGCTTTCCGAGGCACAGCAAAGCCGGCACTTCTACGAGGTCGATGGTGCGTTCCGAGTCAAACGGTCCCTACGTGAAAAACTGGTGTTCGTGCCGCAGGATCTTATTTCCGATCCGCCACTTTCCGGTCTGGATCTTGTCACTTGCCGAAATCTGCTCAGTCGAGAACGTGCCGGATGCGACCACGCTGCTCAAATTCCGGCGCCTGCTGATCGAGCACGCTCTGACAAGGAAGCTGTTCGACGAGATCGGTATCTCGCTGTGCGAGCGTGGACTGATGATGAAGGAAGGCACGCTGGTTGATGCCACGATCATCGAAGCGCCACCGTCGACCAAGAACGCCGGGAAGAGCCGTGACCCGGCGATGCACCAAACGAAGAAGGGGAACGAATGGCACTTTGGGATGAAAGCCCACGTTGGCGTGGACGCCGATTCGGGCTTGGTCCACAGCGTAGCTGGCACAGCGGCCAACGTGTCGGATGTGTCGCGAGCCCATTTGCTCCGCTCGCGCGTCATGCAGCATGACTACGGCTAGACGAGCGTCACGGCACCTTCGGGCGCGCGGCCCGGTCGAATGGTACCGTGTCACCGTAGTGCGCGGGCGAGATCGGGTCAGCTATCATTGCTCCTCAACCAGTCGACAAGACTCTCCGGTAAAAGTGGCTTGCTGAAGAAATAGCCCTGGCCTTTCGCGCAGCCAAGCGAGCGAACTACGGATGCCTGCGCCTCGCTTTCGACTCCCTCAGCAACGGTGTTCATGTTGAGGCTGGCCGCCACACGGACGGTTGCTTCAATCAGTACCCGGTGATGCGCGCTCTGCACGGCCTGGCTGACAAACGATCGGTCGATCTTGACGGTTGCCACGGGCAGCTGGTGCAGGCTCGACAGCGAAGAATAGCCCGTCCCGAAGTCGTCAAGCGCCAAGGTCAGTCCAAGCAACTGGAGCTTTCGCAACGTGGCCTGGACGGATTCATCCTGAGCCGCCAGGCTCTCTGTTACTTCGAGTTGCAGCTCGGCAGGGTCCATGCCGCTGTCGTGCAGCGTACGAGAAACGTAGGCGACAAGTCCTTCATCGGTCAGTTGGGCACGAGACAGGTTGACCGCTAGTAGACGGGGTGCGAGCCGCCCCAGGTCTTCTTTCCATGCGACGAACTGACGGCACGCGTTGTCCAATACGAATTCGCCCAACGCGCCGATGGCGCCACATTCCTCCGCTACGCCGATGAATTCCGCCGGCGGCACGACGCCCCTACTCGGGTGGCGCCACCGTACCAATGCTTCAACAGCAGCGGCATGTGGCGGGAAAGACCAGCGATCGACGGTCGGCCCCAGCATGACGACCGGTTGATAAACGACGAACAGTTCATGGTTGACGATTGCACGACGCAGATCATTCTCCATCTGCGCTCGACGCGCCGCGCGCTCATGCATGGAAGGTTCGAAACTCACATACCGGGCTCCGCCGCGCCGTTTAGCCTCCACCATTGCGATACTCGCGTCTTGCAGTATCGCATCGGGGTGCGCGCTGGACGTCGCCGCGCGGACGATCCCGATGCTGACGCTCAGGTGCAACTGTTGGCCGCCGATCCGGTATGGCTTACCCAATTCACCGAGTAGCCGATCCGCAATCGAGAAAACGTCTGCCTCGGATCGTGGCTCGCCGACCACCACGACGAACTCGTCGCCTCCGAGCCGACCGGCCAGCAGGCCGCTGCCATGTTGGCGGTTCCGCGAATCGGTTAGACGCATGGTCGTCATTAGCCGATTGGCGACCTCTGCCAGGACTTCGTCGCCCGCGGAGTGACCGAGGGAGTCGTTGATCTGCTTGAAGCGATCGCAATTGATGAACAGGACGCTGAAAGGGTGACGCTGATCCCGACCCCGTGCCCGATGTTGCATGCTGCTCTGGATGAACTCGCATATCGAAGTGCGGTTCGGCATCATGGTCAGCTTGTCCAGGCGTGCTGCCTCGCCAAGCTTCTTATCCAGTACAGACTGCTCACGCTGTGCCTCTAGCGTTACATCGCTCACCATGGCCATCAGGTGATTCTCGTCGAGCTTGAGCAGACTCACCGACAAGACCTGCGGGGAAAGGTTGGCTTTGTACGAACGCGGAACTTTGATGCGTACTGCATCGCAAACTGATCCCGCAGGCGCCTTGTATTCCTGGACCATTTGCCGAAATTGCGGCGCGATAGTCTCCAGTACGTCGAACAGGTTGACGAGGTTGCCATTCGGTGACAGTGGCATCAGCAGCCGTGCCGACATCGGGTTGATCATCTCGATCATCCCGAGTGGGGAGATCTGTAAAAGCCCTATCGGCGCTCGATACAAAAACTCCATCAGTGCTTCGTTGGCGGAGACGGAGTCGGCTGGGGGCTCGTTAGCCCGTTCCACGGCTTGCTCGCAAAGCGCTTCATCGCCTGTCTGGGCGGGCGATGTCAGGCTACCTTGTGGTCTAGGGCGTGACACCGCCACGCTGTTGTATTGATTTTTAGTCATTCTCATCCGTCGAGCTTCTCAGGTTCCTCGACGACCGGACGGACAAGTTCTTGCCCTTAACCAAGTTTCACGCAGTTCCGACCGGCCGTTTTAGCGGCATACAGTGCTTTGTCCGCTACGGCGAGCAAGTCGTTCACGCAAGAGGTCGCTTCAGTTACCGAGGCAATGCCCGCGCTCACCGTCACCCGTATCCGGCACGTGCCTGTGTCGATCTCAGCGTCCGCGATCGTCGCCCGCACACGCTCCGCGACGACAAGCGCCTCTTCGCGAGAGGTTCCCGGCAGCATCAAGCAAAACTCTTCACCCCCAAGGCGGGCCATCACGTCGATTGACCGCAGGTTCGCCTTTGCTCCTTGAACAATCTGCGTCAGAACAAGGTCTCCCGTTTGATGCCCGGCGGTGTCGTTGATTCGCTTGAAGTGGTCAGCATCCATCATCACGAAAGACAGGGGCTTGCCCAATCGCCTTGTTCTGGCAAGTTCCTTCTCGGCGAGCTTGAAAAAATGCGCGCGATTGACAGCGCCGGTCAAGTGGTCGGTCGTCAGCAGGCGAGTAAGTTCGTCGGTCGATATCGTGCGTTCAGACACGTCGCGTATAACCACCGAGTATCCGGCGATCTCGCCATTGTCTTCTCGCAAAACGGCAATCAGGATCTGCGCGGCATAGCGGCGGCCCTGCTTGCTTTCGCACCAGCGTTCCTGGACGTGCCAACCCTCTTCACGCGTCAGCGAAATGTGCTCCGGGCTGCAATAGGGATCGACAGTTTCGGGAGCGTAGAACAGATCGAGGGTATGGCCGAGCACCTCATCGGCGCGGAAGCCTGTCAACTGCTCTACGGACCCGTTCCAGCTGTCGATACGGCCAGCGGAGTCGAGCGTGAAGAACGTGAAATCGTTGACGCTCGTATAGATCCCCGCGAGCCACGATTCATGCTGTCTCGCGCGTCGTTCAGCTTCGACCTGACGGGATATGTCGGAGAGCGTCATCATCAGGGTACTACTGTTGACCTTGACGATGTTGCATGACAGTACCGTCGGACGATCGGCGCTTGGCGCGATCACGATTCGATGGCCCTCACAAACCCGGCCCCGCTCGGCTGAGAAGCTCGACACGAGGTTGCGCAACTCCGGTGCGACGTTCGTCAGACTCTCGAAGACGTTACCGACGCCCATGCGGCCGGCAACCGGCATAAGCAGCTGGACGGCGACCGGGTTGAGCATGTCCACGTCCCCATTCAAACCACTACGAATGATGCCGATGGGCGACATGTACATGAACGATAGCAGCGCCTCATGCTCCGCTTCGCATGAGCCGTCGACGGTGGCCATGACGTTCACTTGTCGCCCTGACGTTGAACGAGCAGAAAACGGGTTTCGCTGCGACTGGACTTCACCAGTCTGAGTTGTACTGGCGTCGGCCTCATGCGCAGGGTCAGAACGTACGGCAGCACTTCGTCCAATTCAATCTCATCCTCGAACCGTTGCGCCACCATGAAGTTGTTCATGCACGGCGCCACTTCTTCGAACAGATGCCTGCCGAGAACGCGGTTTGGACTCAGTCCAGCGCTCGATGACTCGACAGCGTTGTAGTGAGTCACGGCGTAGGCCGTATCGAAACCGATAACGCCGAATCCGAGTTTATCAAGCCCGAGCTCACCGGCTGCGACGAGGTCGTCGATTAGCACAGAGTCGAACGTATGCGTAAAAGTAGACTGGCTAGCCATTATTCTTGTCTCATGTGAAGGGATCGTCGTTCGCAAGCTTTAACGGCAGCAGCTTGGAATTCTTTATCGGTTATCCGTTCGAGGCGTTTGCAGGAACATTCCAGTTGCGGCGAGAGCTTCGACCCAAACGTTTGCCGGCGTTCAAGTTCGTTGACGGCTTGCGAGACTTGGGAGATGCAGCGCCTATCGGGTGCGGTGCCGCGTCCTCGTGCTTTTGTATTGTCGCCTACACGGACCAGGTCGAGAGCTTGCCGCAGTCACTGACGGGAAGTCGTTCACCAAACGTAAAACCTTTCGGTCGCTCGGGAGCGGAAAGTCGTGCCGCTGTCCACCGCTCCAACTCACTTGCAAGCCGTTTAACGTCGACACCCGCTGCTGGAACAATGAATGCCTTCAGTCGCGCACCCTCGCCCGGGGCCATTAAACGGACTGCAGCATCATTGACCTGAGGGTGCTGCAACAGCACACCCCGCACGCGCGCCGGAAAGACGTTAGTGCCCGCCACCTGTACGGCGTCGTCGAGTCGACCACGAACCGTGAAGCCACGCTCGGTTACCCATTGCACCTGGTCTTGCAGCGCCACGCTTCTTTCAGCACCGTCTTGTGCACGGCGGACGAGTCGAGCGGCGTCCGCGGCATCTCTAGTCCAAAAAGGCATCAACTGAAAAGCCGACGCAGGAGCCTCGCGCACGCCAACGCCAGCCGTTTCCGAGCTCCCATAGATTTCCAGCAGGCGGTCGAATGCCCCTTCGGCGGTGAGGGCTCGCGCGAGTTCTAGTGGGCATGGGGCAGTCGATGTCAGCGCCGATATGCCCCGAGGAAGTGGGCCTGTGAAACGAGTAAGTAGCGCCAAGTGCGCCGGATGGCTGACTAGGAGGTCGCCCGATGCCATCATGCGCGGCAATGCAGGCGGAGTAACGTGCCGTACGTCGACGACCTCGATGCCATCCAACCGCCACGGCAAAAGCACGGTGAACAGAAAGCCGTAGATGTGATGTGCTGGCACGGCCGCGAGCACGCGTCGTGTTCCTGCCAGAGCCTCAAAAAGATACTCCACCTCCTGCTGCAGGTCTGCCAGGGCGTGCATACAGGGTTTGGGCTGGCCGGTCGAGCCTGAGGTCCGAAAAACCAGCTGAGAACTGTGATACCGCAAACTTCTTGCGGCGACCTCTACCCATTCGCCGAAATAACGGCGCGTTAATAGCAAATCTTCAAGTCCGCTCTCATGCAATTGAAGCATCTCTGATAGGACAGAAGCTACCGCAAGCCGTTCGATTGAGTCGAGGCCGAGTCCGTCTTCTCCGATTGCCAGATCAAGCGACCAAGGGGGCCTTTCAAGCGCGGCGCCCCCGGGCCGGAGCATCTGTAACTCGTCCGCGATTGCGTCTGCGAGAAATCGCGCCAACGCGCGGGGCGCTTCATACCATTCTTTGGCGGGGGACTGCGGCGAAGCATTCACTTTCAGATCCGTTTCACGAAGATCCAGTAGGTATCGCCCAAGATGGCCTTCTTCATGTGAACTTTCACCTTGGTCGGGACCATGTCATGGTCAAAGACGTATTCGAACAGTGTGTTGAGATCCCCGTTTTTCACTCCCGCGTCGAAGACGCCCCTGAACTCCGGACGGTTAGTACACGGAGCCACGACGAGAAAAAAATTTTTGCCCACCACACTCTTGGGGTCGCGGCCGGTGATCGCACCTTCCGTGGCATTGTATTTCAGGATTTTCCCCGTCGAATCCACTTCTATTGCCCCAAACGACAGCCCATCGAGTTGCACCGAGTTCATTCTTCCCAGTACGTTTTCGATATCATTCTTGCCAAAAGCAACGATTTCCATAAAGCCTTCCCGTTGAGAGTTTCATTCCACATTTGACTGCTGTGTGGCATAGGTCCGTTAACGGCGAAAAATCCCAGTACATGAGGGTTGCGCAGCGCTACTGCTGCGAAGGGGATCAAGACTTGATCAGCAGCTCGGTGGAACGTGTGAACGCGGGGTCGTCGCTCGTGCTCGACGCAGACAAGACGGTGGATGAGCTCGTGCGCTCGGTCAAACGCGTGACCGACATCATGGGCGACATCGCCTCGGCATCCAATGATGCAAAGCACGGGTATCGAGCGGGTCAACGTCGCCGTCAGCCAGATGGATGGAGTCCTCGGCCTGCTCCTACGGCCATCGCTGAGATCGTCCGTTTACGCTCGCAGCGCCTTTGCGAGGTCCGCTAGGCGATAGGGCTTAGGTACGAACAGCACGTCGCTCAGCCGGTTCTGCGCGTCACGAAGCCACGGCGGCGAGTAACCTGAAGTGAGGACTACCCTGATTTGCGGATAGTCTGAACGCACCAGACTTGCAAGCTCGATCCCGTTCATGCCGTGAGACATCGATATATCGCTGACGACAACGTCAATATCTCGGCGCTCCCGGAGGATTTCCACCGCCTCCGAGGCACTGCTTGCCGGCACGACGTCATACCCGATGCTAGTGTCCTGAGTTAAAAATTCATTGAATGATGCCGACCACGTACTAAAGTGTTCTGTGTGGCACTCGATGCGAGG
>NZ_JALQDN010000087.1:0-119573 GCF_023631205.1 Caballeronia sp. NCF2 | reverse complement strand
TTCGTCGGCGGCGATCACGTTGATCGGATCGGTCGGCAGAAGCTGCGGGAAGGCGAGCGGATTGCGGCCCCAGATCACCATCGCGATGGTCTGCAAGAGGATCGATATGCCGATCGCGGTGATCAGCGGCGCAAGACGCGGCGCCTTGCGCAGCGGCCGGTACGCGACGCGTTCGATGGTGTAACCGACGATTGCGCAGACGATCGCGGCGATAACGAGCGCGATCGTCAGCATGATCGGTCCGGGCAAGCCGGGCGCGTGATTCTGCATGACGCCGATGGCGGAGAGCGCGACCATCGCGCCTACCATCAGCACGTCGCCGTGCGCAAAATTGATGATCCCGAGAATCCCGTACACCATCGTGTAGCCTAGTGCGATGATCGCATACACGCTACCGAGCACTAATCCATTCAGGAGTTGCTGTATCAAGACATCCATTGCTGAAATTCCAGGTGGTGAGCGCGGCGCCATTTGTCAGCGCTGCAATTTTCCTTGCTTATGCGGCCCCGCTTGCAGCCGGGGCTGGGAGAGCGCCCGAGTCGCTACTTCGTCGACTTTGTCAACCTCGGCCAACGAATGGCATCTTCGTAGCCATGATGGTATGAAACAGCACGTTCGCTTCAAGAGGCAGGTTTGCCATGTGGAGGACAGAACGGCCGACCAGAGCAACATCAATAAGCGGCTCAGCCTCAATCTCGCCGTTTGCTTGTGGCACGCCTTCCGCCATCCTTGACGCCAGGGCGCTCTGCGCGTTACCCACATCGATCTGTCCGACCGCGATGTCATATTTCCGGCCGTCAAGCGACGCTGACTTAGTCATTCCTTTCACAGCGTGCTTGGCGGCAGTGTACGCAATGGAGTTGGGACGGGGGGAGCTCGCCGATATAGAACCGTTGTTGAGGATTCTTCCGCCCATCGGGTTTTGCGATCGCATGATGCGAAAAGCCTGCTGCAGACAGAAGAACATCCCGTCCACATTAACCTCCAGAACCGATCGCCACTGCTCAGGCGTCCAATCTTCGAAGGGGCCAGGAGGATTCCCGACGCCGGCATTATTGAAGAGAAAATCAAGTCGGCCAAAGCGTGCAACGGTGTTGTTGAACGCACTGGCAACAGCCACTGGATCCGACACATCGCAGATCTCCACTTTCGCGGTCCCGGCAAACTCTGCGCGGCGCGCAAGTTCCTTGAGGGGCGCTTCACGACGGCCGAGTAAAGCGACGTTCCAGCCGTCTTCCAGCAGAGCGATAGCAGCAGCACGACCAATACCGCTGCCAGCACCGGTCACGATTGCCGTTCGAACGGGTGATTGAGAGTTACTCATTGCGCTTCCTTAGAATGATGCCTCAAGCATGTCTTGATAGTCTTTCGATGAAGCGTCTATCGGGTTAGTTTTGTGACTGTGATCAGCAACGGCACCTTTAACGATTTTTGGAAACTGGTCATGCGTGACGCCAAGCGATGAAAGCTTCGTCGGCAGACCAAGTCGCTCAGTCATCTCTTTCAGAGCTTGCTCCACGTGGGCGGTCGACTGAAGGTCCATAGCGGCGGCGATTCGTGCAATTTTCTGCTCAGCGAGCACCGAAGGCGCGGCGCGGTTAAACTTGATCACTGCGGGTAGAAAGATCGCATTAAGCGTCCCGTGATGAAGCTTTGGATTGATACCGCCGAGCGAGTGACTCAAGCTGTGCACGCATCCAAGTCCCTTCTGGAAAGCCAACGCACCTTGCAAAGAAGCGCTCATCATGTTCAATCGGGCATCAACGTCAGCACCGTTGCGTGTTGCAACTACGATAAACTTCCAGGCACGCCGTAGGCCATCAAGCGATATGCCGTCCGCTGGCGGATTGAAGGCGGGCGACAGGAACGTCTCGATGCAGTGTGCAATCGCATCCATTCCGGTTGCCGCGGTAAGAAGCGGTGGCAACCCGACCGTCAGTTGCGGGTCGCAGATGGCAGATTGCGGCACGACGAAGGGCGAGATAATTCCGACTTTGCGGCCATCATCCAAAATTAAGATAGCGCCTCTTCCGACTTCGCTCCCTGTACCCGCCGTCGTCGGGATCGCGATGACGGGCGCAGTTGCAGCCGTGATTCTCTGAAGACCGCCCTCGATTACCGCAAATTGTTGCAAAGGACCGTCGTGAGTTGCACAGACCGCTACGCCTTTCGCAAGGTCAATTGAACTGCCTCCACCTACGGCAACGATGCCATCGCACTGGTGGCTTTTATATGTGGCGACGGCCGACCGGACGGAGGACTCCGTCGGGTTGGGCGGCGTCTCGTCGAAGATAACTGCCTTAATGGAGCGCAGGGCGATCAGCGCCTTTTCAACCAACCCAGCGGCGACGACACCCTTATCCGTAACAATTAAGGGCTTCTTTATGCCAATGCGCTCGCATTCGCTGTGAAGCAACTCGATGGCGCCAAAGTCGAAGTTGATGCGGGTTATGTATTGAATCAGAGACATACGTTCTCCTGAGATGAGATTGGCCCGGATGTTGGTAATGAAAGAGTCGGGCCGCGTGCGACGACTTCCGGCGGCATGCGACGGGTCGCGCAGGCGATCTTCCAGAGAGGACCAACGAGAAAGCGACCGGACTGACGCCGCGGCAAAAGAAAAAAAGGGGAGCCGTGGCAACAACGGGTCGGCTCCCCCTGAACGTCCTACGCCACGAGGATGGTGCAGGCGCTGCTGCCTTCGCTATTTTTGAGTCACCGATTCAAGTGACGTACCTTGCAAGGTATAGATGGTCACCGGAGCGTCAATCCACTCGCCCTGCTTGTCGAAGCGAACGGGGCCGAGCAGTGATGCGAAAGACTGGGACGCGAGCGTCTTGGCGACCGCTTGAGGATCAACAGAGTTCGCTTTCTGCATGCCCTGAGCCGCCACCAATGTTGCCGCATAGTAAGCCGGCGCATAAACATCTACGTCAACACCGAACTTCGATTTGAATTTCGTACGGAAGTCCTTGCCACCTGCGAGCGTGTCCAGCGGAGCACCGCCTTGAGCGCAATACGCCCGCTTGTCCAGCGTACCGTTAGAGAGAATGCCTAACTGCGGCGAACAGATGCCATCCCCTCCGAGCAAGACAGCATCCATCCCGAGTTCTTTCATCTGCCGGCCGAGTACAGCCGCTTGCGCGTAATACCCGCCATAGAAAACAGCCTGCGGCTTTTGTGCCTTAATCTTAGTAAGAATGGCCTTGAAATCAGTCGTATTAACGGTGCCATACTCGCGTGAAAGCACTTGCATCCCGTCCCCCTTTGCCGACTGCACGAAAACGTCAGCAACGCCCGCGCCGTAAGCCGCCCGATCGTCCACGACCGCGACGCGGCTGAGCTTCAAAGTCTTTGCAGCGTAGTCGGCGACGCGTGCTCCCATCACATTATCGTTCGCCGACAGCCGGAAGATATATGGATAACCAAGCTTAGTAAGGTCGGGGTTCGAAGCAGCTGGAGTGATGTTAACGACGCGAGCGTCGTTATAGACCTTCGCGGCGGGGATGTTTACACCAGAATTAAAATGCCCGATCACATAGGTGACACCGTCATCCACAAGCTTTTGGGCTGCCGTAACCCCTGTCTTCGGATCGCCTTGGTCGTCGGCGGAGACAAGTTCAAATCTGACCGGCGTGCCCGCGATTTTTATGTGGCCATCATTTAGCTCATCAACGGCCAATCGCACGCCACGCTCGGTATCCTTTCCGCTCTGTGCTTGCGGTCCCGTAAGGGGCCCGATGTACCCGATCTTCACCGTTTGATCGGCAAAGGCGCTTTGTTGACCGGCAAAGACCGATGCGATCAGTACTACGAACTTAAGTTTTTGCATTTGAACCCCTCTCCACGTTAGGTCTATCAGTTTCTCAACAAGTCGATCACCGGGATAAGGGTGCTGAACTGAAAATCGGGTCGGGGCTGCCAAGTCCCGAGTTCCGCGCCCCAGCGATTAATCCAGGCCACATTCATGCCCAACGGCTTCGCGCCGTCGATGTCTGCCCAACGCGACAACGAGCAATGCAGTACGTTTTGCGGGGCAACGTTTAGCTTATCGAGAGCAAAATCGAAGATGCGGTATGACGGCTTATAAGCTTTCGCCATCTCTGCAGTGGTGACCTGCGAGAAATATGAAGTAAGGCACGACCGCTTCCACAGGTCGGTGTCCATGTTCGTGATCGGCATCAAAGGGAAGCGGGGTTTTGCCCACTCCAGGAATTCAACCGCGTCTGGATGCGGCGTCGATGACTCCATCAGATGTGTCAAGAACGATTCCGCCACTTCGTCTACATTGTGTCGGCTCCATGCGCCCGGTGCGACGTTTTCGATGCAGTCTCGCAACGCTTCCGTCGCGACCTCGCGGTAAGGGCGATAAGCGGAGCCACGGTACAACCGCACTGTTCGGATGTCCCAATCCAGATACAACTCACTTGGCTTGGCTTTCGTGCTAATGCCCAGCAAAGCAAGCACGGCCGCAATCCCGGCGGTGCCCCCTTTGTCCACGTCAACCAAGGTGCCGAAGTAATCAAACGTGATAGCTTTGATCGTATCCATGTTTCACAAATGTCAGAGGTTGTGCATTTATCAGTCGTCCGAAAGGAGATCAAGGTGCCGCCCAACGCGGCGCAGCGATCTAGTCTGCCGAATTCGGATCTAGCATTCTGGTGGGGAAGCGCTCGAGATTCTTCCGAATGTGGCTTCCAATTTCACTTTCAAGTTCCGCTCCGTCGACAGCTTGAATCAGATCGACCAAACGTTGGTGATCTCTGAGCTGCTCGCGGTAATCGAATTTCACTTCACGTTCTTGCATCAGAAAGAACAGCACGCCCCGAGCCAGGGAGTTCCAAGTTGCCTGCAAAAGTGGACTGCCGGAGAGATCCACGATGCATTGGTGAAACGCCAAATCCGCCTGGCAATAAGTTAGTTGATCGCGTACCCGCGCTGCCCGGCGAAGATCCTCGAGGCGCCCCTGGAGCTCCATTACAATTGCGGGCTCGGTTGGAACGCGTTTAAGTAGCCGCCGCAAGGCGGTACGCTCGATACTGAGACGGATCTCAAGGATCTCCGCCGTCTCTTCCGCACTCAGTTGATTCACGAAGCTCCCGCGGTTGGGGATGGTTCTTACGACCCCTTGCGCCTGCAAAATCCGTAACGCTTCGCGTAGCGGTATTCGACTCACTCCGAGCTTGTCACAAAGATCGACCTCAATAAGACGTTGACCAGCACGCAGCTCGCCCTTGGCAATTCCTGCGACGATGTAGTCGGCGACCTGCTCGGGCAGGTTCCTCTGTTTGAACTGGCGGTCAAGCGTCATATAGGGTCCGATGGCTAACTACGAACGGAAGCTTCGAGAAGCTCGCGGCGATCTGCGACGAATCGCTCGACGGCATCTGCAATGATGTCAAAATCAGTGAACGTCATTGGCAAACTCAGCGTCATCTGACCGCGGCGAGCGGGGTAAATCCCCTGTTCAAGGAGATCAAAGAAAAACAGCTCAACAATTTCTTTAGACACGGCCGGAACATCTTGTGGGCATGTGATTGTACCCTTGCTCCCGAAGTGAATTTTCATCACCGATCCGATTCCTGTGAGCGTCACACCGGCGCACTGAGCAGTAAGCGACTGAAGTCGTCGGCGCAGGGTCTCACCGTCTTGGAACAGTCGTTCCGAACGCTCACGGGTGAATACATCGCGAAGACCGGCGACCCCGGCCGCTGTCGTAAAAACGTTGTTGTTAAAGGTTCCGGAATGCACCAACGCTCCAGCGCGGGAGGGATCAAAGCGCTCCATCAGCGCGGCAGAACCGCCGAACGCACCGAAAGAAAAGCCCCCGCCCAGGTATTTGCCAAGTGTCGTGAGGTCAGGCGTGATGCCATGGTACTGCTGCAATCCTCCACGCCCCATTCGTGAGGTGACGATTTCGTCGAAGATGAGCAGCGCGCCTTGCTCACGGGTGCATCTACGTAGCGTTTCAAGGAACTCGCGGCTCGCGGGGATCGACCCGCCGTTACTCATCATCGGTTCTACGATGACGGCCGCCAGTTCGGAGCCTGCCTCCGCGATAGCTCTCTCGGCGGATTCACAGTCGTTGTATCGGATGAGCCTGAAGTCCATTGGAACGTTCATGATCGTCCCAGCTCCCTGAAACGAGAGAACTCCGCCGTGATAACCACCGTCAATTACGATGAATTTGCTACGGCCGGTAACAATACGTGCAAGAGTCAACGCAAACAGATTTGCTTCGGTTCCGGAGTTGCAGAAGCGAACGCGTTCGATAGACGGAAATCGATCACAAATAAGTTCAGCGAGCTTGATCTCATTTTCACCAGGCGCACCATTAGAGGCACCCGCTTCGGCCGCCTTCAAGATCGCTGCGGTGATCGTCGGGTTTCGGTGACCATATAGTCCAGCAGTGAACTCCCCGAGTAAGTCCAAATACTCCTGCCCATCAACTGAGCGAATCCTCGCGCCTTCGCTTCGCTCCACGTAGAGTGGAAACGGCTCAAAGTGGAGCGCTGTTCTCGTGTTGCCACCGGGCATGTGCTCTTTAGCCTTAGCGTACAACGCGGCGCTACGAGGGTTGTGTGCTGCGTAGCGTTTCTTAGCGACTTCCACTTCGCTTTCAATTGCGCTTTTCAGTTCTGCTGCGACCGCAGTCATACTTGACTCCTTTTACATGCATTAAGAATGTATACAATGTCGAGATAAGGTGCACTAGTGGTTATGCCTAGACTCACCCCGCGTCTCGAGGATATTGAGGAACTGTGTGGCCGGCTCAAGGCACGCGCCATGGCTTTGTTGGCCAACGGAGCCACGGTAGATCTCTTCCCAAGGCGTCTTATTCTCCAGCACAGGCGCGCGCCACGCGGCCCGGCGCTGCTGCATTTCACGTTCCTCAATAAGAAGGTCGACCCGTCTTTTTGCTAGGTCTATTCGCAGCAGATCGCCGGTGCGAAGTAACGCAATGCCTCCGCCCACCGCCGCCTCAGGTGATACGTTGAGAATGGAAGGACTAGCCGAAGTTCCACTTTGGCGGCCGTCGCCAAGCGTAGGAAGCGTATCGATTCCGGCTTTGATGAGAGCAGCAGGCGGCTGCATGTTCACGACCTCAGCCCCGCCGGGATAGCCCACCGGGCCACAATTCCGAATTACGAGGATGGAACGCTCATCTACCCCAAGTGTCGGATCGTCAATACGAGCGTGATAATCCTCCGGGCCTTCGAACACCACCGCCCGCACTTCGAACGAGTCTGACTTTGCAGGATCAGAAAGGAAGCGGCTACGGAACTTCTCATCGATGACGCTCGTTTTCATGATCGCACTCTCGAAGATGTTCCCTTCTAGCACTACGTACCCAGCCGCTTCTTTGATCGGTTCAGCGTAGGCGCGTATTACTGCTCGATCGGGTGTCGGCACCTCCGACAGGTTTTCTGCCACCGTCTTGCCGGTCACCGTCATGACTCGGCCATCAATCTTCCCGGCTGACAAAAGCTCCTTCATCACCGCTGGAACTCCGCCCGCTCGATGGAACGACTCACCAAGGAAACGGCCGGCCGGCTGACAATCGACCAGCAGGGGAACGTCCGTACCCAAGCGCTGCCAATCCGCAAGAGAATGGTCGACGCCCATGTGCCGGGCGATTGCAATCATGTGAATCGGGCAGTTTGACGACGCCCCTAGCGCCGTCGCCGCTATCACCGCGTTTTCGAATGCTGGCCGGGTAAGAATGTCGGACGGCCGGAGGTTTTCTGCGACCATCTCAACAATACGTTTGCCCGTTGCGAACGCCATCCATCCGCGCTCCCTGTAGGGACCTGGGATAGCGGCGCAGCCCGGCAACGACATACCTACGGCCTCGGCAAGCGAGTTCATCGATAATGCGGTTCCCATCGTGTTGCAATGGCCCACAGAAGGCGCCGATGACGCAACCATGTCCATGAAGTCGTCGTAGTCGATCTCGCCGCCAGCCAGTTTTTTGCGTGCAGCCCAGATCACGGTACCCGAGCCTGCCAGCTTGCCGTTGTGCCACCCGTCAAGCATTGGCCCGCCTGACAGCACGATTGAAGGAATGTTGACTGTCGCGGCGGCCATAAGGCACGCGGGGGTTGTTTTGTCGCAACCGGTAGTTAGCACGACACCGTCGATCGGATATCCATGCAGCACCTCGACAAGCCCAAGATAAGCGAGATTTCTATCCAGCGCCGCAGTCGGCCGCTTTCCCGTCTCTTGGATTGGATGAACAGGAAACTCGAGTGGGATTCCGCCCGCATCCCGAATGCCGTCGCGAACTCGTTCAGCGAGCGCCAAGTGGTGACGGTTACACGGTGACAAGTCAGACCCGGTCTGCGCAATGCCGATGATTGGCTTGCCCGACTGGAGCTCTTCACGCGTGATGCCGTAGTTCATGTACCGCTCGAGGTACAAAGCGGTCATGCCCGGATCCGTCGGATCGTTGAACCACCGACGGCTTCTCAGCGAATTGTTTACGGCTCCTGCCACATCCACCTCCAGTCGGTGCGATCGTATGAATGTATACATTATAGCAAATGTATAGCTTTCTCACTAAGTGGAATCCCTATGCTATGAGCGGAGTTTGCGTCGACTCTGCGACGCTCCGAGAAAAAGTGGCGCGGTCTCATTTTCGCCCCTGATCCCCGCGCGGTCACGGGGGTCCGGTCCACCCAGGTTCCACTCCCATTGGGTTTGAGTTCAAAACCGCCCCCGGCCTCGCGTGAATCTCGCGCCACCCGCACTTTAGACGTTGCGAATCGTCAGATCGTCACCTGCACGGAGCTCACCCGTTTGGCCCTTACCCCCGTCATCGACTGACTGAACAGTCGACACTGTCGGCGCAAGCTCGCTTTCCCACGTGGCGACGGCGGCAGAGGCAACCGCATTTCCGAGGACATTGGTTGCTGTACGTCCCATGTCGAGAAAATGGTCGACACCAATAATGAGAAGGAGCCCGGCTTCGGGGATATTGAACTGCGTGAGCGTCGCGGCAATAACCACCAGCGACGCGCGCGGCACTCCGGCCATGCCTTTGCTCGTAAGCATCAAGATCGCAAGCATCGATAACTGCTGCATAAACGTTAGATGCACGCCATACGCCTGCGCGATGAATAGTGTGGCAAACGTGCAACACATCATCGTGCCGTCGCGATTGGACGAATAACCGATGGGCAAGACGAAGCTCGCAATCCGCTCGGGGACACCGAAACGTACTAGCTGTTCCAGCGTCTTCGGATAAACTGCCTCACTACTGGCGGTACTGAAGCCGATCAACATCTGCACGCGCATAAGACGCACAAGCGAAAACACCTTGCGCCCGATCAAGACGCCAGGCGTAGAAACATCTCGGCGAGGAGCGAGAAGTAGGCCGAAACGAAAGATGCGAAGACGAACCACGCCAACGTCCTGAACCCGATGCGACCCACGGCACGGACATCGCCTATCTTCTTCACGCCGATGACGAGCGAACAGAAAGCAAGCGGTGCAATGAAGTTCCTGACAGGTAACGGCGGCGGGAAACTGTCACTAGCTGAGTTGCGTGTATGCCATATACGCGACTGCCGCGTCCTGCAGGGCGATCCCAACGGCTTTATAGATCACGATGTCTGTCGCGTCGTGCGTACGGCGCTCATCCGCGCCAATGGCGGACGAAAGGTCTATCACTGCCCTGCTGTGCAAAAGCTCACGCGATGGAAGCACAAGATCGCCTGTTTCAAAAGGCGTCTGTTGTGCCCAGTCCACGACGATGCGCGATGCCGCGAGCAACGAAGTGTCGTCAAGCTCCCGTTGATCGGGGCGCGTTGCGCCGATGCTCGCGACAAATGCGCCCGGGCTTAACCAACCGCCGCGTAGCAGGGGTTCCGATGACCGCGTCGCCAGGACGACGATGTCGGCGGAGGCGCACTTTTCTGGTCTACAACCGACACTGCCAGCCCGAATCGACGCCTGAGGTCGTGGGCAAGCGCTTTCGCGCTTGCATCGTCACGACTATTTATGAAGATTTCGCACAAACCCGGTCGACTCGCTAAAGCGTCTGCATGGGCCCGTGCCTGTACTCCGCTGCCAAAAAGTCCGAGGCTTCGACTCGCTGGACGCGCAAGATGGAACGCCGCAAGGGCTGTAGTCGCGGCCGTGCGCACGCCTGTGATCGCATCACCTTCTAGCATTGCGCGGGGTGCACCATCCAACAGCGAGAACAGCGCGATGTAAAAACGGAATTGGCCAGAAAGCGTTGTGTACATCTTGATCGCTGCGACGTTGTTGTTACCCAGCATGGCGCTCATAGCGCTGAACTTTGCTTCGCTCAAGCCGATGCGTGCGCGTGGCTGAACCGCTGCCTCTCCGCTTTGAAGGTCGAGGTACGCGGCGCGGATGGCTTGCGATGCGAGGTGTATGTCAAGGACTTCGGATATTTGATCGTTGGTAAAGAACTTCATTGCAGCGGCTCCAGCACCGTACTTTCGACTGCGCCGCTGATCCAGCAGCCAGCGTCCGCATTGTTGGGGTCTCGCATGACCACTTGAATGCTGGATGGCTTTCCCATCGCGTATCCTTGATGCACGGTCATGCTCGATGCGCCTTGCGGGAGCAGACCGTAGTGCAGCGCGCCGTATAGCGTCGCTGCAGCAGCAATGCCGGTCGCCGCATCTTCCGGGTAACCCGATGAACGTGGAAACTGCCGTGCTTGCAACTCGAGGGGGCCGGTACGCTCCACGGCGAATGGATAGAGGCCCGTCGACCCCAACTCATCGCATAAGGCGCGCATCCTATCGAAGCGCGGCGCGATTGTCTGCAGTCGCTGCATAGAACGAAGCGGAATCAGCGTCTTTGTCCGGCTCGTCGTTGCGTTGACGATGCCGAGGGGGCCGAGTTCGTGCGCATCGACGCATAGCACATCGCGTATGGCGGCGTGCAATCGCTCCTCCTCAATCGGTTGCACGCCGCCTTTAGGCTGACTCACTTGGATGGATTGGGCATCCTCATTAAAGCGCGCCTCGACGATGCCGCTCAATGTTTCGAGTCTTGCCTCTCGCGAAGTCCAGCGCCCAAGCTGGCGCAGAAGCCATAAAGCGCCGAGGGTCGCATGGCCACACATTTCCATTTCGTGACGAGGGACGAAGAACCGCAGGGAATACGCGTTGCCTTCATCGCGCGGCGCGCACACGAAAGCTGTTTCGTGGCCGTAGTTTGCGGCAATCGCCTTCATCTCTTCAGCGGACAGGACATCCGCGTCCAAGACGATTGGCGCGGGGTTCCCGCCTCCGGCCCCGGCGGAAAAGACCCGCACGAAATGCAGGCGCCCCTGCGCGCGCAGCGCGAGCGCGATGTGCCGCGAATCGAATATAAGCGATTGATTTTCATCCGACATGAAAGGCTCCAACGTTTAGGTGAAGCCAGCATGCCGATTCCAGGGCGAAATTTCGCCGCTTGTCGGGCCACGTCATGCGCACGATCCGGCCACTTGCGCGCCTACCCCATGGTCCGGTGAACCGTGCAGCCCCGTGTTTTCCCTTATCGCGGGCGGAGCGGCCGCTGCCGCGTGCGCGTCTAGCCTCACGCACAAAACCTCTAAACGCTATACTCAGCTTGATGCAGCGCGTTACGGGCTCAGCCTGGCGATCCCCGTCCGCGAAGCTATTGCACATGGCGCCCGAGGGTGATACATGAAACACTATCCAACCGCCAAGACTCATCTGCTCGACGATCGCGTTGCAGATGTCCGGCTAGTTTCGGTCGGCAATTACCGTACGCAACCGCATCAACATGACGAGTACATGTTTTTGGTGCCACGCACGGGCCAGCTGGTCCTGAACGTCGAATCGAATGTGTCGCCCTTGCGCGTGGCGCCGATGTCGTTCGTCGTCGTGCCGCCAAAGCTCCTGCACGACACACATGGCTTCCGAGCACAGCAGGAACACGTCGCCGTCTATGTGGCAAGCGATTTCGTCGCGTACTGCGAGCGCAAGGCGCGTAAAAGCCTGTCATGCGCGAAGATAGGCGTCTGCGCAGCGCCCCTGGCGCTGCTCAACGCAGTACGTCTTGCCAGCGGCGCAGAACCGCGCAACGTCCCGGAACTTGCCGCTTTCCGCCGGGAACTAACCGCGAGGACGCTAGCCGCCACGTGCATTGAAGCAGGGCTGATTTCCGATGTCCTATCGTTGACACGTGCCGAAGCTCGCCGCGAACGCGTCATGGATATTCAGTCCTTTCTTGACTCGACGCTAGATCAAGCGATCGGGCTTGAACGCATATCTCATGAGTTTGGTCTGTCCCAGCGCGCGCTGACGCGAATGTTTCGTGAGGTCACCGGCGAATCCATCGTCGAGTACCAATCGCGGCAGCGAGTACGCCATGCATCGCTGCTGTTGCAATCTCCCGGTATGTCTGTCGTCAAGGCCGCGGCGGCGGTAGGTCTCGACTCGCCGTCATATTTGGCTCGCTTATTCCGCAAGCATGGGGAGGCGCTGCCTCGATCGCTTAAAGCGCGAGCGTCAGCTGATACGAAATGAATAGCTGGGGGCGGAGTCGAAATTTGATGGCGTAGTGCCAAAACGCCAAGCGTTGCTTTGGCCTTCCGGTTCGTACTAGAGGTCGATGAATGATTTTCCGCTAACAAGATTCGCTCGGACCGGAGGCAAAAGAATGACCTTCTGCCAGCTGCGCGCCGCTCATTACGGAGATCACGACCACGCATCGGCCGACATGCCAACCCGAGACTCGTACCGTGTTGGCGCAACCCCAGATTACCTGCATGGATCGCAAACTCCTCCCAGTCAAATCTCCCCCTCAGTAAGACTGTGTCTTTCGCCACATGGACCATACCGGTAGATCCCCTATCTCCGAGCCTTCCCCCTTATCAATCGAAATGCGGATCACCGACGCTGGCGCTTTCGCCTTTAATTCCAGATTACGCACCGGTCAAACAGCGTCCATCGACGAGCCCTGATAAGCCGAGCGAACATACGATCGACAAGAAACGCTTGCCTGCGTCGAGCAACATGGGCATCATAAATACCGCTGCCAAAATATTAAGTTTGATAGTTGCCCCCTCGGGCCTGTCGCACCGCTTGCTAAGCAGAACAGATTTATCCGATCTGCCCTCAAGAAGTGCGCTAGTCTCGTTGGATTATTGAGCCGGTTGACCGACTCTGATCGCAAGCGGCCGGCTGGCACCTGAGATTCACCGTTTTATCTACTACCACGGCATGCCCAATTGCACCGAAGCGTGCGTGATCCAGCGTTGACGCGTTGGCGCGTCACTTTCGGTGCGTTCATCTCGCGCGACCCTATCGACAGGTCGTGCCCTTGTATCGCTCAGACGGAGCTCCTGATGGGAAAATGCGACCGAATCTACACAGGGCTTCTAGATGCCGCCTACTCACTTGACGAACAGGCAGCCGGCCGCAACCCCGAAGTTTCGCGAGTTCTTTCCGGTGCGATTACTCTCGACACACTGTTCCGGCGCGGAGCATTGGACGCGGACCTTCAGGATGCCGCGATCGACCTTGAACTCGCCGTGTCGAAGGGAACATCGCACCTAGACGCCAGACGGCGGGCGCGCGCTGCGGATTTGGCTAACGCGACGCGTGCCTTCGCGGCCCGATACGCAGAGCGATGCGTGGGCGCGGACTGAGTGTAACGTATGCTTGAGAAGACGTTTTCAAGACGCCGGATTGGTCGTTTCAGCAACAAGCCGTCCTCCGACGTGAAATATGGAATCCGAGAAGTTCCGGTATAGGAGCGTGTTTTGACGGTGCGCTCCACCGGTCTCGTCGCCAAATACTTCCGGAGCTCGGCGCCATCGAAGCAGAATAGACTCTCCGCAGATGCAAACCAAGCTTCTCAGAAGCGAGACCAGGCTAGGTAGCGCCTCTACATTACGAGACTTCGGTCGCCGTTGGCCAAAGGTATCTCGGTTCGCGCCTTTGTTCGCCGAGTAGAGTACTCGGCGGCGCAAATGTGTCGTCGCCGTGCAAGACGACATGTTGACTATGCCGGCGGCATTTGATGGCACAGTCGCCTCACTTCGTCGCCCGCGAGGCTGAGAGAGCGCTGTAGGCTCGACAATCGGGGAGCGCCCGGCGAGATTGGAGTTTCTGGTTTTTGACGCGGTCTTGTCAATCGACGCAGTCTCGCCGTCACGCCAGTTGCCGTTGAGTGCCCGCATGTGACGCAATGGATTTCCATTTGTCGACTCTCTTATTGGAGATCCGGCAGGCGCGTCTGTCGGCCAATGGTGGCCGATTGATCACATTTCGCAACGTCATTCCCGCGATAAAGCCTGCTGTGCTCGCTCATCAGGCGCGCGTGAGAGGCGGGACTCGCTCACCGGCTGCTCGAAGCAGTTTTCGACGAATGTTTCGGAGAGTCGCTCTCTTTTTTCACAGCAAGCGGCGAAACACCGTACTGTTTCTTGAAGGCGCGACTGAAATGCGAAAGGTCGGAAAAACCGAAGCGAAGGGCCGCTTCAGTAACGTTGCGTACACTGGCTTCCTTTAGGGCGCAATAGCTCGCCTCGATGCGGCGCTTCCAAAGCCAACTCATCGGCGTCGCACCTTGCTGTGCGAACGCGCGCGTGAGCGTCCGACTCGATACCCCCTGCGCCGCGGCTATCTGTTCGACATCTAGTGTCGGCACGTCGAGATTGCGATCGATATACGCCTTAGTGCGCGCAACCAGCGCCTCATGTGCGGAGACATGACCGGGTCGCCCCGCCTGCCATTCGAGGGTCGCCGCCAGCATATCAACGATCGCGCTCGCCACTAGCGAGGCGGTGCTTGCCTGATTCTCCGACAGCTTTAGCGCGTTCGCCTCGCGAATCATCCGCGTTAGCAAATCGCCGGTCGGCAGACCTGCGCCGATCCGCGTTGCGGTAAACGCTTCCGCGAGCGGAAAACGGTAGTTCAGCACCTTGCGCGGCACTTCGACGATGCAGAGCGCGCCCGCTGCTAGCTCGAATTGGAACGGCCGCGCCGCGTCGTAGAGCACAAGATCGCCTTCATGCTGAAGAACAGCGCGGCCGTCCTGCTCAAGCCTTCCCTCCCCTTGCATCATCAGGCCAACCCAGTAGCTGTCGTTTGGTCCGGTGCGGATATGTGTGCTCTCGCGCTTCCAGCTATGACGCGGCGCAATTAGTTCGCTCATGCTCAGCGTGCCTAGATCACGCACGCGCAGGCTGCCGTCAAACGGGTTGCCGTCGAGGGGCACGCTCGCCGCGGGAATGCAATGGCGACAAACGACTTCCTGCCAGTAAGCAAAACGTTGCGATGGCGGGACGGCGACAGTCGTATAGATGTGATCCATGGCCCAGAAACCTACAAAAGCCCGTCGGGAGATGTGCGGTTAGCTGTGTTCGTCTGAGGTTCGACAGCTTAATCTAAGAGTCGTTAGCGGATTTGGCAACTAGCAGTTTCACTGCTTGCTGCCATGGCAACTGCCTCCGCCTGTCGCCCACGTTCCAAACAGGCGGCTGGCAGAAGCCACTCACCGCGCGAGCGCTCAGCTACGATCGGGCTTCATGCCCCGCTGGGCTGCAGCATGCGCCCGGTGCGTGCGAGTCATCATACGTACAGCAAAAAAAATACTCAACCAGAGGAAGTCCATGACAGCGCAATTGGCAGATTTCTTCCCTGCAGTCGAAACGGCGCTCGATTCGGTGCCCGGACTTGCGATCGGCACAGCGGTGCTACCGCGCTCGCAGGCAACGTCGTGGCGCAGCCACTCGGCCGCGAGCGTGATCGTCATGTGTCTGCACGGACGGCTACGCATCGACATCGATAAGCCGATGTACGCAGCTGATCTTGTACCAGGCGAGCTATACACGTTTCCACCGAATCTGACCTATCGACTGGCGGCGCCCCACTGCGACGTACGGTTTGTGCTGATCAGAGCCGGCGCGCCGTGGGACTTGTCCGAGGCGAGCGTCGCGCATATGGACCGTGAGCCGTTTTTGCGCGACGAGCCCGCACCACGCGACAACGCTTTCGACGGCGTCGTCGACGACGATCTCGACGCCTATCGCGCCGGCTACACGCGGGTCGACGTGCTTGCGCGCGCAGACGCGCTGCGCGTGCTGATCCTCGGTCTCGGCGAAAAGCGCTGCGTGCCATGGCATAGCCACGACCATGTCGCAGATACATTTTTCTGCATCGACGGCCCGATGCGGGTTATCACGCGCAATCCTGACGCCACGAACGTGCTGATGCCTGGCGAAACGTGTCGCGCGCACGCGCGACAGCCGCATTTTGTTTCCGGTACAAGCGGAAACGCGTGTCTCTTTCTGATCGTACAAGGCGGGGGTCAGTACAACTACGTACCGTTCAAAACTTCGCAGATGGGGCAGCCATTGCAGTGATGCTGAGTTTTCCTCGGCGTAATTGCAATCCGCGCTACCGAGAAATGCAGGCGGTAACCGTATCGGGAAGCGACGGCGCTAGCTGACGAAAATCGGTCACCTGTTGGAACGTGCGACCTGCAAACGCGCGGCAACGAGCGAGTAGACGCCTGCATCAGTGCCGCTTGCGTCGCCGTGCGGCAGCGTCTCTGGCCGGGGCGGACCATCAAGCTGGCGCGGTAAGTCAGGCGTCAGCAATTTCCGCTTCTTACGATGCGCTATCCCTATACGGACCAAAACGGATATTTTTATGCACACGCCGCCTCATCAAGCGCTGCCGATCGACACGCCGCTTCCTCAGTCGCAACGATCGCGTCCACTTGGCCACCGTGACTACCGCACGCTCGCACTTGCCGCGCTCGGCGGCATGCTTGAGTTTTACGATTTCGTGATATTCGTATTCTTTACGTCGGTGATCGGCACCCTTTTTTTTCCGCCCAGCAGCCCGGAATGGCTGCGTCAGTTGCAAACCTTTGGCATTTTTGCGATCGGATATTTCATTCGGCCGGTCGGCGGCGTCGTGATGGCGCATTTCGGCGACGTACTGGGCCGTAAGAAAATGTTTACGCTGAGCGTGCTGCTGATGTCGGTTCCCACACTCCTGATCGGGATGCTGCCACCGTACGCGCGGATTGGCTTCGCAGCACCGCTGCTGCTGCTCGCGATGCGCGTGCTGCAGGGTGCCGCAGTCGGCGGCGAAGTGCCTGGTGCCTGGGTGTTCGTCGCCGAGCACGTGCCGCGCCGTCACGTCGGCTTCGCATGCGGCACGCTTACGGGTGGCCTCACCGCAGGGATTCTGCTCGGCTCGCTAATCGCCACCGGGATCAACACTGCGTTCACCCGCAACGAGATCCTCACTTACGCATGGCGGCTGCCGTTTCTGGCGGGCGGCGTGTTCGGCATCGCGGCGATGTTCCTGCGACGCTGGCTCGAGGAAACGCCCGTCTTTCGCGAATTGCAGGCGAATCGCGCACTCGCTTCGGAATTGCCGCTAAGGACTGTGTTGCGTTCGCACTGGCGTGGCGTCGCACTCTCGATGACCCTCACATGGGCGCTGTCAGCGGTCATTATTGTGATCGTGCTGATGATGCCCGCGCTGATGCAAAAGAACTTCCATCTGCCCGCCGCCGACACTCTCGTTGGGAACAGCATAGCCACTGTCGCGCTGACGATCGGCTGCGTCGTCGCCGGTGCGCTTTCCGATCGGATGGGTCCGCGCATCGTGCTTTCATGCGGCGCCATGCTACTAGCAGCAAGCTTCACCTGGTTCTATTGCCAGCTGTCAGCGGGCGCGCCGCTGGGCGCGTGGCTTTTTTCGTACACGGCGACGGGCTTCGCAGTGGGCATGATCGGCGCAATCCCGCTGATGATGGTGCGCGCGTTTCCCCCGGCGATCCGGTTCTCCGGCATCTCGTTCTCGTACAACGTCGCATATGCAATTTTCGGCGGCCTTACGCCGATCCTGATTGCCCTCGCGAGCGCAGTGACTGTGCGCGCGCCAGTTATCTATGTGGTCGCGTTATGCGCTGTAGCGATCCTCGCCGCGCTCTTCCATCGGGGCCGCACGCACGAGGACGCGTAGCAGCGTCGGAGGTTTGCCGGCGCCTGCCACGCGCCGCGGCGTTCTACGCCGCGCACGAAGCCACGTGACGCGAACTTCGGCGCCCGGCTCTTCACTATCGGTCAGCGTCCAATCAAGTAAGTTCCTCTTGCTTGCTGCGCCTATGGAAGCAGACAGCAACGTAATAGACAGGCGCACAGTCGTCCGTCGCTGGCGATCTTGTCCGCCAGTAAACCCGGAGCCTCCATGCCCGCATCGGGGATGTGGGTGGGAAGTTGCTTGCCGGTCCAATATCGCCCGGACCGGCCCTGACGTGCACTGTGCAGTTGATCGGCTCCATGGTCGCGTGGCGTGAGAAGCGACTGTTCGTAGACCGGCATCGACGCGTGTTTTCGCATGGGAGAATGCCTTGTCTGCGTTCCCGTCATTCCACGCGATACATCAGTCTTTTTAGTCTTTTGCTGGGCGGCTGTCGCCATGTCGTCTCAGAACTGGGCCGTCGTCACGCCCGCGCCCGGGCCCTTCATCCCACTGAACGATGAGCGCGGCCGCGCCGCGTTTGACGGCCGGCACAGATGTGCTCGCAGATGACCCACACACGCTCATCAAACCAAAGGCTGAGCTTCGCAGCGCCATCCACCTTCCCCGGCGAATACAGCCGCTTGACTGGCTTGCCGATAAGCCTTGGATCCTTCGAGGTCTTGAGCGTCAGCCTCTGCGGTACGAGCATCTTTGCGGCCGCTTCCACGAGATCGGCGATAGTTCGCGCTCTGTTTGCTCGATACGCGCATGACCATGCCGCCCTGCGCGTTAAAACTATCGAGATTGCATCGCCACTGCTGCGCCGCTGCGGCAACTAGCACGGTGCGCGCGGCCGCGCCCGGTGACGCAGTGGGTCCGAAGCGCAGCGAATGGATGTCGAGTCGCCGGTCAGTTGACCGCCGAGCAACGGGTCCGCGAAAAGCATTTTATCGGCGCATGTGCGATCGCGACGCTGAAACCCCGAGAAAGCCAGCCGCTGAGCTAATCGGTTTTCGCGCACTACTGCGACGGCGGGCGCTGTCCCAGTAAAACAAGCGATCCGGCCCGCTCGGTCAAGCTCGCTGGCGCCCGACCGCTAAGATGGCGACTTTGCCACGCGCCGACGAGACCCATGCTACCAGCCGATTGCAGTTCCTACGAAGACGCCGCGCGCGACTTTACGTGGCGGGTGCCCGCACGCTACAACATCGCGCACGACGCCTGCGACAAATGGGCCGACGGGTCCCAGCGTCTTGCGCTGATCGTCGAGCATGCCGACGGCACCGATTCGCGCTACACGTTCGACGATCTGCACACTTTATCGGTGCGCTTCGCCAACGCGCTGCTCGCCCACGGCGTAGTGCGGGGCGATCGCGTCGCGATCTTTGTGCGACAGTCGGTCGAAGCGGCCGTCGCACACCTGGCGGCTTACAGAATCGGAAGCATCGCAGTGCCGCTGTTCGCGCTCTTCGGCACCGAGGCCCTCGCATATCGTCTCGCCGATTCCGGCGCGCGAGCGATCATCACCGACCGCCAGGGCGCCGCCAAGCTCGATGCCATCGACGTCGAGTTGCCCGAACTGCACCATCGCTTCTTAACCAATGGCGAAGCGCCGTCGTTCTGGAACGTGATCGGAGTCGCCGGCGTCTCCGATCCGCGCGTTGATACCGCCGCCGACGATCCTGCGATCATCATCTACACGTCCGGCACTACTGGCAAACCAAAGGGTGCCCTACACGCGCACCGAGTCTTGCTTGGTCATCTGCCGGGCGTGGAGATGTCGCAACAGGGCTTTCCTCGCGACGCCGCCCTAATGTGGACGCCCGCTGACTGGGCGTGGATCGGTGGCCTCTTCGACGTTCTTTTGCCCGCATGGCATCACGGCGTGCCGGTACTCGCATGCCGGTTCGATAAGTTCGACGGCGCGTCCACCTTCGAGCTGCTCGCAAGGCATCGCGTGAGCCACGCCTTCCTGCCGCCGACAGCTTTGAAAATGATGCGAGCGACCTCGCTCGCCGCGCCGCCGCAACTCGCGTTGCGTTCGGTGGCAAGCGGAGGCGAGCCGCTGGGGGAGGCGCTGCTAGCGTGGGGACGCGCGACGCTCGGCGTGACGATCAACGAGTTCTACGGCCAGACTGAATGCAACATGGTGCTCTCGTCGTGCGCGCGATGGTTCTCGCCGGTCGGCGGCGCGATGGGGCGAGCAGTGCCAGGTCACGATGTCGCGATAGTCGATGAGAACGGTCGGCGTCTTCCGCGCGGCTCAACCGGTTCGATCGCCGTCGCGAAGCCAGATCCGGTGATGTTTCTCGGCTACTGGCACGATGACGCCGCTACCGCAGCGAAATATCGCGGCGACTTTCTTATCACGGGCGATCTCGGTCGGGAGGACGACGGAGGATTCATTCACTTTCTCGGCCGCGACGACGACGTCATAACCAGCGCTGGCTACCGTATAGGCCCCGGACCTATCGAAGATTGCCTGACCCGTCACCCCGCGGTGCGGTTTGCGGCGGTGGTCGGTGCGCCCGATGCTGCGCGCACCGAGATTGTCTGCGCCTTCATCGTGCTCAACGAGGGGCATGCGCCTGGCGATGCGCTCGCGCACGATCTGCAAGAGTACGTGAAAACTAACCTCGCTGCGCACGAATACCCGCGTATCGTGCGCTTCATCGACGCGCTCCCGCTGACGGCAACCGGGAAGGTCGTGCGCCGTGAATTGCGCGAAGCGCTCAAAGGATAAAGGTTCTGTGCGCTCCTAGTTGATCGAGACTGATCCAGTTCGCCAAATGTCACGCCCGATCTCGATCCGCGCGTGCCAGCGCTGGACATCCGGTATAGAGGCGTCCCGGTCGACATATTTGCCGGCAGAACGGTGGCGATCATCGCCGCACTGGCATTACTTCCCGTCAACGCCTGCGCCGGCATCGGCGCTGTGACCACCGGCGTACGCTCCGCGTGACGCTCGGGACGACATGCGAATTTGAAGCGAGCGTGCTGAAGCACTGAGGCCTTTGCTTCGACATGCTATTGTTCGCTGACCTCTTCGCCCAAACGGCGCAGACCATGCGCGCAGCACGGACCTACCTTCTCGCTTTTGGGTAGGCCCTATTCAATGCGCTGGCGCGGCAGGTCCGCCGATAACGGTTTACCCCCTGGTTTGCTTCTTGTCGGTGTCGGCGCATCAGGGTAAGCGTCGCGGCACGGCCGTCTTGATCTGCGCAATCTGAGACGCCAAAGTGGTTCCCACCATTTTCGAGTCTGGTCTTTACCCACAAATAAGGTCATTCGTTCTGCCTGAAGATGCGGTACATCTCCGTAATCTCGTGCAGAGCGAGAAAGCCGCGCCACATAACGGTTGGCCCAGGTGGACGATCATGCTTGCGCGCGAGGTAACCGCCGAGTTTTGCGATCCATAGCGCGACCTGCATCAGCGTTGGAAGCCGAGCAGGCAACGTCGTCGTGTTGTGTACGCGGCAATACAACGCGCGCCATTCGAGTGGTTGAAGCAGCACATCGCATGGCAGATCGCCGTCTATTCGAGCCAGCAACGTCGCGTACAAGATGCGCCAACTGATTACGGCAAATAAGGCGGTGGCACGCACGAATCGATCGAGATTGCCGAATTGCCGTGCCTCGACGCGACAACCGCTCTTGAGTATGCGATGCCACGACTCGATCGTCCAACGCCGCTCACACCATTTCAGGCGCTCCAGTGCTTCTTCGCGAGTATTCGTGGGCACCGAGGTGAGTAGCATCCATTCAAGGGGTTCATGACCTTCGGCAACATCCGCTTCTATGGCGTGAATCGCGAACACCTCAACGTTGGGTAATCTTCTGGGGCGTCGATAGCGCGGTGGGCGCAAGCTCACTGGCGCGCATCGCAACGTTAGGCGTGCGGTGCGTGCGACCGTGCTACCCGTACCTGGAATCCTCAATCCATCGAAGCCCAGCACCGGCGCTGCGACGATCGTATCCCACAGATACTTCTGCGGATGCGCCACCCTGCGATTCCAGCTCGCACGAACTAGCCAGTCGACGCCAGCTGTTGCCTTTCGCCGTAAAGGAGCCGGGTGTTTTCGGCGTAATGGCGCCAGAGAAAGGCGCCTGTTTCGGGGCTCGAACGGGGATCAAGAATCCTTGTTTTTACCTCCTTTCGCAAGTGCTGATTTGTTGCTCTCGGGCATCGGACGAGGGACGCGATAGCTTTCACCGTCGAGCACGACGCGGTATGCCGCATGTCGCAGGCGATCGAGCGTTGCGGCGCCGAGCATTTTGTTGGTCGCGAACGCGTCGCCCCATTCCGTAAAATCCAAATTACTCGTTAAGACAGTCGATGTACGCTCGTACCTCTCGGCAATGAGATCGTGGAAGTCTTCGTCTTCGGGCGTGCGCATGGGTTTCAGTCCAAAGTCGTCAATGATGAGCAACGGCACCTTGGCAAGCGCCTGGAATCGCCGTTCGTAGGAGCCCACGGCTTGCGCGTTGCGTAGCGTGCTGAGAAGCCGGGTCTGGGTCATGAACAGGACATCGTGACCTTGCCGGGCGGCCGCATGGCCCAGTGCCTGCGCCAGATGGCTTTTGCCCGTTCCGCACGGACCGGCGATCAGCACGCTGACCCTCTCATCGATGAACCGGCAGGTCGCGAGATCATGGACGACGGCGCGATTGAGGTTGGGTAGCCGGTCGAAGTCGAAACCCTCGAGTGTCTTCTGTCCACGGAAGTTGGCGCGGCGCATGCGGGCGTCGAGCTTTCGATGATCGCGCCGTGCGATCTCGTCCTGGATGAGCAACGTCAGGAAGTCTGTATAGGCAAGCTTGCGGTCGATGACTTCACGGTTGCGTGCTTCGAGCGTGTCGAGGATGCCGGATAGTCGCAATTGCTTAAGAGAAGACGTGAGTTCGGGAATTGGATTCATGTTCAATGGATCAGGAGAGTCTGGGTATCGCGGCAGAAGCGGCCGCCGTGGGTGTAGGTGGTCGCGCCCGATTCAACAGGTTCGTTCGACAGCCAGGTCTGATCGAGGCCTTTCTGCAAGATCAGCTTGACGGCTTTGTAGCTTGGATTGCCGAAGTGATTCGCGCGACGGCAGGCCGCCTCCAGGCGAGATGCGCCGAACTGCTGGGCGAAGCGCAGCACGCCCTGTACGGCGCGCAGCTTGATGAGAACCCGATCGCCAAAGAGCGCGTGAACAAGCGCGTAGCAGGACGGCCCGATGCGTTGCGCTTCTCTCAGGCACCATTGGGTGTCGTGCATTTGCCAGGCCTGTGCTGCTGGCGGCATGTGATCGGCCACAGTGATACGCGTTCCTGGCGCAGTTTGGCGGACATGCGATGCCGACAGTTCGTGCTCGTAGTAGAGCTGCACCATGGTGGCGGTCGCCTTGAGCCATAGATCTTTACCGGCAAGCCGGAACGGCACGGAATAATAGGCGCGCTCAAATTGCACATGGGCGTCGCGATGGACCTTCACGCGCGCCCAGGTTGCCAGCTCCGGTGGCACATCGGGAAGCGGCTGCAACAGCGCCTGTTCGACACCTTCGAAACGCTTGAGCGGCACCTCGCGCGTCGTGCCATGGGTCCGGGTGCTGGCCTCTTGCATCACCCAGGCTTGCGCTTGCCGGTTGGCGTCGTCAAGATCACGGAATTCGCGAAGAGGAAGGAAGCTCGACTTCACGTATTTGACGCCCGATTCGACAATTCCTTTTTTAGCCGGGTCCCTCGGCGGACATGGATCGACCTTGAACAAGTACCCTTCGGCGCATTGCGCGTAAGCGCGCTGGACTTCGGGTTCGTAGATACAGGCCTTGACGATGGCACACTTGGGGTTATCTATGATGACGCGTCCCACTACGCCATTGAACCATTCGAAGGCATGACGGTGACATAGCAACCATGTGTCGACGCTCTGGTCGCGGACAAACTCAACGTATTGATGCCGCGACCAGCACAGCGTCATCACAAAGAACCACGTTTTGTGGATCTCGCCGGTGTGCGCATCGGTGATGGTCGGACCTGCGCCGAAATCAACCTGCGCGGCTTCTGCAGGTTTGAACTCCAGCCGCATCGGTACGTCCGGCGTGAGCTCCGCCTTCAATTGCTGAAGCAGCCTGTAGACGGATGAGTAACTTCCCGCGTAGCCGTGGTTTCGCACCAGCGCGCTGTGAATCGTCGTGCCGGGGACGCCTGCGTCATGCCACTGGGCAATCTGTTCGCGCCACGGCTCGGCCGACGAGATACAGCTCGTGGGCAGGAACTCCTTGCGGCTGAACGCTGTAGCAAGCTGCGCGTCATCCGGCAGAGCGTTGTCCGGAGAAAGCCACCCGCGCTCGGTCGCGATCTCCCGCACGGCCGCGAGCTTCTTACGGCCCATGATCTTCGACCGGTCGATATCCCGGTCGGAGTCACCCTGGCGCATTCGCACCAGAACCTGTCGATATTGGTACATCTCGAACTTCCTCTTCAAGCCACCCTCCGGAGCAAATGCGTGCCAGGAGAGTAGCGGTTGGCGAAGTTCGAGCGCCCGACTCAGACGCCAAAGGCGCGTTTACGGCGAAAATCTACCGGCGCCTATATGCCGAAAGACTTGTGGCGCCTAAACGCCGAAAAGTCCCTGGCGCCTTTACGCCGAAAACGGTTTGGTTCCTTAACGGCGAAAGTTCACACCAGCAGGGCGATCGGCCTTGAATACGTCGTAGATGTCTCCCTCACGATCGCATATGCCAATGCAATGCGTCTGCGGACAATGCGCTTTGAGCGTGCTCAGGTGTTCCAGTCCTTCAAGCCATTTCGCGCTTTCCTTCTCCCGGATCGTGCGCCGCCTGCGCAACTCGCCCTTACCGCGCTCCTCGGGTGTACGCGTCCAGGTCTTCATGCCCAACACACCCAACGGCAACCCTTCTGGGGTTACCGCCAGCATGCTATGCATCATAAAACCGCGATGATTATGGCCTGCGCAATGGCCTAGACCTTCCGTCGCATGCAGATGCGTAAGATTAAAGTCGGTCGTGTCCTGTACAGCCAACACGACCGACCCCTCCCGCATGCGTTCGAGCGTTCGACCAATCGGGATCGCTCGCATCAGACAATGTTGAACATCGCCCACACAAATGTCATTTTCGAGTAGCGGGAACCATTTTGGGATCAGAAGAGAAACCGGCGTCGGGGACGCGTAGAGGAAGCCCAAACCACAGTCCGGAGTTTCGACGCCGCCTGGCCGAGGCTGCATGTGAGCCTGGCGTCTCGGTTTCGAACCTCGCCCGAGAGCATGGCATCAACGCGAATATGTTGTTCAAGTGGCGGCGCCGGTATCGGCGCCGAGCAGCTTGCCGCTTGTTCCGGTAACGGTCGTAGAAAGCGCGTCGGGCACAAGCACTTCAACACCGTCGGTCCAATAGGAAATCGTGAAGCCCTCCACGAGCGTCGGCACGATTGAAGTTCGGATCGGCCGGGCGGTGGTCAAGGTCGATGGCGTAGTTGACGCCGAAATGCTGCGTACGGTTCTGACAACCCCGTCGCACGGCCGCATTGTCGATGTTCTAAACCGCGTCGAAGGCTAAGCCGATCGATATGCCGGTCAAGTTGTTCGGATTTGCGACCGAAGTGCATGCGCCTGAGCTTGTCGATCTGCGCCTTCAGGCGCTCGAGCTCCTGGTCGCGTTCGGCGATCTCCTGGCGCATCTTCGCCATCGATGCCTGCTGCTCGAGCACCAAGGCGTGGAGCTCGGCAATGGTTTGTAAACTGCGGTGCATGCCCGATCATGCTCCGCTTCCGGACAAACCACAGTCGCCTGTACGAGGCGCTGCGCAAGACACTCCTGTCGCAACAGCTGGCTCACGACGACGAGACAAACAACGGTACAGGTGCTCAAAGAGCCGGGCAAAGCCGCCCGCCCAGAGCACCTCGTGCATGTGGGTGTTACCGCAGCGCCAAAGGCTGTTCTGAGCCCATCATGCTGTTCGACTATCAGCCAAGGCGCGCCGAGAGCAATATCCTCAGGCCTTTGTTGCGGGCTACAAGGGCCTGCTTATGACCGAGAAGAGTATTCCGGCTGGCGTACGCTCGAAACGTTGAGCCCTATGCATATGTCCTGCATGTGCTCACCGAACTGCCGCAGCGCAAGCCGCAGGGGCGATGTCACTGACCTCCTGCCGTTCAACTTCGCGAAACGCGTTTCAGAAAGCCATACCGCGCTTGATCAGACCGATATAACCCCGACAGCGGATCGATGCCGAACACCCGACCGCTACCTCCGAATTCTGGGCGTATCCTCATAAGGCAACCACAGCGACACCCTTGCTGCGACTCGAGACCGGCCGCCACCATGCCTCCTCAGAGCGAAGAATCCGCGCTAGTGCTGGCGGATCGTCAGATCGCGGAAGCCCTGCGGCGAATCGCGCAGCAAGAAATGCGCGTTAGCGACCAGAAGGAGTGCGGAAGAGATTCGTCGCACTCAGAACAGCTCCTTTACATCATGCGGGACATCCTCTGCTCCTTTACGGAGCATCGGCGCCAACTTGAGGAAGATCTTGAAAGAGAGCGGCGCTATCTGAAAGCCCTCGCCCCCTGAGCAACGTCTCGACGACGCCTTGTTAGACATCCGCATTCGGTGCGCTCAAACGAGCGCTTACCGCGAACCAGACGTTTTTCCGAGACGCCGACGCGCATGAAGCTAGGCTTACCGATGGGCGTTGCAGTTGCATAGGTCCAAGATTCGGTGTTTTGATCTTCTGATCGCTAAAAGACGCGAAATTAACCACAGACAGCAAGATGGACGCCATCAATACAACACATCTTTCCCGGAACGGCGCTGTTTCATGCTTGCGCGATGAGACAGCCAACTAAACGCGAGGCCAAGGCTCGTCCACAGTAGGCACTGCAAGCCCCAAGCTGTTATCCGGAAATTCCACAAAAGAGTTGCAGGAAACCCGGTCGGAACTTCATCAATCGTTGGCATTGCAGGGAAGAGTACCGCAGCCGCGGCCATATACATGGATACCGACAAGAGGGCCGCCTTCGTATTCCCAAGCTTGAAACGCCAAGCGCTGTAAAAGCGTAGTGCAACAACCAGAAGCGCCACTGACAAGGCAATGGCCACGAAAAACCACGCCGTGCGGGCTCCGATCGTCTCGGGACTCCCAACGGCAGGGGGGTTAGGTGGATACTTCAAAGCTGGCACCAGCGCCAGCGCTATGAAGCCGCCGATCGAAAGATACAACGACAGTGTCGTTGCATCGGCTTTCCAAATGCGACCATAGACAACGGCGAATACAAGTGAGAATAATCCGCCTATCGCTGCCCCAAATCCGACCAGCGCTGTCAGCAAGCCGGCTCCGCTTTGTGTTTGCCGACTCACCACATTGTCCGAAGCAGTTTCCTCGTGATGGTGCTGATGAGCATGAGGCAATAACTTGCCCGCATCGTCCTGCAACAAAGTAGAGTGCGCACTGCGTTGCTCGATAGCAATCGCGCTAGTAACTAGCGGCTCGCCTGCCAGTCGTGCGAAGACGAAGGCGATTAATGCAGCAATGACGCCTGCAAGCATCCCACGCAACAACAATCTACCAGCCATTTCCGCACCTCAATGACAAGGAAACCCAAGGAGGTGCCGGCCATCGTGCACAAACTCGTGGACATATGTTCCCGAGATGAGCGAGGTTGCGCTTTGCTCGGCACCAACGAAATAGATTGCAATCAGGCAAAGCAATCCTCCAAAGACAAGCCAAGGCGCAACTTCGTTCAGGGGGATCGCGGACGGGGTGCTCACCGCACCGGTGACTGCTTCGCTCATGCTCGCTCCTTTCTTTCGATGGTGGGTTAGACGGGAAGGAACAGGCCGTTGCGGCCCGAAAAAGGGCAGGCGCATTACGAGGCGCTCGACCTTACCCAATGCTAGGCTCAACTCCGGACTTAGACTTGCCTCTCCTTGCCATTACATTTGTCTAGCGCAGACAAGGCAATCCGCAACGCTCGCCACTCGACGGGCTTTATCGATTGTGCGAGTCCTTGCGGCATCCTCCTCTCCTCAAGTCTCGGGGACGAGACTACGCATAACTGCCTACGCGCGATCAGCGGGGTTCGATGGTCCGCAGACCCCGGCTGTGTCGCGGGAGCGACTTCGACCAACACCGCGAGCGCCACAATCGTTCGCCCGGTGCTATGGGAACAGCAATGCTAAAGCGTTCCCTTCTGCCGCCGCACGGTTATCGCCTGACGCTAGAATCCATGCCGACACGTGAGGGCCCCACCTCTCTCTGTAAAGCAGCGTCGTCGGGACTATGCTGATGGGCTAGGATGTCTTGTATGGAAGTCCGTCGCTGTTTGAAACGCGTGTCCCACTGAGAAAAGCTTTGACTCTGAGAACGGTGCGCCAATGATCTGCATGCCGATCGGTAGGCCATCCGAATCGAACCCACATGGAACAGCGAGCGAGGGAAGGCCGGTCAAGCTCGGCACCCCGGTGAACTGCATGATCGCGGATAGCATGTCCTCTTCGACATCGTTCTCAATGACAACCTTGGTTGCTCCCAAGGTCGTTGCAGTGAATGGTAAGGTAGGGCAAACAAAAACATCAACCTTCCTAAATGCATCGATGAACTCCGCGCGAAGGAGAGACCGGTAACGTTGAGCTTGCAGGTAGTGCGTCGCCAAAAGCATCTCGCCCACCTCTAAGAGCGCGCGCACATCGCTCCCGTAATCGCGCGGCCGCACACGCAAAGCATCTTGATGGTATGTACTCGGCTCTGCTGACTCGATGGTGAGTTGCGCGGAAATATTCCCATCAATGTGCTTGATATCGACTTCGATAAGTTGCGCGCCCAAGCCCTCGAAGGTGCGCAACGCTTGCTCCACAGCTTCCTTCACTTCTGCTTGCAGATGCGAGAAAAAGTATCGCGGCACCACTCCAATACGCAGACCTCGCACGCCCGAATCGAGCCGGGCAACATAATCATCAACGGCGCAGGGCGACGTTGCAAGGTCCATCGGATCGGGCCCTGCGATCGCGTTGAAGATCAATGCACAGTCTTCCACCGTTCGAGTCATTGGGCCAGCGGTGTCCATGCTCCATGCAAGCGGGATAATACCTGAGTTACTAACTCTTCCGTATGTAGGCCGCAGCCCGACACATCCATTGATCGCGGACGGTAGCCGAATAGATCCGCCTGTGTCTGTACCAAGCGCTCCGAAGCAAAGGCCTGCGGCCACGGCAGCCCCGGAACCGCCGCTCGAGCCAGCGGGGAACCTGCTTGTATCCCACGGATTGCGCACGTGCCCATAGTGAGGGTTGGCTGAAGTGCCGCCCCACGCGAACTCATGCATATTAGTTTTACCGACAAAGATTGACCCTGCTTGCTTCAGCTTGGCGATAACAGTCGCATCCTTTTCCGGATACCAATCAGCAAGGATCTTGCTCCCAGCAGTGGTTCTTTGGCCACGGATCCCAATGTTGTCCTTAATCGCGAGTGGCACGCCATGCAGAGGACCAAGGTCGTATCCAGCGGAGAGCATTAGTTCCGCCGCAGTCGCGGCTTTTCTTGCTGAGTCTTCGGTCACTGAGATGAACGCACACAGACCATCGTTATGTAGTTCAATTTCGGCAAGGGAAGCGTTAAGCAGATCGGTCGGGCTGACTTCACCTTTGCGAATTAGTTTCGCCGCCGCAGCAATCGACAGTCTTGCCAATTCACAGCTCATGCGTCACCTCACCGTGTACGGCGGTTTGTAGAAACCCCGTGATCGGCGTCACGTGCGCGAATTCCGGTGCGCTCATCTTCGCTGACAGGGCGTTCGCGTCTTTCAGCCACGCTGCCAAAATTTCGCTGATGATTGCGACCCGGCCCTGTTCAAGCGGGAGATTTGAGTGTTCAGCCGTCGTAGCAATCAGTTGCTCGACACTTCGATTGCGCATTGTCGCTCTCCATCAGTAGATTTGGTGCAGACGGATCGGTCTGATCTGAAACGTTTGGTTATGCGGCTCAACGAGGGGTCAATTGATTGCGCGTTGGGCGTCTGGTGCATCCCCTTGGTAAGTCCATCCATAGCGCTGCCGCACCGCTCTTCTTCCTTGCTATGCCGCCGCTGGCGCGGCCGGTTGTATCAAGCAGCCTTCGAGCGCTCGTCTAATCTCACGCTCTGGCAGCTTTCGACCGATGAACACGATGTTCGTCACGCGTTTTTCGTCGAACCAAGGCTGTCCCACATCGGAGCGCATGACCATATGTACGCCTTGAAGAACGACCTTGCGCTCAAAGCCGGCGTACGACAAGACGCCCTTGTAGCGCATCAGTTCCGTTCCATGCTTTTGAATCATCTCTTGCAAATGCTGGGTAATCATTGCTGGGTCGAAAGGCAGCAGCGAGGAAAACACAAATGACCCGATTTCATCGTCGTGCTCGTGAGCCACGTCGCTGAGGAAGTCAGGCTCGATGTCGAGTACCGAACTAAGAGAGAAGCAACTTACATCTAGAAGAGCTTGGAGGTCCGTTCGACCCAAGCAGACCAATGCTATTCGTGCGCGAGCATTGATTTTGCGTAGACGAGCTGAAAGCGCTTCTACCGCCTGAGAGCCGACCAAATCTGCCTTGCTCACCAGCAGTCTGTCCGCGAACGCCACCTGCTCGACCGCCTCATGATGCGCATCGAGCTGGGCGCCGGCATGGACAGCGTCAACAAGTGTGACGATGGCATCGAGGACATAGCATTGGGAAATGTCTTCTTCAACGAAGAAGGTCTGCGCGACGGGGGCCGGGTCGGCCAAGCCGGTCGTCTCGATAATTACACGACTGAAATCAATCTCGCCTGCAGCGCGGCGACGATAGAGATCGGACAAGATGCGCACAAGGTCACCGCGTACCTTGCAGCAGATGCACCCGTTGTTTATTTCGATTACCTGTTCGCTTCGGTCCTCGAACAAAAGGTCCGCGTCGACGCTTGTTTCGCCAAATTCGTTTTCAATTATCGCGATTCGCTCGTCTTGACGCTCGCTGAGAATGTTTTTGAGCAACGTAGTCTTTCCCGCGCCCAAGAAGCCAGTGAGAATGGTCACAGGCAATTTCGATTCGATTTGTCTTGTAGCGTTCACGTCTAGCTCCGCGCACTCTTCGACACTCTGCTGGTCAAGTTCTATTTACTGTATGGCCTAGAGACGGCGCGAATGCAGATAGGCGCTTAGCATAGATCTGCTCAGTGGAGGTTACTCCTTTTTTCACTAGCAACTCTTCCAGCGCATCCACCCACTGCTCATAGTAAGTTCGCGCCGTTCTTCTTTCAGCCTCTGCGCTCGTCGCGCGTTCGACATGCGCCGAAAAGCATTCGACCCACTCGGACCAAGTGAACCGCCCTTCTTGCGAAAGCGTGACCACGAGCGCAAAAGCTTTCGCTTCCCAGGGCTCTTTGAAGACCATATCTCCGTCGACGCAGAGAGGCATTGCGCGCTCGCGGAGAAGGACCACCTGCTCGTTAAGAAGTGCCATCGTTACTCGCAGCGTTCGAGATAGTCATCAAAGAGGTCAACACGAACCGTATCACCTGCGACGCCCTTGCCCCCCCACACTTCAGTCGCTTCGAAGTGCACGGTGTAGACGTGCTGTGGGGTCTCGCCGTTTCCATGGGCCATTGTGTCCGGATAGACAAATACCCCGTGGTCGATGGCGATGATGCCCTTCTTTAGTCGCACATAGCCAGGGAGCCGGGTGTGGCCACTAGGCTGATGGTTCTTCACCCTCACGCGGTCGCCCACTGAAAAGGAAGGAGCAACTTTTGCGTCGTTCCGATATACACCGCCCGCCGCTACTGCGGCTGCAATTTTGTCTGCTTTAAGCATTTGCTTGGTCCTCCCGCTTCAATGCCGCTACTCGCTGTTCTAGTTCGTCCGGCGTAATCACGCCCCGCTTGGCGAAGATTTGTTCATATGCGCCGAGCCAGTGTTCGTAGTATGAGGCCGAGAGGTAGTGAATCGGCGGCAAGCTCTCCATCCCATGACGAAATTCATCGACGCCGTAGCCAACAGCTGCAGCGGAGGTGAGAAACATTCCAAAGCACCGTCGCTCCCATTCCTGATGAAAAACCGGCTCGTTCTGCTCTGGGGTGACCGGGCCAAAACCTTCCATGCCACCGATGTCTGCGATGCTGTTCATGAAGACAGTCCTCAGTTAGCTTGGCCATTGGCCGGTTCGAGCGCTTTTGTGACACCAATCATTGAGTCCCGGGACACCAGTTTGGCAAGCTCATCCTCACGCATACCGTCGGTACCAGCTGGCCGCTGTGGAAGAACAAGATATCGAAGTTCCGCGGTCGTGTCCCACACTCGCACTTCGACATTTTCAGCGATCTCAGTGCCAAACTCCTTGAGAACACCTCGAGGGTCACTGATTGCTCTGGCCCTGTAGGCTGCCGACTTGTACCAAACCGGGGGGAGTCCAAGCGTCGGCCACGGATAGCACGAACACAATGTGCATACGATTACGTTATGGACGGTATCCGTGTTCTCGACGACCACCATGCTTTCGCCTTGCAGACCCGAGAAACCCAACTCCGCGATGGCTAAAGTCGCGTCGGCAAGCAAGCGCTTCTTATAATCGGCGTCTGTCCAAGCTTTCGCGATGACTCTCGCCCCATTACGCGGCCCAATTTTGTGCTCGAACATATCGACAAGAACATCTACTGCCTTAGGGTCAATGACGCCTTTCTCAGTAAGAATTTCTTCAATGGCTCTAATCCGCAGGGCGGCGTCAGAGCTCGGGCCAGGGATATTCGCGTTCGAGTCCATAGACGTCCTTCAGTCGAGTTGATTATCCGTTCTTCAATGGTACTAGGTGCGAGAAAGCGGGCTTGACCACCCGGGACATGCTAGTTGCCTGCGGCGGACAGTACGCGTTGGTCGTCGCAAAGCACCGCCGGGCTCCGTGGCGCCTCCACACCCTAACTTGCAGGAAGCTCGAGTTGCGTTTGACCGCCGGCAGCCCGATGCTTTAATTACCGCAGCCGATGAAAGATCGAGAGTCACGAGTGGTATGTTCGTAAGGCTCCGCGCGCCGAGGTGACGGCGAAGGACGAAGGTCGGCTTCTAGGGGAAGAACCCGCTCTCGCGCTGATACCGCCCGCTGACGATAGCATTAAAGTTCGTTGAAGATTGTGAGCGACTTGTCGCGCATGTCTTACGCAACGGCGATGGTCGTCTGGACTCGGGCGCCGTATTCGGCGTGCGTTCGTCAATGATCGCGTCATGTCATGCATGTACCCATTTCTTGCCAGAGCGCGGCGTTGCACCCGCGTCGATATTCGATTGTGGACAATCCAGCTTTCGGTGCCAGCATTATCCTGCCCGAGTACGCCGGCCGGCGCCTCCTGTGTTCAGGCGACTTCCGAGCCGGCACGCGCATCTATATCAGCGCGGTGCCCGACGCGGCTGTGATGTAAGTCACGGCAGAGCACGAACGGCGCATCCGCGATGATGCGGCGAGCGGCGTCGCGATCGCCGATCTGCGTCTGGAAGCATAGGATGTTCGCCGCGCCGCCACACAGTTGCGGCGCGCGGTTTTTCATCGCATCCGCCGCGGCGGACGGACCCGCGAACACCCGGACTGTTACGGTAGACTGTTACGGGCCTTTTTGCTTGACTCCGGCCGCAACATCGAGGCCGCCTGCCGCTACGACCGTTGAAGGGCTGCGCGAAAGCAACGACGCTCCGCTGCATCCGGTGCGGAACGCGTTCGTGCAATATCACGGCCTGCAATGCGGCTTGTGCACGCCGGGCATGATCATGGCGTCGACCTATTACCTGCGCGAGCAGCCGTCGCTCGACGAAGCAAACGTCTGCCACGCGCTCGAAGGCAACATCTGCCGTTGCACAGGCTAGGTGAACATCATCGAGGCGGTGCGTCACGCGGCGACGAGATGTAGCCGGCGTTTGGCGGCGCTACGACGGAAGGCGGCAAGCGACGATCGGCCAACCTCTCCCCCGTCTCGAAAACCGGCGCTTCGTGACCGAAGGGCCATTCATGCCGTCGAGCCTGCCGATCGCCGGGTTTTCCATCATCGAGGCCGCCGACATGGCCGAAACCATCAATGAGGTATCGGGCGTGCCGTGCGCGGCGCCCATTGCGTCGTGGAAATATGGCCTCTGGAGACAGCGTCCTGACAGGTAAACCGGTTGAAAAGGCCGAGAGCCAACCCGCCGGCCGCTCTTCGCGGAAAGCAGGTCGTTCGGCGGCCGCTTGACCTTCCAGGCGCAAGCCTTCTCCCCGCTCGATAGCCGCCGAAGCGGAATGCGAAGCCGTACTGTCGGGTATCGGCTTTGGACAACTACCTGGTCATCTTGCTACGCCGCTCCTTCAGGAAAAGCGCGTAGTGTCGATGTTGGAACATCTAAAGCCACCCCAACTAACCTCTATGTGTACCGCCGGCACAGAACGCCCAGCCCGCGCGCATCCGACTGTTGTTCGACGCGTTATGCGAATTACTAGCTAACTGCGAAGGATCGCCGAATTGACCTCATACGAGACAAGGGTGGCACTTCATATTTCATAGGGTCCGCTTATTCTCGACCTTCATCCCGGCTCAGATGTGCTATCTCGCGTCCCTTTGGCGATGCGAAGACCTCGTGGAAGCGGTGTGGTTCTGTCAGTAAGGCAGGGTCCAGGTATTGCTGTGCGTCCCGCTCCGTCATCAGGCCGCTCTCCACAACTACCTGCTCAATCGTGGCTTGGCGGCTCGCAGCCTCTCTAGCCACGGCACTTGCCGTTTTGTAGCCGTGCAGCGCGGCGACGACTGTTGACATCGCCAGAGATTCGCGTGCATTTTGTAGGCAGCGTTCAACATTGACCTTGATGCCAAGCACGCAACGATCGGCGAGCAAAAGGCTACTTTCGGCAAGGAGCGTTATGGATTCGCTGATACTCGCGATGATGACGGACTCCCAGACGTTGAGGTCTAGCTCCCCCTCGCACGCACGGGCCACGACGAGATCATTTCCGAGCACGCGGAAATAAACTTGCATAATCATTTCAGGGATCACCGGGTTCACCTTGCCAGGCATAATCGACGACCCTGGCTGCACCGCGGGCAACTCGATCTCCGCTAATCCTGCGCGCGGACCGGACGACATTAGCCGGAGGTCAGAACTGAGCTTGTTCAAAACTGATGCGATCGCTTTCAGTACCGAAGAGATCGACAACCACACGTCAGCATTTTGTAGGCCATCGAAAAAGTTAGGCTCTTTGCGGAACGGAATGCCCGTGATCGCTTCCAGACTCTCGTAGACCGCTGTTACGTAACCCCTCGATGTGCCAAACTGGGTCCCGACCGCCGTTGCCCCGAGCGGCAGTTCGAGACAGAGTCTCTGCACGCGACGCAACTCATCGATTTGCCGCTCGACCGCTGACCGGTATCCGCTGAATTGCTGACCAAGTGTAACGGGTAGCGCATCCTGCAAACAGGTGCGGCCAAGTTTGACGACACCTTCGAACTCAGCCTCCTTGTCGCTCAATACCCTTACTACATGCACCAATGAGGCCTCTAGTTCGCCTAAGTGCATGAAGGTAGCGATCTTCATCGCCGAAGGAATCACGTCGTTCGTCGACTGGCCAAGATTTACGTGATCGTTCGGGTGTACGATCGCTTGCTTGTCGGCCTTGCTGAGCCATGCGTTAGCTAGATGCGCTAGCACCTCGTTGACGTTCATATTCGCGGATGTTCCCCCACCGCCGTGGTAGACGTCGACTGGAAAAGTGCCCGCGTCGATCCGTTGTCTCGCCTGCCTAGTTGCCCATTGAACGCCGAGTGAGATTTCAGGAGCGAGGACGCCGATGCGTTCATTCGCGACAGCTGCAGCTTGCTTTACGTCAATGATGCTTGCCACCAGGTATGGAACGTCTGCAATGGTCTTTCCCGAGATCGAAAAGTTCTGCACCGCTCGAGCGGTCTGTATGCCGTAGCTTATGCCGCTTTCGAGTTCCATTGATCCGAGCGCATCCTGCTCGATCCGCGTCGTCCCAACGTTGCTTTGTGTCATGTCAAGTGTATGGTAAGGAAATAGTTGAGTCAGGCTTTTAGGTTAAAGCTTCGGACGCCCACACTTGTTGCGCGATACGGAGGTAGTTTTCGCCGTAGATGGCCCGTATCTCGGACTCACGGAAGTTTCGTCTGAGCAGCATCTCCGTGATTTCCTCGAGCTGGTGCGGCCCGAGATAGGCGAATTTCCCCGTATAGAACTCCGGCGGCCAGAAAGCTGGGGCGCGCGCCGGACCGCCAGGTGCCCACGTATAGTCGAGGCCGATCGCCGTGTGGGCCACTCCGACGCGCTCAACGGTCATGTCGATCGCACGCACGAAACTTTCCGAGGACGCGTCCGGATCGCCCAGGAAGCGGCCCACGCCGGTCACGCCGACGAGCCCGCCCTTTGCGGCCACGGCGGCCATCTGCGCATCGGTGATATTGCGCGGATGCTCTGTGTGGGCCTTGGGATTGGAATGCGAAAAGACCACAGGCAACGCCGAGCGTTCGATGATGTCGAAGCTCGTTTGCGCGCCCACATGCGACATGTCGATCAGAATGCCCAGCCGGTTGCATTCGTCCACAAGACTGCCGCCGAACGCTGTCAGGCCCGTATCGTCATCCTGGCAACCGCCGCCGGCCGCGTTGTTGAGGTTGTAGACGAAGTGCGCCTGACGCACGCCGAGACGGCGGTACACCGCCAGCATCTCGACCTGTCCGTTCAGGGAAACCGCGCCTTCCAGATCGAAGGCGATCGCCATCTTGCCTTCGCGTCGGGCCCGCAGCACGTCCTCGAAGGTGTCGACGAGTACGAAGCGTTCAGGCCTTGCCGCGAACCAATACCGATAAGCGGCCAGGACGCTGATCGTATGCTCCCAAGGATGTATGTCGAATCCGACGTTCACCGACAGGAAATCCACATGCGCGGTTTCCCAGCGGGAGAGCTGCGAGAGATCTTGGTCTGTCTTGCTGGTGAAGCCGCCGTGTGCGTCCCAGACGAAGGCGTCTTCAAGCAACGCCCTTGCCTGGGCTTTGAGAAGAGCCGACACCGTACTGTCGAGGCTCATGTTTTCGCTTTGATTCATGGCTGCTCGGTACTCCACAAGAAATCGAAAAGGGGCATGTACGCCGCGCATGCCGCTGCTTGCGCCACTCAGATAGTCGTGCGCTGTCCCAGTTCTCGAGCTTGATCATTTGGAGCACTGCGCTTGTAGCCGTAGTCGCGCATCGCTGCCGCCTCGCTCACCAGCCCGAGTGCGATGTCTTGTTCAATCGCGCCCGGTGCCCGTTCGCGGGGATCTCCATAACCGGAGCCGCCGCCCAGCACGACTTCGACGACCTCGTCCGCCTCCCTCACGAACAGCAAATTGCCGGTGCCGCATTCCCGCAACACCCGGCCATCCGCGCCGATCACGCGCCCGGAGCCCTGCTGGCCCGGCAGGCCGCCGAACAGACCCGGCTGAATCACCGTATCCGGAAAGAACGAGATCATGGTGTCGAGTCCATCGTCATAGAGCTTACGGAAACGGACGCGTTGCCCCAGGCCGCCGCGGAACTTGCCCGGGCCGCCCGAATCGGCGAGCAGGGTCTTCTCGACCACGAGCACTGGAACGCGCGACTCGAACAGTTCGGTGGAACTGTTGGCGGCAGAGGTCGGCCACAGTAGCGCCGACTTGCCGTCGGCCCCCGCCGATCCGCCCTGACCGCCACCGGAGAAGAACAGATCAGAGTACGTCTGGCCTTGCGCGTCGCGCCCGTAAAAGCGGGGATTCACTGAGGTTCCTGTGAACGCCTGCACGCGTTCGGGCATCGCCTGCGCCAGCGCACGGAACACCGCGGGGCCGAGATACCAGCCGGTGCGCGTGCGCTGCGATACCGCCGCCGGCCGCACGCAGTTAACGACCGAGCCTTCCGGCGCCTTCACCGTGAACGGGCGATAACAACCGGCGTTGCCTCGCACGTCCGGCGTCAGGATGCACTTCAGCGGATAGGTCGCCTGCGCGGCCGTGTAGTTCAGCGTTGAATTGAAGGCGCCTTGCGCCAGTTGCGGCGGCGCGCCGTCGAAGTCCAATTCGATCTCGTCGCCCGCCACAGTCAGCTTCAACGGCAGCAGCAATTCCCCGTTGGCCGGATTGGTCCGGCATTCGGCCCGGTAGACGCCGTCCGGGAGCGCGCGGATCGCATCGCGCATGGCTTTCTCGGAGCGGCGCTGCACGACCGCCGTGAGCGCCTGCAAGTCCGCCATGCCGTAGTCGCTCATGAACTCGAGCAGACGCGAAGCCCCCATGCCATTGGCCGAAACGAGCGCATGGACATCGCCGATGACCTGCTCGCTGTCGCGCACGTTCTGCGCCAGCAACCGGAACAGCGTGTCGTTCTTGCGGCCCGCTTCGAACAGTTTCATCGGCGGGATCTGCAGGCCTTCCTCGAAGATCTCGCGTGTCGTCAATTGATTACGCGTACCGCCAATATCAGCGACGTGCGCCACCGTCGCCACCAGCCCGACCAGCATCTTCTCGCGGAACACCGGCGTAACCACCGCGATGTCGAAGAGATGCCCTGCGCACAGCCACGGATCGTTCGTCACAAGCACGTCGCCGGGCTCGAGCGTATGCGGTGGGTAGTGCTCGAGAATCGCCTTGACGCTGCGCGGCAACGATAAGTTAAACACCGGCATCGCGCGCGGCGAATGCACGATCGGCTCGCCATTCGGATCGAGAAGTTCGCAGGCGAAGTCTTGCGCGTCTGAGATCACCAGCGAGAAAGCCGTGCGGCAGACCGTGGTCCACATTTCTTCCGCTACGGTGACGAGCCGCGCCCACATGATCTCCAGCGAAATCGGATCTGCTTCGATGATCCGCACTGCGTCTTCTAAAGGCATGTCCCGCGTGATCGCCTCGGTGCTTGAAATGGCTGAACCGATTGCGACGCGAATGTTGAGCGCGTCATCGATGCGCACCGTGTCGCCTGGCGCGACAACCGTCGTCGCCTCGCGTTCCTCGATGATCGCCGGGCCGTCGAAAGCATCGCCCGCTGCGAGTGCGTAGCGGTCGTACACGGGCGTGTCGACGGCCCCCTTGTCGAACCATGCCGCACGGGTGCCCTTCAGCTTGGCGCCATCGCCGCCGCCCGTCGCTCCGCTGAGCGACAGGTTCGGCACGTCGCTCGAGACCCGTACGCGGAAGTTCACTGCCTCGATGCGCGCGTTTTCGAACACGGCGGTATACCGCGCCGAATACACCTTCTCAAATTCGGCTCGGATCGCTGAAAGACTCGCGGGATCGATCTGTGTCGCGGGCAACGCTACGGAGATCTGATGCGTCTGGCCGACGACACGCATATCCGCGGTGCGTTCGACCGACATACGGTCGTCGGCGACCCCCGCTTCGTTCAGCGACTGCCGGCCATCTCTCTCCAGCGCGCACAGTACGTCGTTGACCGCTTGCGCATTGAAACCGGCGTTGAATTCAATTGGCAACGAGCGGACGAGATCGATCGACAATGGCGCCGCCAAAAAGCCCAGCGCCGATGCCGCGCCCGAAGCCGGTGGCACGATCACTTCGCGCACGCCGAGCGCACGGGCCACGTCGCAGGCATGCGCGGGACCCGCGCCGCCGAACCCGACCATCGAATAATGCCGCGGATCAAGCCCCTTCTCGACGAGATGCACGCGCGCCGCCGACGCCATACTCTCGACCACGACCTTGTGGATGCCCCACGCGGTTTCGTCGACCGAAAGCCCCAAATGCGCGGCCAGTTTGCCGATCGCGTCGCGCGCGTCCTGCGGCTTGAGCGCCATGCGTCCGCCGAGGAAAAACCCGGGATCGTAGTAGCCGAGCACCAGATTCGCGTCCGTCACGGTCGGCTGGGTGCCGCCCAGCCCGTAACAGGCCGGTCCCGGGTCCGAGGCGGCCGAATGCGGGCCGACCTTGAGCAGGCCGACATCGTCGATCCACGCGACGGAACCGCCGCCCGCGCCGATCTCGATCAGATCCACGGTCGGCGTCTTTATCGGCAGCCCGGAGCCCTTCGCCAAGCGATGCACGCGCCCCGCTTCCAGCATCGGCGCGATATCGACCCGACCATCGCGCACGATCGCCGCCTTTGCTGTGGTGCCGCCCATGTCGAACGCGATCACGTCAGGCTTGTCGGCGCGCGTGCCGAACAGCGCCGTGGCAAGCGCCCCGCCTGCCGGTCCGGATTCCAGCAGACGGATTGGGAACGCGCGGGCCGTCGCGAGCGACACGAGGCCGCCTGCAGAATGCATCAGATAGAGTGCGCCGCGAAAGCCCGCCGCGCTCAACGCGTTCTCAAGCTTGCGCAGATAGCGGTCCATCAATGGCTGCACGTACGCATTGGCGCAAGTCGTCACGCCGCGTTCGTACTCCGAGATCTCTGCCACCAATTCAGACGACAGCGATACCGACATGTCCGGAAACTCGCCGCGCGCGATTTCGCCGACGCGGCGCTCGTGCTGCGGATTGCGATAGGCGTTGATGAAGCACACCGCCAGTGCTTCCGCACCCGCATCGCGCAGCTCTCGAATCTGGGAGCGCACTTCGTCTTCATCGAGCGGTTGGACAACGCGGCCGTCGCGGTCCATGCGCTCCGCCACTTCGAGCCGGAGATTGCGCGGTGCCATCGGCTCGGGAAATTTCAAGAATAGGTCGTAGATATCGTAACGCTGCTCGCGTCCTATCTCTAGCAGGTCCCGAAACCCACCGGTCGTCAGCAGTCCCAGCGTCGCGCCCTTGCGCTCAATGACGGCGTTGGTCACGAGCGTGGTGCCGTGCACAATCTCGTACACGTCGGCGAGGCTGATATTCGCCTGCGCGACTAGTTCGGCCAGGCCCTTGAGTGCGGCTTCGGACGGATCGTGTGGCGTCGTCAGGCGCTTGTGCAGTCCGACCGCGCCGCCCTCGCCGTCATACAGGACGAAGTCCGTGAAGGTGCCGCCGATATCGAAGCCGATCCGCCAGCGACGTGTCAACGACTCGCCACTCTCGGTTTCGGATGCACTGCGATCGGTTTGCGTCGTCATGTTCTCTTCCAAGGTAAGTCGGACCATCGGTAAAAGTTAAGCTTGACCGCGTGACGTGGCCAAACGGTATAAATCAATTTAATGTTCTGCCACGTCTGCTCGCGCCTCATGACGCACTGCACGCAGCGTCGAACGGGTCGGGTCGGGCTCGGGCATCGCCGCGAGCAGCATCTTCGTGTAGTCCTTCTGCGGATCGTCGAAGACGCGTTCGGTAGGGCCTTGCTCGACGAGTTCGCCGCGATAGATCAACGCGACCCGGTCGCAGACGTAGCGAACGACGCCCAGATCGTGAGAAATGAACAAATAGGTCAACCCGAGACTGTCTTGCAGCGATTGCAGAAGATTCAGCACCTGCGCCTGCACGGAGACGTCCAGTGCAGAGGTCGGCTCGTCGAGGATCAGAAGTTCGGGTTTCACAGCCAGCGCCCGCGCGATGCCGATGCGCTGGCGTTGCCCACCTGAGAACTCATGTGGAAAGCGCGATGCATGGCGGGGACCGAGGCCGACCATCTCCAGCAGTTCCATGACGCGGTCGGTCTGGCGACGTCCGTCGAGGCCTAGTCTGGCGCGATGAATCTGCATCGGCTCGGCGACGATGTCGCGCACCGACATCCGCGGATTCAGCGAGGCATAAGGATCCTGAAAGACGATCTGGATGCGCGCGCGCATGTCACGCATCTGCGCCGCGGTCAGCGAGGCGAGATCGGTGCCGTCGAATTCAATGCGCCCGCTGGTGATCGGCTCGAGTCCGAGGATGCAGCGGGTAAGCGTCGTCTTGCCGGAACCCGACTCGCCAACGACGCCAACGCTTTCTCCCCGGGCGATGTTCAGGGCGATTTCCTTGAGCGCGGTAAAGCCCGCTTGACGCCCGAAAGGGCTCGAGCCGGAAACGGGATAGATCTTGGTCAGCTTGTCGACGATCAACATGTCCGGTTCACTCATGGTTCGTTCGGGCCAGTACGCACGCGATACGATGTCCGGGCGCGATCTCGGCCATGCGCGGAAACCCTGCGATGCAGTCAGGCCGCGTATGAGGGCAGCGCGGCGCCAGCCGACACCCGGGCGGCGGCTGGAACAGGTCCGGCACCGAGCCCGCGAGCGCCTGCAATTCGCCGCGCCGCATGTGCGCGCGCGGCACGGCGGCGAGTAACGCCTTCGTGTAGGGATGACTGGGACGCGCGAAGACCGCTTCCGCCGGGCCCGCCTCGACGATGTTGCCCGCGTACATTACGGCGACATGACTGCATAGTTGCGCGACGACTCCGAGGTTGTGCGTGATGAATAGTGCGGCGAGGTTGTGTTCGTTGACGAGATCGAAGATCAGCTTGAGGATCTGCGCTTGCACCGACACATCGAGCGCTGTGGTCGGCTCGTCTGCAATCAGCAGTTCGGGCTTGCCGATGAGCGCCATCGCGATAAGCACGCGCTGGCGCATGCCGCCCGAAAACTGGTGCGGATAAGCGTCGACGCGCGCCTCGGCATCGACGATACCCACCATGCCGAGCATGCGGATGGCGAGCGAGCGCGCCGCCGCGCGGCGCGCATGCCGCGGCGCGCTCGCCGGCAGGTTCAGCAAGGTCTCGTCGGTGGTCGCCACATGCAGCGCCACGTCGATCATCTGTTCTCCGACCGTGAATACCGGGTTCAGGTTGGTCGTCGGGTCCTGAAAAATCATGCCGATGTGACGGCCGCGCAACGCGCGCATCCGGCGCTCGGAAGCCTGCAGCACGTCTTCCCCGGCGATGCGGATGCTTCCCCGCACATATTCGCCAGGTGGCGACTCGATCAGCCGCGACACGGAAAGCCCGGTCAGAGACTTGCCGCATCCCGATTCGCCCACGAGCCCCCAGATCTCGCCTCGCTCCACGCTCAACTCGATACCGTTGAGCACCTTCGCGCTACCGTCGAAGGTATGCATGTTCAGATGCAGATCGCTGATCTCTAGAAAAGCCACATTCCCATCCTTCCAAAAATTTTTGGTCTAGCTTCCGACGCTTGAATGCCCATCCAACGTCTTTGTCAGCGCCGCGACTTCGGATCGAGCATGTCGCGCAGACCGTCGCCCAGCAAATTGAAGGCGAACACGGTAACGAAGATGAAGATCCCGGGAAACAGCGCCGTCCACCAAAAGTCCGGAATATTGCCGCGCGCGAGCGACAGCAACGAACCCCATTCCGGCGTTGGCGGCCGCACGCCGATGCCTAGGAAGCCGAGCGACGCCACGGACAGAACGGCGAAGCCCATGTCGAGCGAAACCTTAATCAGGATTGGCGACATGATGTTCGGCAGGATGTGTTTCCAGAGAATGCGTCCCGAGCTAGCGCCGAGTGCGCGCGCGGCCTGCACAAAGACCTCTTCCTTTTTCGCCAGCACTTCGCCGCGCACGAGTCGCGCGTAGCCGGGCCACCACGACAACGCGATGGCGAGGACTGTGTTGAAGATTCCCGCGCCGAGCGCAGCGGCGATCGCCATCGCGAGAATCAGCCCGGGCAGCGTCAGCACCAAGTCGACAAATCGCATGCTCACTTCGTCGACCCAGCCGCCCACATAGCCCGCCACCGCGCCGATAAAGATCCCCAGCAGCGCGCCGAGCGCGACCACCGCAGCACCCGCGAAAAGCGACACGCGCGAACCGGCGACGACGAGCGATAACATGTCCTGGCCGAACTCGTTAGTGCCAAAGACATGCTGAGCGGACGGCGGCTGGAAACGCAGAGCGGTATGCACGGCGCCCGCGACGTCTTCGGGATAAGGCACCAGGGATGGCCCAAGAAGCGCCATCGAAAACAGCAGCAGGATCGCGCCGAGCGCCAAGAGCGAAATCCAGCTTTGCGAGAACCGGTAGAACGCGCGCCTGAACTTGCCGGGCGGGCGCGGCTTGTTTTCCATTGCGAGGGGTTGGGTACTCATTTGTAGCGCACCTTCGGGTTGAGTGCCCCGTAGAGCAGATCGACAATCAGATTGGAGAAGACGAACAGCACGCCGATCATCAAGGTCACGCCGATCACTGGCGTAAAGTCCTGCGAGACGATGGCGTTGGTTGCATAGAGCCCGATGCCCGGCCAGTCGAACACCGTCTCAACGAGCACCGTTCCGCCGAGCAGCCAGCCGATATAGAGGCCGATCACGGTCAGCGTGGACGACAGGGCATTCTTGGCGACGTACTTGCACACCACCAGCCGCGGCGACAAGCCAAGAGCACGAGCAGTGAGCACGTAATCCTGATGCAGGACCTCGATCGTGCTCGCTCGCATCATTCGTGTAATCGATGCCAGCGGCGAAAAGCACGTCGCAAGCGCCGGCAGGATCAGATGCGCGAGCGATGCGCCGAGCGCGGTCGAGTCGCCGGCGATGAAGCTGTCGATGGTAAGAAAGCCTGTGACATGCGGAGGCGGCTGCAACGCCAGCGGATAGCGGCCGCTTAACGGCACCCAGCCCAGCGCGATGGCGAACGCGAGCTGCAGCAGCAGGCCCAGGAAGAAGCGCGGCATCGAGATCGCGCCGAGCGAGAACGAGCGCGTCAGATAATCCGGCCAGCGTCCGCGATGAACCGCCGCGAGGACGCCCGCCGGAACGCCGATGATGACGGCGAGGAACATCGCTGTTGCGACCAGTTCGAGCGTCGCGGGCAGGAAAACCATTAGGTCGCGGATAACCGGGCGGTGCGTGAAGACGGACACGCCCCAGTCGCCATGCAGCAGTCCGGTGAGGTAACGCCAGTACTGCACGGGCACGGGCCGATCAAATCCTAACTCGTGCGCGAGACGCCTGATATCCGCGGCGGTGGCATTGGGTCCTGCCGCCAGCGCGAGCGGATCGCCGGGCAGCAGCCGGCCGATCACGAACACAAGCAGCGATAAACCCAGCAGCACGGGACCGATCAGGATGATGCGGCGTATCGAAAATTTCAACATAAGAGTGACTCCGGAAGCACGTCGGCGATCAAACGATGTACGAACCATTCACCGACAACGCCGCGAATTCGAGCGCTCCGGGTCGAATCGGCGAGAAGCGGAACCCTTCGACATCGCGGCGCAACGCGATCTTGCGAATGTCCGATGAGATGAAGAGATCCGGCGTATCCGCGATGACCTGCCGCTGGAAACGCGCGTAGATCGCGATGCGCCGCGCGGGATCGAGCTCGCTTCGTCCCTGTTCGATCAACGCGTCAACCACGGGATTCGAGTATGTCGGGTTCACCCAGTTGCCGTTGCGGGACGAGTGATAGTGGTTGAACGAGGTATCTGCCGGATCGGCGTAATTGACGGATGTGAAACTGGAGAAAAAGTCAGGACATGACTCCGGCGTGCGCGACGAGGCCACCAGGTCAGGCCACGTAACCGCGCGAATGTCCACGTCGATCCCGAGTTGCTTCAGGCTGTCGAATAGTACGAGGCACCAGCGCCGCTGCTGCTCATAACCACTGATGTACGACACCCTCAGCTTCAGCGGCCCGCTTGCATGGCGTGAGCGTGCCAAATGTTGCCTGGCCAGTGCGAGATTGGGCCGTAGCAACGGCAGGCTCGGATCGAACCCGAACAGTCCCTCGGGAATCGGCCCTCTTGCCGGACGCGCAAAGACCGCCACCTCGATCATCGCCTGATAGTTCACCGCGTGCCAGATCGCCTTGCGCAATTCCGGATCCGCCAGCGGACCATGCTTCGTGTTCATGCGAAACATAAACATGCGGAATTCCGGCCGGATCACCAGGTTGACGCGCTTGCGTCCCTGCAGCGAAGTCGCATCGTCGTTCGACAGGGTCACGGCGACATGCGCGTCGCCGCGTTGAAGCATGAGACGCTGATTGGCACTCTCGCGCACGATCTTGTAGATAACGCCGGAATTATTGCCCGCGGCTCGCTGCCAGCCGCCGCGAATGCGCTGCAGTTCATACAGGTTGCCGGGCTCGGCCCGTTTGAGCCGGTACGGCCCCGAGCCCGCGACGGCGCCACGAAGATACGTCTGGCCATCGTCGCTGCCGAGCGCGGCTTCCACCTGCCTGGGATTGACAATCCAGATCCACGGAAGCACTTGCAGGAACGGGCCGAACGGTCGCTCCAGGTTGAAGCGGACCGTGTGTGCGTCCAGCGCCTCGATGTCCTGAGCGCCGAGAATGCCGGTGATCATGTACGCATTGCCCTTCTTGAGCCTCAGCGACCGGCGGAACGAATAGACAACGTCGTCGGCCGTGACCGCCTCGCCGTTATGGAACCGCGCCGCCGGGTTCAGCTTGAACACGTACTCCCTGCCGTCGGGCGAGACGGTCCAGCTCTGGGCGAGTTGCGGCACGGTGCGCGGCGGATCGTCCTGCGTGGAAACGAGTGCGTCGTAGACGTTCTTCAACAGGGCTGTGGTCGGCTCGTCCGAATTCGTATGCGGATCGAAGTTATTGATGTCGTTTGAATTGACGACGATGAGCACGCGCGCGCCCTCGGCGGCCGGCTGCGGATGACCGAATACGGTCATCCGTCCGATCGCGGCGAGTCCCGCCGTCGACGCAACGACACCGATGAGTTTCCGTCTGGAAATACTTGTCATGTCCTATCCACTGCAAAAGGCCTGGCTGATCAGAAATAATGCTGAACGCCCGCATTGAACGTGCGCCAGGTGGCGCCGGGACGCGTGACCATATAGCTTGCATTCTCGTCGTTCGCGAGTTGCGCCCAGCTTGCGTAGAGCGTCGTTCGCTTGGAGAGCGCGTAGGTATAGCCAACGCCGAACATGTTGGCATTCGCTTCTTCTTTTGAGTGGTCGGATTTGCGCACCCACGACGCCATAAACCGCGCCGCGGGACCGATCGGCACACGCACGCCGATCGACATGTCGCGCGTGCTGAGCGCACCGGTACCGCGGTTGAAGGCGTACGCGCCATACATGCGAAACAGGCTGAAGTCCCAGTTGCCGCCGAAGGTGGTCGCGCGTTGTGTGTCATTGCCCGCTGCGTTGTAGGCACTATGGTTCACGACCAGAAGTTCGAGCCGTCCTTTCTTATAGGCGAGGCTTTCGGCAGTCATGCTATTTGCCTTGATGTTGCCCGCCACGCCACCGAGCGAATGCTGGATCTGGAAGGTGAGGCCGTTCCACTCCTTGCTGTACTCGATCGTATTCGACGTGCGATTGCCGAAGAAATTGAATAGTCTGAACATGGCGGGCGCGAGCGCATTACCAGTCGCGTCGACATACTCGAAGGCGTATTGATACAGCAAGGTCCGAATACGGCCGAGCTTCAACGTGCCGTAATCGCTGCTCACGCCAACCCAGCTCTGCCGGTTAAAGATTGCGTTATTGGTGTTGTCCAGCGCGCCCGTGTTCGGGAAGTATCCTTGCTCGAGCTGGAACAGCAAGGTGTAGCCATTCCCGAGATCCTCCTTGCCGAGAAAGCCGAGACGGTTCGTAACCAGCGTGCCCTGGTTCTCTGCCCAGACCGTGCCGGACCCGTTGTTCGTCCGCTCAAGCCCCACGTCTATGCTGCCATAAAGTGTCACGCTACTCTGTGCGAACACCGGTGCGTGCATCAACCCCGCGAGTGCCGCTGCAATGCCTAATCGCTTATGCATGTATTCGCCTTTTTTATCGCCCACGCCAAATCGGTCTGCCTGCTTGAGTCGTTAGATCGCCGGCCCGAGCCTTAAGCGGCAAGCTGATGTTGTCGGGCTAGACTCCTGAAGACGACGCAAGCTTAGTCAGCCAGAATTTACGATTAAAGCGATAGCGGAACATTATTTGCCAAACTTATAGTCTGTCGACCGACCCGGTATCATAGATAGGGGAAAACGCGGTGAAACACGCGTTATCAATTGCGAATCCTGCCGATTCCGGTATCTTGCGGAGAACCAGATGCAACTGCAGAAGCCCGTCGACTCACAGAACCTGCTGGTTTTCGTTGCCGTCGCCGAAGAGAGAAACATGTCCAACGCGGCAAGGAAACTGGGGCTCACACAGCCAGCGGTTTCGCTGAGCGTGCGTCAGATGGAAGAACAATTAGGTGTGGTGCTGTTCAACCGCGAACGCCGGCCACTGGATCTCACGCCTGCCGGCATCGCACTTCTGAACCGCGCGGTGAGCCTGTTGAATGAGATGAGCCGATTACCGGCGCTGGTAATAGAGGCGAGTCGCGGCATAAAACCAGATCTGCGGATGGGATTGGTGGATTCGTTCGCATCGACGCTCGGACCGGAGTTCATCAAGCGCATGCTGCCTCACTCGTCGACACTATCCGTGCGGACGGGACTCTCGCCTTATCATGGCGAAGCGCTCGTGGGCCGCGAACTGGACCTCGTGATCTCGTCGGAGCCGCTCGTCGACTTCGACAACATTTCGCGCAAGCGTCTGTTCTCCGAGAAGCTTATTGTCATCACACCGCGAACGTCTTCGCAGGCGGTGCGCAGCATTGCTGAACTGAAAACGCTTGCGAACGCATTGCCCCTCGTGCGCTACAACCGTTCCTCGCACTTTGGCGCGCAGATCGAGCGGTTCCTGCGCAGAATCAATGCAAGGGTGCCGGTCAAGCTGGAAACCGATCGGGCTGATACGGTGACGGCCATGGTGGCGAGCGGTATTGGCTGGGCCGTGACGACGCCGCTCTGCTTGCTGCAAGGCTCGGAATACGCGCGGCGCGTCAGGGTGCATGTGCTTGGCGACTCTCACAGCGACCGGTCACTGTATTTGCTCGGCCGCCTTAACGAATACGATCAATTGATGAATCACAGCTTCCACGTCGCCCGGGATCTGATGCTGGACAGCCTGCCCAAACGCCTGGGCGCTATCGACGCGTTGCTCTCGGGCGTGATTGACATAGCGCCCGAGTCGGACAATGGCGCTTGAGACACTGCAGGGACCCGCACCCATGAACGACATTGCCAAAAATCGCTACCCCGACTGGGAGCCGCTGCTGACCTGGATAGCCCTGACTCAGGCGGGGTCCGTCAGCAAGGCCTCGCGGAGGCTAGGCATCTCTCAGGCAGCGGTCTCACAACGCGTCAAGGCGCTTGAGACATTATTTGCCACTACACTGCTAGACCGGGCAAGCCGCCCTGCGCGGCAGACGGCGGCCGGCAAGCGTTTGTCCGACCATGCGTCTTCGCTAATTAAGCACGCAGACGAAATGATGAACGGCGTGCGCCGCATCTCGCGCTCGAAAATGAACGTGGTGCGTCTGGGATGCACGGACTCGTTCGCGGCGGCTGGCGGCTCGATCATCATCCGCGCGCTGTCATCGTCGGCGCGCGAGATTCACTTGTGGTCAGGCTCAACCGGGCGGCTGGAGGAGTCCGTCGTGCAGCGTGAACTTGACCTCGCGATTACGCCCATGGACGGCGAATTGCTTGAGGGCATGAAGAAGGTGCGGCTCTTTACCGAGCCGTTTGTCGCCGTGTTGCCAGCATCGTTCGACGCAGAAACCTTTGGAACGCTAGGCGACCTTGCTTGCGCACTTCCTCTGATACGGTACACCTCGCGAAGCCGCAACGGCAAACAGATCGACGAGTATTTTGCCCGCACTGGGGACAAGATCGGGCGAACCTGCCAGTTCGACACGACCGAACCGCTGCTCAATCTCGTTGCGAACGGCCTTGGTTTCGCGCTGACGACTCCGCTTTGCATCTGGCAGGCGCGCCATCATATTCCGCAGCTTAAGATCGTCGATCTGCGACGGTTCTCGCGCCGAGGGAAGGTGTATCCCAAGCTTGAACGGACTTTTTTTCTGTCGTATCGCGACGAGGAATTTGGCGGCCTTGCCGACGAACTGCGCAGTCTCATTGCGAACAGCTTCGAGCGGCAGGTCAACACCGACATCATGTCCGCGTTGTCATTGCAGGAGGATGCCGTGACCGTCGTAAAGTGAACGCCTTCGCGAGGTCACCGTAACACACTCAGAACCGGTGCCGTATGCCCGCGTAGGAAACAAACTGCGAACCGCTCGCGGACTGAAAACCAGTGTCGCCCACCGACGCAGTCGCCGGAACTGCCGCCTTGCCGCTCAAGGTCGTTCCCGAGGCGCGCTGATAGCCGATTAGCGTGTACAAGGCTGTTCTCGTGGAAAGCAGATACTCGGCACCGCCGCTCAACTGATTGTAGTGCGCCGCCTGCGCGCCACGCGAATTCGTGTAGCTATAGCTCAACCCTGCGATGACGGCGGGCGTGAACTTGTAGTTGACGAAGGCCGACGCGGAATTGAACGACTCTGCTTGGTTGAACGCGGTGGCGGACGTGAAAGCCGGCTTGTATTGCGTATTGCTATAGCCGGCTCCGACGGTGAACCCCGACACGTCGTAGGTCGTCGCCACACGCGCAATCTGCAAAGCGCTCGCTGCCGCCGAATAGCCGCTGCTTGCCAGCGAGATGCTGATGATGTCGGCGCTGTTTCCCGCTGCGTTGGCCGGATCGTATCGCGCATAAAAATACCCGCCGGCAAACGCAAATCCCGCATATCGCCAGGTAGCTGCAACCGCCATCGTATGGCCCGCGGTGACGTTGCCCGCAACACCACCAAGTCCGTACAGTGCCTCGATCTGCACGTTGCTGAACACGGGGCTCACGTATTTGATGGCATTGCTCACGCGCAAACTATTGTCGTAATTGTCAAGATCGCCCGGCGTGACGTTGACCGTGCCCCACGTACCGTCCGCCGTCAGTGGCTGAATCAGGTCTTTGAGCGGATCGTACTGACGTCCCAAGGTGAGCGTACCCCAGCGCGCGTCGCTCAGACCGACGTACGATTGCCGTCCGAAGAGCCGCCCCCCCTGTCCCAGCGCACCGGTGCTGGCCTTGAAACCGTTCTCCAGCGCGAAAACGGCGGCTAGTCCACCGCCCAGATCTTCGCGTCCGCGCAAGCCCCACCGATTGCCGGACAGCGCCCCGTTCGTAGCGGCGACAGCATTCTCATTTCTAGTCTTGTCGGCTGCACCAGCCACGTTGTGGACGTATGCGATGCCGGTATCGATGATTCCATAAAGCGTCACCGATCCTTGCGCAAGTGCGTTCGACGCCGCCGCGCCCGATGCCAGAAGAATCCCAAGTGTGACTACGTGTTTTCTTTCCATGCCTATCTCCTCTCAATAATCTCGATGATTCGGCCTTCGTTACTGCGCGCTGATCGGAAAGACAAAAGCGTCCCCGCGTCCCGGCTACGGGACGTTCCATTCATCGCTCAGTGGTGTAAATCAGTGAGGCGAGCGATCGCTCGCCTGCGGGCTCACTTCCAGACAGCCCTCGCAACGCGCAGGTGATTTCCGCCCGCGATCGCGGCGATGGCATCCAACGGATAGCCGTGGTCCAGCATCATCTGGACGAGCGAGGGCAGGCGCTCCGGTTCGACCATCGGCGCGGGCGTCGGGTAGCCGCGTGACGGCGGAAAAAGGTCGGGACGAGATTTGTAGTGATGCACGAGCTGGTCGAGATCGAACACGTAGTCGAAGCCGATGCCGACGTGCTCCGGACCGACGAGTTGTACCATGTGATCGAGATGCCGGAAGATCGCCTCATTGCGGCTGTCAAGCTGGCCCTCTGCGTCCTTGCCCACGAACCGGGCAATGCCGTTCAATCCGACCACGCCGCCCGATTGCGCGCACGCCTTGATGAGGTGATCGGGAATATTGCGCGGCTGCTCATACACCGCGTAGGAGTTCGAATGCGAAAAGATGACCGGACCCGCAACGTGATCGATCACCTGCTCGGCCGTCTTCCAGCCCGTATGGGAACAGCACGGCACCATGCCCACGCGGCTCATCTCGTCTAGCACGTTGCGTCCGAAATCGGTCAGACCGCTATCGTCGTCGAGACAGCCGCCGCCTACTGAATTGTTGCGGTTATAGGCAATTAGCATCCAGCGCACGCCGAGGTCGTAGTAGAGCGCGACCATGCTCAGCTGATCGCCCAGCGTGCCCGCGCCTTCAAGGTCGAAACAGATTCCGAGTTTCGCTTCTGCCTTGGCGCGCAGCACGTCATCTACGGTGTTCACGAGCAGGAACCGGTCTTCATGCCGCCGGACCCAATTGCGGAAATGCGCGAGCGTGCTGAAGATTTCCTGAATCGTGTTCAGATCCATGCCGATGTTGAGTGAAACCACCGAATAGCCCGACTGGCGATAACGTTCCAGTTGGGGCAGAAAGCGGTCGTCCGCGCGAAGGGGCATGCAGGCGTGATTCTCCCAAGCGATCGCCTGGTCTAGGATCTTGCCCGCAGGGGTGTCGAGTAACATGCTTAACAGCCTTGTCAGAAATGCGCTTTCGCATAGGCACGAAAGGCGGGAACTCAATCGACGGATTGAGCAAACGGGTCTTCGATGTCGTCGCTGAGGGCTCGCAACCGTTGAGTGTATGCGCTCTTGATCTGGTTGGCGCGCAGCGCTTCGGCTGACAGGCACTCGACGAGTTCGCCGCCCTGCATCACGCCGATCCGGCCGCAGAGATGCGCCACCGCCGCCAGATTGTGGCCGACCATGATGTACGTGAGGCCGCGCGACTCGCGAAGGTCGCCCAGGAGGTTAAGCACTTCTGCCTGAATGGAGACGTCCAATGCGCTGGTCGGCTCGTCGAGCAATAGCACTTTAGGTTCAGCAATCAGCGCACGCGCGATCGCCACCCGTTGACGCTGACCACCGGACAACTGGTGCGGATAGCGAAAACGCGTCGACAGCGGCAGCGCGACTTCGGTGAGCGCGCGAGCCACGCGGCTTTCCGCGTTGGGGATGCCATGAACGGCAAGCGGCTCGCTTAGCGCCCGATCGATCGTCTGGCGCGGATGCAGCGAACCATACGGGTCTTGAAATACCATCTGGACATCGCGAAAGAACGATTTCGGGCGCTTGCGCGAAATGGGCACGCCATTGAAATGCACAGTGCCGAGCCAGTCCGCGTTCAATCCTGCCAGCGCGCGCAGCACAGTCGACTTGCCCGAGCCACTCTCGCCAACAAGCCCAAATGCCTGCCCTTCCTGCACCGCGAACGACACTGCTTTCACAGCCTCGAACGCACCAAAGCGGATGGTAAGGTCATTCACTTCGATCATGCGGTCCATGCGGCGCTCCTTTCCAGCGTATTCAAGCGCGCTCGCGGCCGCGACAGTGACGGGAGACAGGCGAGCAGCCCGCGCGTGTAGGGATGACTTGCACGCGTCAGTTCGCTCGCCTTCAGTTCCTCAAGGACCTTGCCCGAGTACATCACGAGCACGCGATCGCAGAAGCGCGACACAAGCGGCAGGTCATGACTGATCAGCAGGAGCGACATGCCGCGCGTCGCGACGAGTCCTTCGAGCAGGCGCAGAATCTCCGCCTGCACAGAGACGTCAAGGGCGCTCGTCGGTTCGTCGGCGATAAGCAGTTCGGGATCGGGTGCAAGCATCATCGCGATCATCACGCGCTGGCCCATTCCGCCCGAGAGCTCGGTCGGATACGCCAAGGCGACGCGGCGCGGATCGCGGATCTTCACCTGGTCTAGCAGATCGAGCGCGGCCTCCACCGCTTCCCGGCGTCCGCCCCCGCGATGCGCGCGCCAGGTCTCGGCGATCTGCGCGCCGACCGTTATGACTGGATTGAGCGAATACTTCGGGTCTTGCATGATGAGCCCCGCGCGGCGGCCGCGGATGCGGCGCATGTCGGGCTCGCTCGCGCGCAGGATGTCGATGTCGTCGAAGTCTAGCCGGTCGGCAGACAGCGTGGCGCGGCTCGGCAGAAGCTTGAGGATCGAGCGCGCGGTCAGCGATTTGCCGGATCCCGATTCGCCCACGATGCCGAGCTTTTCCCGCCCGATCCGGAACGACACGCCCTTGACGGCGTCGACGCTGCCGCGCGGACCCGAAAATGATACCTTGAGGTTGTCTACGTTGATCTCCATGGATCACTCCGACTTCGGATCGAAGACGTCGCGCAGACCGTCTCCGAGAAGATTGAACGCAAGGGACGCGGTGAAGATCGCGATCCCGGGAATGGTCGGCACCCACCATTGCTGAAGGATGAATCCGCGGGTGCTGGCGATCATCGCGCCCCACTCCGGAGACGGCGCCTGCGCGCCCATGCCAAGAAAGCCAAGCCCCGCCGCCGTCAGCACAATGCCGCTGATGTCGAGGGCCACCCGGACGATGACTGACGACACACACAGCGGCATCACATGACGCAGGATGATGCGCACCGGCGAGGCGCCGGTCAGCCGGATCGCCGAGATGAAGTCCGCGTGACGGATGGCGAGCGTTTCGGCCCGGGCGAGACGGGCATAAGGCGGCCAAGCCGTCAGGGCAATGGCGAACACGACGCTCGTCAGGCCTGGCTTGAGGGCAGCGACGAAAGCGAGCGCCAGCACGAGCTTGGGAAACGCGAGAAAAACATCGGTCACGCGCATCAAAATGCGGTCCGTCCAGCCGCCCGCGAAACCCGCTATGGTGCCCATCAACATGCCGCCCGGGGCGACGATGGCCACGATTAGCACAGCCATGCCGAGGGTAATGCGTGCGCCGTATAACAGCCGACTGAAGAGATCGCGCCCGAGCTGGTCGGTCCCGAACCAGTGTGCTGCGGACGGCGCCGCGAGCCGCTGCGCCAGATCCTGCGCGTTAGGATCGTGGGTTGCCAGTTGCGGCGCGAAGATGCCGAGCGCGAATAGGACCAGCAGTACGGTCAGCCCGGTCATCGCGAGCCAGTTGCGGCGGAATTGCAGCCAGCCACGATACGCCGCGCCGATTGCCGCCTGGCGGCGGGACTGCGGCGTGTCCGAGAGTACCCACTCGCGTAAGCGGCCCGTGCCGCCGTCGGTGATATGTGCGTTCATCTAGCCGTCTCCTTCACTTTTGTTTGACACGCGGATCCAGCATCCGGTAACCGACGTCAGCGATGAAGTTCAGCGTGACGTAGACCGTTCCGATTACGATCGTCGCGCCCAAGACTGCATTCATGTCGGCATTGAGCAGCGACCGCGTCAAATACTGTCCGAGGCCCGGCCATGCAAAGACCGTCTCGGTCAGCACGGCGCCTTCGAGCAGACCGGCGTAGGCCAGTGCAATCACGACCAGCAGGCGTCCCGAGACATTGGCGAACGCGTGTCGCCACAGGACCCGCATCGGCGAGAGACCCTTAGCGCGTGCGGTGATCAAGAACTCGCCCGCTAGGGCGTCGAGCATCAGGGTCCGCGTCATTCGGACGATCATCGACATGCTGACGAAGGCGAGCATCAGCGCGGGCATAGCGAGGTGGGCGAGCGCGTCGCGAAACACGTCCCACTGACCGTCCAAGGCGGCATCGATCACAAGCGCGCCGGTCCGCGCGGGTACCATGCCGAGATAACCGATGTCCTGCTGGCCGACGCCGGGCGCCATATCGAGCTTCACGTAGAAGATCACCAGGCAGAGCAGCGCCTGAACAAAGACCGGCGTCGACTGCCCGGTAATACTGATGAAACGGATCGCGGAGTCGAGCCGGGAGCCCGCGCGCGCCGCGGCGAGCACGCCGAGCGGTACGCCCAGCAGCACCGCAATGCAAATCGCCGTGGTCGCGAGCTCCATCGTCGCAGGGAAGAAATGCAGAACATCCCCGAGCACTGATTGCCCGGTCATCACAGACGTGCCGAAGTCGCCGTGCGACAGGTGCTGCAGATAGATCCAGAACTGCTCGGTCAGCGGCTTATCGAGCCCGAGTTCCAGACGCACCCGCGCGACCACATCGGGTGCGGCCCGATCGCCGACGATGGCGAGGACGGGATCGACGGGCATAGCGCGGCCGATGACGAAGGTCACCAGCAGCAGGCCGAACAAAGTCGCGAAAACCGCTACCAGTCCCGATGCCGAATTCCTAAATCCGGAGCCGATTCGGCTTGTGTTCAACGTGCTCATAATTTCTCTACTCCGGCATATCGGGTGTAGGCGTCGATCGGTCCCATTTCCAGCCCGCTCACGCTGGAGCGGGTCACCGCGACGTCGCGCTTCTGCAGCAGAAAGGCCATCGGCGCCACGTCCCAGAAGTCCTTTTGCATTTGCTGATACATCGCCACGCGCTTCGCGGGATCGAGTTCGCGGTTGGCGGCGAGCGCGGCTGCGGTCAGCTTCGCATCGACGAAGTGGTTGTTCCAGGCACCGTTCTTGATTTTCGTCGTGTCGCTGTCGTCGGTGTTCGGCACGAAATACGAAGCGAACGAACTGGCGTCGATGTGGTCAGCACCAAAGCGCCCGATCTGCATTTGATGCTGCCGCGCCCGCCGCTTCGCGAGCACCTGTGCGTAGTCGCCGGCGAGCAGCTGAAGACGAATGCCGACCTGCGCGAGATCCGCCTGCATCGCCTGGGCGATATCGGGAAACGGCCATACGTTAGGGTGATCGAAGGTAACGTCGAGACCTTCGGGATAGCCCGCCGCTGCGAGCAGTGCACGAGCCTTCGACGGATCCTTACGGAACGGCTGAACGGCTAACGCCCCCGGTGTTCCGCGCGGCACGAACGACTGCCATTTGCTCCACAGCCCGGGAGTTACATTCGCCGCGATCGCATCGTAGTCAATGGCCCACTTGACCGCCTGCAACACCTCTTTCTTCTGGAAGATCGGGTGTGCCATGTTCATCTGTACATAGATGAGAACGAGCGAATCGGTCGGTATTACCTTGATGGACTTGTCGCCTGCCAGCGCCTTGAGTTCGTCCGAACCGAGCGTGCGCGCGATATCGAGATCGCCTTTCTTCAGCAGCAGCGATTCGGTTGCCGGCTCGCCCATGTGCCAGATTACGAGGCGCGGCAGCTTGGGTTGCACCGACGCGTTCGGATTGGCTTCGAGAATGATATGCGCGGCAGGCTGCCAGTCGACTAGCCGGAACGATCCAGCGCCCGCCGAGTGTCTGCGCAGCCACAGGTTGCCCATGTCGCCGTTCACGTCGTGCCGGGCCACCACCGTCTTTTCGACGATACCGGAAACCGTTGTGGAAAGCGTCGCGAGCACAAGTCCGCCGGCGCGGGGCTCGGGCAACATCAACGTCACCGTGTGAGCATCCGTGGTCCGGATCACGCTTTCGACATTGCCGGCGTTCAATCCTAGCTGCGTCAGTAGGAAGCTCGGCGACTTATTCATCTTCACCGCGCGCTGTAGGCTGTAGACGACGTCCGCGCCCGTAACCGGCTCGCCGCTGCCAAATTTCGCGTCACGCCGCAAATTGAAGCGATACGTGTGCCCGTCACCACCGATTTCCCACGACTCTGCAAGATCTCCCGTGAGCTTGTCGGGCGTGGCGCCGTCGTACATCAAGAGGGTTCGATAAAGGTTCGGCAGAACGTCCGAACTGGCATCGTAGGCTTCCGCAGGATCGAAGCCGTTGACGATGCCGTCGATGGCCTTGCCGAGCACGGTGACTCTGGGCGGTGTTGCGCCAGCAGGCAACGTATGAAGCATCGACGCTGGAACTAACGCGGCGCTAGCCGCAAGAAACCGTCGACGTGTGACCATCAAGGTGTCTCCTAACACGTTCTAAGTTCAGGGCCGCACATAGACCGGTATGCGAAGCGCGGGAATTTGCCAAGTGTATTCCCTACAAAGTTTGATCTTGCCAAGTCGTGGTTCCGCTTATGATCCTCATCGCTTTCCGCGATCGTGACACCGCACGCGAACGCGCCCCCTCGTCCCGCCCTAACACCATGAGCTTCCTCTTAGGTCGTGGCGAAAACGTCTTATTCGAACTTTCGGCCTGTTCGACGACCGCTGCGGCTGCGGCTGCGGCTGCGGCTGCGGAAGCGTGCGGAGACGGCCGACCGAGAAGCCGGTCGTAAATATGAACGCTCGCAAGCGGTGCTGGACCTGACTGAGCGGCAAATGGGCGGCTCGAGCGCGCTGAGATTTCATGTCACGACGGCGCGGCAACGAGATAAGAAGGAGATGTTCGGACGTCGGCCCCGGGCGCGACCCGATCACAATTTAAGGGAACCCGAACCGCACGTTGCCACCTGTGGTCAGGTCCGGCATCGTGTTGGCGAGCGTTCAGCGCGCGAGACAACGGCTACTAAGATAACTACCAGTCTCGTAACCTTTGCGTTCGCTCGCAAAACTGCAAAGCTCGTAGCCAAGCGAATGCAGCCATGCCTTTTTGGATGTCCCGATGTCTTCTGCGTAGCATGTGTAGGTACCCCGGTGACCACAATGGTGGGTCGCCCAATTTGACGCTTGGATTAGCGTGTACGAGAGATTCCGGAATCGGTGTCCGCCTGCTGGTGCCTGCTTCGCGCAAAAAAAGACATCTGTTTTTTGAACATTAACCGAGCGACCACCAAGGCGCGTCGATTTCAGCAGGTGTCTCGCCCAAAGTGGAACCGGTTCTCGTCGGCGAAGATGAGGCGGTCTTCAGCCCCTTTGCGCTCGCTAGTCTTCGGGTCGCGCGCCTTGCTAAGCTGTTGTCGGAGTTCGATTCAAAGTGGATTCGCCCATCGCAGCCGCAACGATCGCCCGCGCGAGCATCCCATCACGTTAAGACGATTTCTTCATGCGTTTCGACGGCCGTGGGAACGATACCGTTCTCGGTGGCACCGCCGCCCTGAAAGCCGAGTTGCTAGGCTTTCCAGTTGACAACTCCGGTTTCTTCATCGACGACTTTGGCAGCATGCGCCAACCGATTGAAGCACTCCGCGTCTGCGGCGGACGTGGTGTTCTCGCGAACTGGCTCGAGAATCAAACGGTACGATAACGCGGACTTGTGGGCGGCTTTGGCATCCAACATCAAGACGTCTGGACCATCTTCAGAGACTCGCTTCCCTGAGCCAGATGATTGAGCGCGTCGGTCGAGGTGCTCAGGAAATTCAGTGACGTGCCGATAAACTGGCAATGGAAGCCAGAGCTAAATTCCCTACGAGTTCAAGCGAGCTGCGATCGACGGACGCCGAACTTGCGCATCTGCGCAACATGATCGCGATGGCCGTCCGGAATCGTGAGGCCGCTCTCCCGCTTAACTATTGGCGCGTTCGCGTTTCGGCGATTCTGGCGACGAGCCATCTCCTGCCGGCGCAACTACGCATTGCCTCGGCCCTTCTTGCTCAGATCGACTTGGTCACAAGCACGCGCGACATTTCCAGCGGACGTTGAAGAAACCCGACCTCGCATAGCAAGTGCCCCTTTGCTTTGCGAATGGATCATACGTGCGAGACGGGGTCGTTCGTGGAAACCTCAATGTCGTTCTCGACGCGCGGCATAAATTCCGCACAATCGTTCTTTAACGGGGTGCGAAGTATTCCTCCCGCGCGGCGCACTCTGCAACGCTGCGAAGGCCTCCGGATGCAGATTAGATGCCTCATGCGATAAAAACAACACTTCGCACTCTTTCCTATTACAAACGCTTTTTAGCACGTTCTTCGCAGGTACTATTCGACGCTCAAGATTTCGAGTAGAGCCTCAAGTTCATATTCCTCATGCCGTTATAAATCGAAGCGACAGGCTTCACCGCAAAGGACGACCGTTCGGAATGGTTCTGACGGCACCTTTATCGGTGTCCTGCGCGTCGCGACAAAATGAGACCCGCCACAGTAGCGACGAGCCTCTCGATCATGTCGTCCGTGCGCGCCTATATCGGGGGTGAGAGCACCTGGTCCAAAGGCCAGAAAGACGCGGTCTTCTATCTCATCCGCTATGCACAGACCGGCGATGAAGAGGCCTTTCGTCAGTATGGGAGCGCCATCGCTTATCCGCTCAACCTGAAGCGTGCCCGACTTGCGCTCGAAGGTGCCAAACCCGATCTCGGTACAGCCCGGCAAGCACTACTCGAGAGCGGCGTCGACTCCGCTGATGCCAGCTCGGTCATCTGGGTCTTCCGCACCTTCCGCCGCGCCAGCTACTTCGAACATGCGGTGACCTACTGGACACGCGGCGACGCGCTTGTTGATCAGCTCGTCGCGACCGCTCACAAACTGCGCGTCGCCAAATCCGCCGGCGCACCCGGCCAATTGGAAGTCGAACTGCTGACGGGCGAGATCTGGAACGTCAATTCCGCGATTACACCCGTTTCGCGCGCGTTCGCCGACGTACTGGGCTCCGCATTCCGAAAAACGGCGTTGTTGCTTTTCGGCATCAACGTCGTCGTCGCGGCACTTCTTGTCTCGTTGTCCGTGTGGTACGCCCGCCGCTTCATTACGGCGCGACTCGCCTCGGAGCTCGCGTTGAGGCGAAGCGAGGCGCGCGCAAAAGCCACCCTCGGCTCGATCGGGGAAGCCGTCGTCTCTGTCGGGCCAACGGGCCTCGTCGAGTTCATTAACCCGGCTGCTGAGCGCCTCTTTTGTCGTGAAGCCGGCAGTTGCGTGAAGCACAAGTTGACCGCGATTGTCTCCATCGCACGCGAATGGGACCGGCGTCCCGTTGATCCAATGAACAGGCGCTGCGCGGCACCGAGCCTTGGGACCCGACCACGGACCTGGTACTGACGAACCAAAAGGGCACGGAGACCGTGGTACAGGCAATCACGTCTGTTGTCCACGATACGTCCGATACGATCACGGGCGCGGTGTTGCTCTTACGCAATATGACCCGTGAGCGTGAATACGTCTCGAATCTGTCGTGGCAGGCATCGCACGATGGATTGACGGGCTTGCTCAATCGGACGGAGTTCGAGCGGCGCCTGTCCGCGTCGCTCGACGCGCAATTGGGCATAGCGCGCGCGCAGCAGTCCAGCATGCTCATGATGCTCGACCTCGACCAGTTCAAAGTGGTCAATGACACCTACGGACACGCAGCGGGCGACACGATGCTTCGCGAGGTGGCCGCCCTCTTCAAGCGATGTCTTCGCGACGAGGATTCGCTCGCGCGCTTAGGCGGCGACGAATTCGCCGCGCTCATGACCGAATGCGACGAGCAAACCGCGATGAACGTCGCCGAGCGCCTAAGACAAGAAGTGGCCGCGTTCAAGTGGTCATGCGAAACACACACGTTGTCGACGAGCGTGAGCATCGGCCACGTCGATCTGCGCGGCCTCAACATGGAAACGGCGATGCGCTTCGGCGATATCGCCTGCTACCTCGCCAAAGAGCGGGGGCGCGACCGGGTGCACCTTGCCTCGCGCGGCGACAAGGAACTCACGCGCCATGCGAGCGCGATGTCGTGGTGCGGTCACATCAAGGACGCGCTGGCGAACAATCGCTTCTGCCTCTACGCGCAGGAGATCCGCGCGATCCAACCAGCGGACAGCAACGACGCATCCAAGCAGCATCCGCGCCATGTGGAACTGCTGCTGCGCATGGTCGGCGAAGGCGGCAAGATCGTATCGCCCCTGTCCTTTCTACCTGCGGCCGAGCGGTACGGACTAATGTCCGCGATCGACCGCTGGGTTGTGCGCGCCGTGTTCACGACGCTCGCCAAGATAGGCAATGCCGAGGGCGTGCAATACGCGATCAATCTGTCTGGTGCCTCGATCGGCGACGAACGCTTTCTCCAATTTCTGACCGAACAGTTTGAACTCAGCCCCATCGCCCCTGAGTCCATCTGCTTCGAGGTGACCGAAACCACTGCGACTGCCAATCTCACGGCCGCCGCGCGTTTCATCCGCACGTTGAAGAAGCGCGGCTGCAAGTTTTCGCTCGACGACTTCGGCGCGGGCATGTCTTCGTTTGGCTATCTGAAGCACCTGCCGGTCGATTACATCAAGATCGACGGCGGATTCATCAAGGACATGCTCAAGGATGCCGTTAGCAAGGACATGGTGGCAGCGATCAACGACATCGGCCATTCGATGGGGCGTCTGACCATCGCGGAATACGTCGAGAACGAAGCGATCCTGCGCGCGCTGAGCGCGATGGGTGTGGATTTCGTTCAGGGATTCCATGTGGGCCGACCGGCCCTCTGGGCGCAAAACGTTGAATTTCTTGCAATGACGTAGGAGGAGATGTTGGATCCCACTTTTCAGCGGGTTGGCGACTTTAAGCACATCGCCAGCTATCCGGCCTGGTTGGGCGACGTGCTCAACGAAACCAGCGAGACCAAGCAAACTGTCATCGGCCATCCCATCTTTGCCGCGATGCGTGAAGCGCAGCTCACCTCGCGACAGGCCGAAGCGTTCCTCGTCAACGGCTGGCCGGTCGTCGAGCAATTTCCGCAGTACATGGCGATGAATCTGCAGAAGCTGCGCTATGGTCATTCGCGCGGCGAGGATCTGGCGCGGCGCTATCTGACCCGCAACATCCGCGTCGAGCAAAACCACGCCGATTATTGGGTGGACTGGGCAGCTGCGCATGACGTCAACAAGCGCGCACTGATGAAAGGCAGCGGTCCGTCCCTCGCTTACGCGCTCTCGCACTGGTGCTGGAAGAGCAGCAGCGGCGATCCGCTGGCCGCGAGCATCGCCGCGACCAACTTTGCGATCGAAGGGGTCACCGGCGAGTGGTCGATGCTTGTTTGCAGCAGCGACACGTACGCGAACAGCTTTCCGACGTCGATGCGCCGCAAGGCCATGCGCTGGCTCAGCCTGCACGCGCACTACGACGACGCGCACCCGTGGGAAGCACTCGAGATCGTCGCGACGCTGCTCGGCAACGCGCCCGGCGTGGACGAGGTGCACGCGGTGAAGCGCAGTATCGAAATGAGCTACGAGTATTTCAAGGTGAGTCTCGACTGCTGCCTGTAGAGACTGCCGGTTCACCTGCTTTCCCCTGTTGCGCGTTCATCGCCCTCGGACCCCGGTGCTCAGGCGATGCGGAGGCGCTCGCTGTCACCCATTGAAATCTGAAATAAGAAGAGAAGAAATGAAGCTGAAACACATTGCATGCGCGGCGCTCTCAGCCATGAGCATCGCGGCCGTGACAAGCGCACATGCGCAGTCGGCCGGCGATATCCAGGTCAGTGCCGGCTGGATGCACTTCGCGCCGCAGGATTCGAGTGGCCCCTTCAAGATCACCGCGCTCGGTCAGACGGTCACGAAACAAGGCGCAAGCGCGTCGGTAAGCGATGCAGATACATTTGGACTGACCCTGCAGTATTTCGTCACCGACCACATTGCGGTCGAAGCCGTGACGGGCGTACCGCCGAAGTTTCATCTCAACGGCGAGGGCACGCTGAGGCCGCTGGGCGAACTGGGTACGGCTCGCGAGTGGAGCCCGACGCTACTGCTCAAGTACTATTTCCTTAGCGCGCAGAGCAAGTTTCGCCCTTATGTCGGTGCGGGCGCCTCGTATGTGTGGTTCTCTGACGTCAAGCTGAGCCAGCAAATGGCCAACGGCGCGTTCCTCTATTCGCCGCAAACCGGCACCGCGCTGACGGGCCCGACTAGCGTGCATATCGGCAGCTCGTTCGCGCCGGTTCTGAACGCTGGGCTTTCATACAACTTCAGTAAGCACTGGTCTGCGGCATTCTCCGTGTCGTACATGTGGCTATCCGCACGCGCGACGCTCACGACGAACTCCGCCGTCGGGCAGGTCAAGAGCGAATCCAAGCTGAAATTGGATCCGATCGTGACGTTTTTATCGGTCGGCTATACGTTTTGAGTCGACCCATGCAGGCCGATCGGCGGCGGATCTCGCTGCGGACATTGTGAGAGCGCTGGAAGGCGATCTTCGCGTGAGCGGGAGACAGGTGGTTGTGGGCGCAAGTGTCGGCATCAGCGAGTTTCCACAAGACAGCGTCTGCGCGCGCGCTTTACTTCTCAATGCAGACATCGCCATGTATGTCGCGAAGCCGAAAGGGCGCGGCTTCTGGCAACGCTACAATGACCTGCCCGACGAGCAGCGTGTCAAGACCGCGCACGAAAACAAGATTGCTAACAAAAATTCGTTTTAGGCTGTTCGACGCTGGGAAAACCCACGTGCAAATCGGCGCGGCACTGACAAAAGACCGGACCAGTCACGCAAGTTGGCCTGCCCCGAGCAGCAACTCGGCCTTTGCGGTCATTCGAGCATCAAACTTTGGCAGGCGGCTGACCGCCGCTTTCCGGCCGTTCGCACGTTAGCCTGTCGCGAATGACCTGCCACGCCGTCCGCCAATGCGAACTCGCGACCCAACGCGGTCACCCGACGAGAATCAATGCTAATGTCTCGAATCGGATATCTTCCGTCGTCCGGCATCAGTGACATCTGAAAATTTTCGTCGTTGTGGAATAGGCTTCAGCGAGAATCCGGCGAAAATTGAAGCGGCTTTCCTCGCGGTGAGGTTTTCAGTCCGACGACGGCACGCAAGATCACGGGTTGACCTCCACGCAATGATACGCATCCGAAAACCGAACGCGCGTGTATTCCCGCCTCACCAAGGACGTCAACGAGAACATCTGAAGCACCGTCGAGTACCTTCGCATGTTCTTCAAACAAAGCGTCCGCATTGACGAAGCCCTGTATGTCGAGTACTTGTTGCACGCGCTCGAGCGATCCAAGTTCTTCGCACAGCGTCAGCAGTAGCTCGAGAGCCGCGTCACGTGCGAATGCGATCCCGTCATCGAGCGACAGCGTTTGCCCTAAACGGCCCTTGGGCATCTTGCCGTCGACGGATCTACCCGCGGATTTACCCGAGACGAAGACAAGATCTCCCCACCGTGTGATGTTTTTATAGTTCCCTTTCGGCCTTTGCGCCAAGCGATCGCCTCCGATCAGTCGATGTAGTCTGTCATCTGCACTCATGGCGCTCCCTTGGTCTTTGCGTATGCACCGATCAATGCCGTCATATTGACGATCCGCCGCACCGTTGCCGACGCCGTCAGCACGTGAACCGGCTTCGCCGCGCCGAGCAGGATCGGCCCGATGGCGATGTTGTTGCCCGCCGCCGTCTTCAGCAGGTTATACGAGATGTTCGCCGCGTCGATGTTCGGCAGGATCAGCAGGTTCGCGTCGCCTTCGAGCGTTGATTCCGGCAGCACCTCCTTGCGCAGACGCGCATCGAGCGCGACGTCGCCGTGCATTTCGCCGTCCACGTCGAGATCAGGCGCGCGCTCCTTCAGAATTGCCAGCACGTTGCGCATTTTCTGCGCGGTCGGCGCGTTGCTCGTGCCGAAGTTCGAATGCGACAGCAGCGCGATCTTCGGCACGATGCCGAAGCGCTTCACTTCCTCCGCCGCCATGATGGTGATTTCGGCGAGCTGCTCGGGCGTCGGATCGACGTTCACGTGCGTATCGACGATGAAAATCTGACGGCCCGGCAACACGAGCGCGTTCATCGCCGCATACACCTTCGCGCCTTCCTTCCTGCCGATCACCTGATCGATGAAGTGCAGATGACGATGCGTGGTGCTGACCGTGCCGCAGATCATGCCGTCCGCTTCGCCCTTCTTGACGAGCATGGAGCCGATGAGCGTCGTGCGGCGGCGCATTTCGAGCTTCGCCATCTGCTGGCTGATGCCCTCGCGCGCCATCATCGAGTAATAGGTTTGCCAGAAGTCGCGGTAGCGCTCGTCGTGATCCGTATCGACGACGGTGAAGTCCACGCCCGGCGTCAGGCGCAGGCCGAATTTGTGAATGCGCTGTTCGATGACAGCCGGGCGGCCGATCAGAATCGGCTTCGCGATCTTCTCGTCGACAGCGATCTGCACCGCGCGCAGCACGCGCTCCCCTTCGCCTTCCGCGAACACGATGCGCTTCTTCTCCGGCTCGACGCTACGCGCGAGCTGGAACACGGGCTTCATCGTCGTGCCGCTGTGATACACGAACTGCTGCAGATGCTGCTCGTAGGCGTCTATGTCCTCGATCGGACGCGTCGCCACGCCGGACTCCATCGCTGCCTTCGCCACGGCCGGGGCGATCTTCACGATGAGACGCGGGTCGAACGGCTTCGGAATCAGATATTCCGGACCGAACGAAAGATCCTGAATGCCGTATGCCGTCGCGACGATATCGCTTTGCTCCTGACGCGCCAGTTCGGCGATTGCGTTGACCGCCGCGATCTCCATCTCCTTCGTGATCGTGGTCGCGCCTGCGTCGAGCGCGCCGCGGAAGATGAACGGGAAGCAGAGGACGTTGTTGACCTGATTCGGATAGTCCGTGCGGCCGGTCGCGAGCACCGCGTCCGGGCGCACTTCGAGCGCGAGTTCCGGCAGGATTTCGGGCGTCGGATTGGCGAGCGCGAGAATCAGCGGCTTCGCGGCCATGCCCTTCACCATGTCCTGCTTCAGCACGCCGCCTGCCGAGAGGCCGAGGAACACGTCGGCGCCTTCCATCACTTCGGCCAGCGTGCGCGCGCTCGTTTCGCGCGCGAAGAGTTCCTTGTCCGGATCCATCAGTTCCGTGCGGCCCTTGTAGACGACGCCGGCCAGGTCCGTCACGAAAATGTTCTCGCGCTTCATGCCGAGATCGACGAGCAGATTCAGACATGCCAACGCCGCCGCGCCCGCGCCGGAAGCGACCAGCTTCACTTCGCCGATATTCTTGCCGGCCACTTTCAGCCCGTTCGTGATCGCCGCCGCGACGACGACAGCCGTGCCGTGCTGATCGTCGTGGAAGACGGGAATTTTCATGCGCTTGCGGCATTCGCGCTCGACGATGAAGCAGTCCGGCGCCTTGATGTCTTCCAGATTGATGCCGCCGAAGGTCGGCTCGAGCGCGGCGATCACGTCGACGAGCTTGTGCGGATCGCTTTCGTTCAGCTCGATATCGAACACGTCGATGCCGGCGAACTCCTTGAACAGCACGGCTTTGCCTTCCATCACCGGCTTCGACGCGAGCGGCCCGATGTTGCCGAGACCCAGCACGGCCGTGCCATTGCTCACGACGCCCACGAGATTGCTGCGCGCGGTGAAACGCGCGGCGTTCAGCGGATCTTCGACGATCGCTTCACAGGCGCTGGCGACGCCGGGTGTATAGGCCAATGCTAGATCGCGCGGCGTCAGCATCGACTTGGTCGACGCTATCTCGATCTTCCCCGGAGTTGGAAATTCGTGATAGTTGAGCGCCTCGGCAGCAAGCGCGGCTCGTTTGTCTTGGGTCATATGGGTCGGTTGGCGTGGTTCTTTGACACAATGTTGATAAAAACGTCCTGACGTTTATCACGTCACTCCGACACGGCTTCGAGCACTTCGCCGCGTGTCTCGACGCCGAATCGCAGTACAACGAGCGATGCGATAGCGAAGCACGTTGCTCCGAAAATGAATACCCCGCCTTGCTGTACGACGGGCAAGAGCCAGCCGATGAGCGTAGGCCCGAGCAATGCGCCGATCCGTCCGCAGAACGACGCGAACCCGCAACCCGTTGCTCGAGCACGCGACGGATAGAGTTCGGGGGTATAAGCGTAGAGCACGGCCCACATGCCGAAGGCGAAGAACTGCATTCCGCCACCCGTTATGATCAATCCCGCTGAGGACGCACCCCATTGCGCTGCATGACCGAAGACATAGGTCATGATCGCCCCACCGAGCAAGGTTGCGACACACGTCGCTTTTCTGCCCAAGTGTTCGACGGCCCACGCAGCGGTCAGGAAACCCGGGATGCCGCCCAACGAGATGTACACCGTGAACAGCACGGACTTTGTCACCGCAGAACCAGATGCCTGAAGCAACGCTCCGAGCCACGTGTTCAGTCCGTAAAAGCCCAACAGCGCAAAAAACCAGAGCACGCCGACCATCATGGTCCGCTGACGATAGGCGCAGGACCAAAGCACCTTCAGACCGCGCGCTTCATGATGACGGGCGTCCACCGAAAGCGTGACCGGCGGAAGCGTGTCGATCTTCAGTTTGCTCATTACCGTCTGTTCGATACTTGAGACGATCTCCTCGGCTTCTTCATGACGTCGCTGCGATTCGAGCCAGCGCGGAGATTCCGGCACGCTGCGGCGGATGACGAACAAAAACAAGGCGGGAATCGATTCGATGAGGAACAACATTCTCCAGTTGTGCGATTGGAGCACCACGTAGGACAGCAAGCCCGCGCACACAAACGCGATTGGCCAGTTTCCGTCCATGAGCGCGAGGTACTTACCGCGGCTCTTCGCCGGAATGAACTCAGACAGGAGCGTCTGAGCAAGCGGCAACTCCATGCCCATGCCGATGCCCAGCAGCACGCGGTAAATGCCCAGTTCGGTCGCGTCACTCGCGGTGTAGCACAGCAAACTTCCTATTCCCCACACGACCATACTGATCTGGAACACCGGCTTACGTCCGAAACGATCGGCTAGCATTCCCGAGCAGACGGCACCGCAGGCCATCCCTACGAATCCTGCACTGCCCAGCAGGCCGGCTTGCGCAGGCGACAAACCGAACTCCGACTTGATTGAACCCAGAACGAACGTCATGGTGGCGAGGTCGACGTTGTCAAAGAAAAACGCAAGCGAAATGATCATAAATAGCCAGCGGTGGTAACCGCAAACCGGCAGTCTTTCGAGCCGGTCTGCCACGCCAAAGCATGTGACGTCGACATTGCCCATCTTCATTCGAGTTTCTCCTCGGTGACTTCCTGTACGTGTATTTGCCGAATTACTTCCCTGCGGCATGACCACTATCAGTCGTCAAAAGAAGGCAGGCGCGTTAGAAAATGTCGTCGATGGTCGCGCTTACGCCAAGTTATGCTGCCGCGCAACGCGCTATGCGTCGCCCTGATTCCGTTTTGCAAATCGATTGGGATCAAACGCGTCGGGAGCGAGGCCGGACATAGTCGCGCCTGCGGCAAACGGGTAGCGAACATACGGAGCCGGGGGCTGACCAGGCGGAGAATATTGACCGTCGGCGAGAATGCGCTTCTTTGCCGTCATCTCAATTACGGCGCAACGAATCACAATGATTTGGTTGGCCGCGCCCTGTTCGATTGGAGAATAGTCTTTCTCTGGGCGAAACTTGTCTAGCGCCTGATTCTGGTGGCGAATAACGGCTTCCGTGTTGTGATCGATGGACGCGTGGCAACGGGCGATTACGCTGTAATACTCGAGACTCGTATTCTGTCCTTTGGGCGCCTTGAGCAAGGAAACAGGTCTGTCCACTTCGATGGTGATGTGTCCGTTCTCGCGCAGCTTCTGGGCGAAGCTACCAAAACGAGAGCAGTGAATAAGAAATGCATCGCCCGTAAAGGTGAAGCTCTGCGCGAGCACGTACGGAAAAGGCTTGTCGTGTACAGCGACTCGACAAATGAGTTCGTCTTTCAGGAAAGCGAGAATCGATGGCCAGTCTGTCCATGCGAGATCGCTTCGACGCATTTGAACGTTAAGGAAGGATGGGGTCATTGTCTATGTGGTTCATTGAAAGCAGATGATGTCGTCTCGGGCCGGACCTGTGCCTATGCCTGCGATACGGCTTCCGGTGCGTCGCTCGATATGCGCGATCAGACCGCGCAGCGAAGGGGGCAAACTCTCATTCAACGGTCCCGCGAAGGAAGGGAACCAGCGAAGCGACGTTTCATCGAACACCGGAATGGCGCCCGACGCCTTATTGGGGAACAGGGCGAGGCTGTCGCACTTGTTGAGATAGATCTCGTCTACGGCGTGACGGCTTACCGCGTCGGCAAGCTGCGAAACGTCTAGTGCGCCGATGCGCCGGGGCCGCCCGCTGCCCGTGCCGTATTCGTCCGTCAGCATCCGCAGCGCGATGCCAAGCTCGAACGGATCGCCGGATGCAAGAAGCGCACGCGGATCGAACCTCGCGCGTTCGGCTTCGCGCCCGGTCCCCTCCTTGGCGGCCCGAGCACAGTAGGACGCAGACGCCATGCCACCGAATTCTGAGGGAAACGGCCCCGCACCCACGCGCGACACGATCGCTTTCGCCACGCCGATCGTCTTGCGGTGAAAGTGGCACGAGAGATCGCCACCGACGTAGGCGAAGGATGCACTCGTATGGCTCGACGTGACATAAGGCTGATCGCCTAGCGACACGTCGAGTTGCAACGACTGCGCGCCCTCGAAAAGCACGCGCTTGCCCGCTCTCACCAGTCGCGTCAGGAATAGGTCGTCCATCGTCACGAAAGGCAAGATGCGCGTCCACGCCGCCCGAAGTCGATGGAAGGTGGCGGCGACATCGGCCTCATGCGCTTTGGAGCAAGGTGCCGACAGGCGGTCGTACGCTGCCATCTGTCCGAAGGCGAGGTCGAGGTTCTTGTGCAAATCGCGAAGTTGAACGACGGTACGGCATTTGGAGCGCATTCTGAGCGCGAGATCTGCATAGCACGGACCGATGCCGTTTCCTGTCGTTCCGATGTCCGATCCGTGTAGCACGTCCATGCGTACATGAACGGGTTGGACGACGATGCAACGGCCGCTGATGAGCAACCGTCCGTCGAGCGTCAGGCCGGCGCGTTCGAGGCCGTCAATCTCGCCGGCCAGCTTCTCGAGGTTCACCGCGCAGCCCGAGCCGATATAGAGCAGCTTGTCAGGGTGAAATGCGCCCGATGGCACTTGCGCTAGCTTCGCGCTTCCCAGCGGCGTACGGACCGTATGCCCCGCGTTGGCACCGCCGTTGAACCGAGCAATGATGTCGTAGGCGTGAGCCAGATGGTCGATGATCTTGGCCTTGCCTTCATCACCATACTGAAGGCCGACGAGAACGTCCGCGTAACCGCGCGTCATAGTCATCTCAGTCTTCGACGACGAAGGTCGCTTCTACTTCCACCGGCGCATTTATCGGCAGGCTCGCGACGCCGATTGCGATGCGCGCATGTTCGCCACGCTCGCCGAAGAGCTGATTGATCAATTCCGACGCCGCGTTGATGATCGTCGGTGCATCGGCGAAGCCTTCAGACGTGACAACGTAACCGCCGACTTTCAGCACCTTCGAGATGCGCTCGAGGTGGCCGTCGGTCGCCAAGTGCGCCCATCCAAGCACGTTGAGCACGCAGAGTCGCGCTGCGCTGCGTGCATCCTCGACGGACACTACTTCCGGCACAGACCCGGTCCACTGTGCCTTGCCGTCACGAACCGGCAACTGCCCGGAGATGACCAGCAAGTTTCCGTGTCGATTGAATGGTTTGAACGCTGCACGGACCGGTGTATGGACGGGCAAGCTGAGACCCGATTCCTTAATGCGATCGTAGATTGACATCTTCTCTCCTTGACGCCGCCGGAACGAGGCGGCTCAACATCATTTTGGAGAGGACGTGGGCGTCATGCTCTCGCGGATAGGTCGCGCTCTATCGCGCAAATGCCAAGTTCATCACTCCGACATCACCCTGAAAAACTCGCTGGGGCTTCGTCCAAGCGATTTGCGGAACATCGCGCTGAAGGCGCTCGGGCTGTCATAGCCGAGCACCGACGCGATCTCGGTGACCGAGCGGTTCTCGGCCAGCATCTGGACCGCTGCCAGCAATCGCGCCTGTTGACGCCAGCGCGTGAATGTCATGCCCGTCTGATCCGGAAAGAGCCGGATAATGGTCCGCTCGCTTGCCCCGACAACTTTGCTCCAGGACTCGAGCGAGGTTTCTTCTGCTGGGTTCGCGATAATCCAGCGGCATATACGCGCGATGCGCTCGTCTGCCGGCATCGGCAAGTGCAAAGGCTCGACCTGTAACGGCTTTACCTCGCGATAGAGCAGCTCGACGACGAGTCCGTCTCGTCCTTGCTCGTCGTAGTCGACGGGCATCGCGACGATGGCCGCGATCAGTTCCCGAAGAAGCGGAGAAATGGAGACAACACAACAGTTCGACGCGTCGAGCGGTGTGCGCTGCGGCGCGAAGTAGAGCGTGCGCATTTCGGTCTTGCCGACGGCCTGCATGCAGTGCCTGACCCCTGGCGGAACCCAAACGGCCCGTTGGGGCGGCACGACCCACGAGCCGCCGTCGGCAGTGACCAGTATTGATCCCGCGTAGGCGTAAATGAGTTGACCTCGGACGTGCGCGTGATAGTCGATAAAGAACCGGTCCGGCAGGTCACGGGCCATCCCTCCCACGGGCCGCGCGATTGCCTGATAATCCTCACGGTCCTCGCTCTTTCCGAACATGGCGTTTCCTCGTTGATCGTTGTCACGTGCGCGCGCGCCGGCCAAACCGAGTCGCGGTACGGTTGAAGGCGATCCACGGACCGGATCGATCATTCAAACACTCATCTGTTTCTCGAGGTACAGCATGCCGGTTTACCGCTCATTCGATCAAGAGGCGCTCGACGATCAATACAACGTCCGCGCGGGCATTCCAGACCATCTCGAAGTGTTCGCAAGGTGGAAAACGGAAAGCAAACGCTTTCGCGCGGAGCACACGGTCCGCGAAGACCTTCGCTACGGGAACGACGCGCAGCAGGCGTACGATTTCTTTCCTGCCAGGACGAACGGGCGCCCCGTGCTGGTCTTCATTCATGGGGGATATTGGCAGTCCCTTGACAAGTCGGATTTCAGCACTGTCGCCCGCCCGTATCTGGATGCGGACATCAACGTTGCCGTGATCAACTACCGGCTGGCGCCTTCCGTGCGCATGGCCGATATCGTGTCTGACAACATCGAGGCCATCGCGAATCTGTATCGAAACGCGGAGGAACTGAGCTTCGATCGCAACGCGATCTTCGTATCCGGAAGCTCTGCGGGCGGACATTTGACCGCCATTCTTGCGGGGACGGACTGGGAGAGCCGCGGCCTGCCGAACGATGTCCTGAAGGGCGCCTGCGCAATCAGCGGTCTGTACGATCTCGAACCGATTCGTCTTTGCTACCTCAATAAGGTCGTGGGATTAGACGAGGCGGAGGTACGCGCGTATAGCCCGAAGTTTCATCTTCCCAAGCGGCCGTTGCCCTTCATCCTGACCGTCGGCGGCGACGAATCGGACGAGTTCCATAGGTTGCAGGCTGAGTATCAGACGCTGTTGAACAACCATGGGCTGGACGTGCGGATCGTCCGACAAGCCGATGGGCATCATTTCGATGCGGTCGATCGTCTCGGCGAACCGGCCGCGGCACTATCAAAGGCCGTTATCGAAATGATCGAATCGTAAGCGTCGACAATCATCTCACCAGGTATGCGGCCGAACGACATTGTATTTTGGCCGTCGGCCTGCGCTGGGCGACGGAATCTCGATTGCCTGCGGCTTCCATCTAGGTTGGATCATGTTCTGACAGTCCCAGCGTCACGCCGCGAAACTCCCGCGCATCGGGTGGCAGAGTCGATCGGTGTGACCCATGTTCCTGGTCGCGGCGGCGCACGAATCTCGCGCGCGACGCATGCGACGCCTCGCGCGGACCTTCGTCGGCTTTCGCAGGCGAGCGTCTACGCACCCCTAGTGGAGTCGCGCCGAAGGCTACCTACGCGAGCGCCCTGGTTTTGTCAGAAACGGAGGGGCGCTTTCGAAGGCCAATCGGACATTCGAACGTCTCGCTAGGGTTGGCATCGAACGGCGCTTAGTGGCCGAGCCCTGTCGGATGACCGGTGTGCGAGCTTCGGCCTTTGCGGACATCCGCCTGGATCCGAGCAAATAGCCGCGACCGGCTGAGAAGCGGACGTCTCGGCCGGACAGATTCGCAGTGGTTGCGGGCGTCCTTAGCCATCTGATGCGGCCTTGGGTCCGCGTACTCAGATGTCTGACTACAGAAGCAAATACGGTCACCTTGGACTTAGTCTTTCCCTCTCTCGGTTCTAATGTGACTGGCCCGGCACTTCGCTCGAGTTCGAGGCGGCGATTCCGTCAGCAGTTGCTATCCCATCCGAATTGACTAGCTTATGTATATCCATCGCATCGCCCGAATCGAACCGTCTTATAAATTGAGGGAGCCGATCAACTAAATATTCCCTAACCGTCTCTAGAACTTTCGAATCGAAGCTCAGGATTCCCAGCGGAACCGGGAAACCTCGCTCAAGCCCTATCGGTGCGTGCACGATGACGGCAACGAGCCGCTGCGGTATCAAGAGTATCTCAAGGGCATCTGGAATCGCCCCATCGTCATCGCGAGTAAAAATTGTTTCGAAGATCTTTCTGACATGGCCACTTGGTTTTCCCGATGTGATCGCAGTCTCGGTGAGAGCGGCCTGATTCGCTTGCTCCTCTTTCGGTCGACTTTCACCCGCTATGCGCTCGAGCAACTTCTTTACCCCCCTAGACATTCCCCACGTCGAGCTTTTCGGGATCACCCAAACCAACTGTTCGACCATTAACGCAGTAGACCGCTCATTGGCAATTTCAAGGACCTTCATGACACGCTCGATGTTCCCGGATGCATACAGTGGTCCAACGATGCCAATCGTTGGACGATCTGCGCGCACTTCTCCGGCTCTTTGCGTCATTTCCTTAAAGTAGCGCGAGACGCTTAGACCATTACGGGTGCGATACTCCTTCAGATAGTCTTCCGCCACACCAAGCAAGATGTCGTACGCTCGCCTGTCGTCCGGTCGGACCAATACCTTTAGATTGTCCAGAAATGCCGCGACTGCACGCGCCACCTCTGGGCGGTCATCGAGTTCGTGAGTCGTTCGCCAAGCTTCGAACAGCGCTTCAGGATTCGCAGGATTGCGAGAAGTAGCTACCGCTACAACCGGCACGATCGACGAGAACCGGTCCGAAGGAATAACAGTGTCGATCGAGTAGAGCGTTCGCTTGATGCCAGCCGTAATGTCCCTGTCTTTTTTTCCAACTATTTCGCGGTAGTGGCGACGGAACGCATCCGGAACCTCAAGAGAGGCTTTGCTGGCACGATAATCATCTTCGACTACGAGCTCCGAGAACGCCAACTCTATTTCAGAGAGGAAGCTCCTCTCCGACGGCGCCATAGAGAGAAGATCAAATCCGACCTTCTCAGTGCGTTTAACGATCTCGAACACCTGGGGCTTGTCGCTATCCTTAAACAGGTCGTACCCGGCCTGCGTTAGCTCTACTCGTCCGCTCCGCCGTTCCACATATCCCTTCGAGTGCGTCTCGTTCACGATGAAGTTTACTTCTTCGTCGCCGAATGCAAAGAATTCACCGATGTCTTCTTCAGAAAGACTATCTAGATTGAACAGTAACCGAAGTAGAAACTCTGCGGTCAACGAGACATTTGTAAGGACCGCCACCTTATGATGAACGACAAACTGTCTACTCGGAAGCAGTAAGTCGAATACGCCGACGGGGATCTGCTGCTCCAGTACCGCTTCCGCAGCATCTGAAGGCTTCTCTCTCTGCAAGGACAGGGTCCCTCGCTTAACATCATTCATCGCGTCGTCTCCGGTTCTTCTTTTTTTAAGTTCGACTTCGCTTTGGCATTTTTTGAAGTCTTCGCCGAAGACAAGGCCTGTGCGAGCAATTGACTCGCGTCGAGTTCGGTCGCGTCCCCTCGTCCGACCTCTGCAAAAAAAGCATCGGTTACTTTCCCAAGTGGTGAATCCTTCCGCCATCCATGCAAGGCGCCCACGATGACGAGACGATCCATCGCACGGCTTATTGCGACATTGATTCGATTCTTGCGCGCCATAAATCCCGGTGCAATTGTGGCTTTTCCAGCGACAGTCGGTCCGTCATCATTGTTTCTGACGAGTGAAAGCAGAACAATCACATTCTCTTTGCCCTGGTAGCTGTCAATCGTATCGACTTTCAGCGCGCGCCTCATAGCCTGGGGCAGGTTTTCCGCCTGCACCTTCTTCCAGACGAGATCCCGCTGAGCCGCATACGCACAGATCACGCCGATAGATTGTTTGTCAGGGTGCTGTGCCGAGAGCCATTCGACAAACGGCGGGTGAGCCGCCCAGCGCTTAAGCTGGTCAATGATGACATCGGCTTCGTACTCGTTGATGAGGCTGCCCCGACTACCCTTCGGCGTTCGTTGGAATGCGGCTCGCCCGTACGCATCCGTAGTGATCCAGGTCAGCGGAACTGCAAGTTGTGCGGGCAGTGCGGTGCTTTCGATCAATGGTGTGTCGCGGCCATTCTCAAGAGCCGATGTGTAGAACGCACCTGACACTATACGACCAATCGGGGGAAGCATCCGATACTGCGTGGTCAACGTTGATCCCGCCTGCTGGCCATAAGGTGAATCAAAGACCCGTTCGAAGTCACTTTTCTTGACTTCCTGCATTGAAATCCCGAGGTTTTCGGAAACACATTCAACGACGTCTGGTGAATGTTGAGGCTCTAGCTGGGCATGATCACCGACAAGCACAATCCATTTCCCCGCCTGCATAGGCACCGCGAGTTCGCTAGCGGTGCAGCGCGCGGCTTCGTCAACGATCACAAGGTCAAACTCGGTTTTCGTCAATCCCAGCGAAGTCCGACCCAAGCCAACGCAGGTTCCGGCAACAACTCTTCGGGTACCCGCTAGAAACGTCTCAAAGCTCCTCTCCCAAGTTGAAACAGTCCCGATGATGTCACGAGTTAGCTCGATCACATGTCGATACTTTTCGATTGCACTCGCGTGCTCGGTGGGAAACGACGAGAGAAAGAACGACGTCACCAAGTCCTGGACCTCATCGGGAGCAATTTCTTGAAGCTCGATCCGAAGCCCTCTTGAGGCCAGGAGATGCTCTACGGTATCGTACAGTGACCGCTGACGCGCGACATCGCCCGCTTGGTCGGTCGCCGCATGCGATATCCGGGCGAGAACAGGTTGTACAGCTTCTTCGAACCAGAGGACACGTTCGGCAACGTCACTATCGAGACCAACGGCCCGAGCCGCTACTGCGAGCCTAGAAGATCGTGTTGCAAGAAACCGGTCCTTGTAGGCTTTTTCTACCCGACCTGCATGATATGGGCTGAGTTTGTCAGAAACGGAATCCTCGTGACCTACGCGGATGAGGCTCAGCGAGTCTCGGTCGCTGCCGAATAAATCAAGAACTGCCTCGGCGGCGTTGTTGACCGCTTCGTGAGACTGACTGGCCAGTAATACATTGCGTGCCAGGCCGTGCGTCAACGCGTAGTGCACAAGCGCGCCGATGAAGCGCGTCTTACCCGTCCCCGGAGGCCCTTGGAGCAGACCGAGCGGCCGTAAATCAACGATTTCCTTAAAGGCTTGCTGTTGGACCGGGTTCAGCTGGTATCTTACCAACGCAGCTTCGTCGATCGATATACCCTTTCGATGGGGCCGACAACCGGAATCCGGCTGGAATATGTCAGCAATACCCGCCCGGACAGAAGCTCCCTTCAAAATGCGCGATGTGGCGGCCTCGCGTCTTTCAATGCTGGTGTTTTCATAGCGACTTTGAAAGCGCACTCGGCTTCCTTCCAGAAGCAAGGCGTGACGCGTAGGCCCCATGCCACTCTCGATTGCGATAAAGTCCTTGTTGGACAACGCGAGGTCCAGCAGACCAACTCGAATCCAATCCCCCCTCGCATCGAGCTTCTCAACGGTGACAACATCGTTACGGTCAAAGTCATAGTCGCTCGCCGTCATCTGAATAGGAACGACGTGGCGGCGCGCATCTTTGCGGAAACTACTCTCTCCAAGACACAACGCTTCGGGCTTCAACTCCGACTCTACTCGAACAATGTGCTCCCACAGCTGTCGAACCGAGAAATGAGCGGCTTGTGCAGCAGTCGCGTCAAGTTTCTCTTCGATCGCATCTTCAAGTTCCTCGGTGGCTTGAGCATCGCGATCTGATGTGATTTCGCCTTCATGTTCAGAACTGCCGCGGGTAATCCCTTCTTTGAAGGCTGCGGATATTTCTGGTCGAATCAGCAAATCTGCCGCTTCCGATAGATCCGTGGGACCAGCGACAAATGAGATTTCGCCAGTAAATGATGCGAGCTCGAATTTTTTTCCTCGCTGAATTGTCGCTTGAGATACCGAGCTTCTCTTCCCAAACGTTGGCCTGCCATTGTCGTCGAGCCTCAGCTCCAACTTTTCCGTCGCACCTCTGATTGATACAGTAGGCCCAAACCGAGATATCCAGTACTTCCCTTCATCCGGTAACATCACGCCAAGGTCCGCCCCTAGAAGCCCGATTGTGATCGTGGTTGACGCTTCTATCTCCTCCGGCATCAAAGCGCGCGCCAGCGCTTCCCTCAATGGCAGCAGCGTTGCATTCGCAGGTGGTCCCGATCTACACATCTGGATCGCAGCGGCAATACCGAGACTGACGGAAGTCAACAAGGGCGCTCCAGCAATCAACTCCTCAGCAATCTTTGCGACCGCGAATCGGTCGCGTTCGAAACGACCACCGGACAGCGGAGCGTATGCTGGCGAAAGTCGCTCGCCATCACTAGAGGGGGAAAAATCAAGAAGGTCAATGAGGACGGGCGACAGCTCTGATGAATCCGGCACCAGTGAAAGAATGATGTTATCCGGCTTGATATCTCCGTGGGCCATGGACCTCTGATGATGCACATCAACAACATCGATGAGGGCGATTAAAAAGCGAATTAAGGCAGGAGGATCGGAAAAAAGCGCTTTCGACTCAGTTGCTTCGGAAAGTGTCTTGCCGGGAATCAGATCCTGCACAACGACGATAGCATCCCCTGTCCAATGGGCCTTTCTGAATGTCGCCGAGCCGGGAATTGGGGACTCGATGAGTGCTTGCACGCCCTCCAGAAACGCGAGAACGCGGGAGCCTTCGCGACTGATATCGCCGATTGCTTCAATTTTCCACAGCTTCGCGATGCTTGGGCCATCGGACGTATCGGTCTTCCAGATGACAACTCGGTCATTCTCGCTGACCAATTCCTTTTCCGGGTAAATTTGGAAAATGACGCGCTGCGACTTCACGCTTCTAAAGCGCTCCAGCCCTTCTATGGTCGTCCTAACACTGGACACTCCGGCGGTTGCAGCATTGAAAGCATCCAACATGACTGTTGCGTTATCGAACCGCGCTGCGCAGTCCATGTCGAGAGCCCGATCGAACCAAGCGTGCAGATGATCAAATTCCCGGCCATCATCAACCGACGCCTTCCACTCAGGAGGCTCGCCTTCGGCCGGTTTGCCGAAAATCAGTTGATGTACCACGCATCCCAACAAGAAGACATCCTTCTGCTGGGGATTTCCCCGATGTTCCAATACATCCTCTGGCGCGGACACCGCGGACAGAAACTGAAATCTGCTTTCCCCAAGTGTGTTTACTTCCGGGAAGGAAGCAGTCATGAGGTGGGAAAACTTGACAGTAGTGGGGGGTTCAATCCAGATACTATGAGGCCCTATGTTCAGGTGGGCGACGTTTAAGTCATGAAGAGCTTTGGCAGATGCAAGGACTTGCCGAGCGAGCTCAACCCGTTCAGCGTGCGTTGCACCGGCGAGATCTGTCTTGCAGAATTCGGACATCCGCCGCAGTCGTCGTCGCCGCTCAAAGACCTCCCAGTAGGCGACTCCACGCTCTTGATCGTCAACTCTCGGCTTGATGAGGCGGGAGCCGGTATCGGTGTTCCGATCATCCAGCCAAGCAATGACTGCTTTTTCTCGACCGACTATCGATGTCCGCCCTTCTTCGGTTTGGAAGCGCGTTTCTGCCTTGGTAAAATCCCATCGACGAAGCAATCCGGAGGACATTGCCACGCCTTCTTCGTCGACTTCGAACTCCGAATAGATCCCTGAATGATGCACGAAGGTCGGGTTTTCACTTTTCGCAACGAATCCGCCGTATCTCCGGGTGCCCGCTTGGAAAATCTCGCTCGAAGTGTTGAAAAATTGACGAAATCGAGCAATCCATTCCGGCGAGGTGAGATCGTCTTGCCGTGACGAAGCCTTCCCGAGTTGGTTATTGCGTTCCAGCGGGTTTTTGATCATTCGCATGAATGGATCGAGACTGAACACGCGGTTCTGTTCTGCAGGCGACACGCCAGACCTATCTGATGCTTGGGTTAGAACCACCACCCCCTCAAGCCAAGGTGCAGACAGCTTGCTCCCGTTCGAATCGCGCCTGCTTCGCTCGAGGAACCTCTTGAGCAGCGGAAACAGTTCTCGTACATTTTCGGCGATCTTGTGAACCGGAGACCGGCCATGGTCGCGCTCTCCATTGAACCAATTGCCGTGTCGGCTAGAAATGGGGCCCAACCAATCCTTTAGATCCACAAGTAGCAAGCGATCTTCTGTGACGATTATGAGATCTATCTCCCGCATCCCTCGTCCAGGAAGAGCTAGATCGAGATTGGTGAACGCATGCCAGTGGTCCGGAAGTCCTCGTAACTTATCCAGACCGGGTACTTCTCGCTGATGAATTCCTCGACCGCTATTTGTTATCTTCATGCACGGAATTTTATTGTTGGTTTGGTGACGCCGCTGCTCCGAATAGTTCGAGTCCGGGCATTTGCGGCGCCTTCGGCCGTTTTCGGCTTGTGGCTGAGCATGGCTTCCGGAGGAAAGCATAATACACGGTTGGGGTCGTCTCGCGCCTTGAAAGCGGACTTTCGTCTGATTCGTCGGGAACGCCCGCTATGGCCGATTAGCGAGCAGCGCGGCTCTCCTCTTTCCCCGACTTCGTTGACGGACCGGGAATCGCCGCAAAAGCGGCAAGCAATGCGCCTTGTGATGGTTGCCGCGCCGCGCTCCAAGGCCGCCCGTCATCGTAGATCTCGCTGTGGAGACAAACGCTGAAAGCAGATTGTCGCCGCCTTTGGAGAGCAGAACGATGACCAGTGCAGACGTTGGACAACAGCCTGGGGGATACATCACGAAGCTGGTCGAAACGGGACGGTACGGCTCAAAGAGCGAAGTGTTGCGCGAAGGCGTGCGATTGATTCAGGATCGCGAGACGCAGGTCGCCGCGTTAGATGCCGTGATCGAGCGCGGCACCGTCGATTCAGATGCTGGCCGAGGAATACCCGCCCAAGAAGTGTTCGACCGGCTCGAGGCTAGGTATCAGGCGGTGATCGACAGCAATGCATGATTGTTCGCATCCTGCCGGCGGCGGAGGCCGAACTCGAGGCCATCGGCGACTTTATCGACAATCCGCGCCGCGCCTTAAGCTTCGTTCTTGAGATGCGTGACAAGTGCATGAGCCTTGCAGATATGCCCTCGCCTACCCGCTCGTGCCTCGGTACGAAGACCGCGGCGTGCGCCATCGCGTTCACGGCAGCTACCAGATTTTCCCTCGTGTCGCCGGGCAACCCGAGCGCATCGACGTAAGTCACGTCCTGCATAGCGCCAGAGACATCGCCGCGATCCTTTTCCCATGAAAACACCCACGCAAAAAGGCCCAGGACGACTTAAGTGCTGGGCAAGCCATCGGCTAGGCCGGTGGCGGAGGTGTTGTCAGTTAAACTGGCCGTACCACCACAGCGGCCAGTCCTCTTATTGCGCGAGAGCCCTTCGGCTCTGCCGGTCGATTAGTGACCGAAATAGACAGGAGCGATGCTATTGCCAGTGTGAGCTGGGCCGCCTGAAGCCGACGCAGTGTCAGCCACGCCGCCGTAGCTCGCTTGCCCGTTCTGCGCTGCGACCTTCGCTTCGGCTGCTTGGATCTCGGCCGGATACGTCACGCGATCCCTGCTTGGGTTATATCCAGCGCGTTCGAGTTGGACCAGTTCTGCCTTTACTTGTGCGCGGGTCACCGGTTGGCTTTGAGCAAAAGAAGAAACTGCCGGGATAGCGAGTGCAGCGGCGACGACGATAGTTGCGAGTTTCATGATACTTACCTCCGAGTCTTGTTTTTCGCAAACAGCCCTGTTTGCGTTTCAGTGACTTCAGTATAGGTAAGCGCCCGCTTAAGATTAATGAGCGTTTGAACAACAAATTCTTGCTATATTCGGGATAACCCTAGGTCAAGCTACTCAGTGGGTCACGGCCTTGTGAATCCTCGGCGCGACGTTGTCGCGTCCATTGAGCACGCGCGATACAAAACCCACGCAGACATTCGCGCGGCGCGCGACGTCCTGCACGGTCGGCGAACCAATGCCTATGCAGAAAATGCAAACGCCAAAGTCCGCATCGCCGTCCACATGCAGCCGAAAGTCTGGAGCGAAGATTTCCGAGTCAGTGATTCGGTTTTCGTTCGGGACGCGGCGGGCCGAGGCCCTGCAACGTACGCGGCGTGGCCTCATCGGTGCTGCACGTTCCGCGTTGCCATGTATATGTCAAAAAGGCCTGAATGCAGGCGGCGGATCTCTTGACGCAGGGCAATCAGTTCGTGCCGTTCACCTTCACGTTCCCGACGCAAGATCTCTCCGAGTAAGGCAGTGGCACGTGATGCCGGCAGATCGCGCTGTACGCGCGCCTCTCCGAGCCTGCCTGCGACTGCCGGTTTGATGATCAGCAGCCACGCTGGAAACCACGCGTAATCTTGGATTTCGCCTGTGCCTCGGAAATCTGCATCAAAGCGTCGACGCAGTACATTGAGCGAAGCGTCCTGCAGGGTGACGATGAGCGCGGTGAACCGGGCCGGCGCCAACCACGCCAACTCTGCAATTAGCGGCCACACGGCATCGACTCCGGTGGAACGCTGCCATGGATCGTTCGACGAAACGCTGCGTTGATTGTCGACTGCCAAAAGAAGAGCGACGCATTATTCAGATGCCCCCAAGTTCGCCGACGCACAAATGTCCATGCGCCAACGAGGCACGCGCGACAATAACGCACCCTCCCAGCCTGTTATGCTTTTGCGGCATGCGTTTTCCAGGCACCTCCAGTTCCTTCTTTCCCGATGTCATCTCGTCGCTCTTCCTCGCAAGCTGCTCGATCGTTGTTTCGCAAACCGCTCAGCAAAGAGATGCTGCTGCCCCTGCCTCCGTCGGCGGCGCAGACCGTCGCGTTATCGAATCACTTGACGTTCTCCGCCTGTCGGGCCGGCGCTGGATCGGCCTATCTTTTCAACGAGCTTATTCAACTGGTCTACGTCACGTTCTTTGTGCAAGATGCGGGCTATGGGGACACGGATGTAGTTATTTATGCACGCGCTGAAGCTGCTTTGGAACGCGCCTTGCGCGCGCGCCGAAGTCGAGCGCCGATGGGCATTCGAGGCGGCGGACCTGCCGTTGTTCGAAGCGGTGTTCCAGCAGGCAGACCGACAACTAGCGAGCGCGCCAAGATATGTTCACGTTGCCGCACGGGAGAGGCTGAAACGATTCGCCGCTAGCGGGCACGCCTCGCCGCTCCCGTACACGGCGGCACGCCACTAATCGCAATCGGCCATAGCGCGAAAGTGCCCATTAGCACCACACTGTCGTGCGCGTGGCGATAGTCGCTCAGTTCGAATGACGGCCGATATAATGGACCGCAGAAATTTTACGCATTGCACCGGAGTTCTCCTATGAGCCAAACCCGCGGACCGAATGCGGGATATCGGGGCAAGCCAAGCAGTCGGCGTCAACCTCATCACTTGACGAATCCGAAGCGCCCGCCGCGAGTTCAGCCTCCTTCCAAAGAGACTAATGGCGCAGCGACGCCGGCGTCGATTATTAAGACGCGTTCGTTGAAATTCCTCGTCGATGCGGTCGGCGCGGAAAACATCGCGCTGGGGCTCGATTCCAGCATGACCCGGATCGCCGAACTGATGCGCGGAGAGCGATTCACGCCCGAGACCGCCTTCCATATGGAAACGACGCTTGGGCTGCCTTCCGGCTTTTTTGACCAACTTCATCCGGTCCTTTCGCCGGAGACGATTGCGCGCCTGGAGGCGCCCCTCGAGTTCGTCCATGCCGACGAGTCCGTCAATGCCGACGAGACCGTCAATGAAGGTGGCATCGAGCAAGCACCCCTTCTTCCGAGTGCGCAGGAGCCATCGCTGCTTGTCAGCAGTTTGTCCAAGGATACGACCATGCCGTCTAAAAGTTCAAAAGAAGCGTCGGGTGCGACCAAGACCCGCCCCCAAAAGGCGTCTGCGCAGGCAAGCGGTCAAGCTGCAAGAGCAGCAGAATCGTCGAAACCGCACCAATCGCATCAAGCGGCCGGGCGGAAACAGGCGCGTGCAAACGGCGGTGCGACCGTAGAGCGCATCAGGCAGGCCAATCTTCACGTTCTCACCACACGCAACGGTTCGAAGGTCAAGCTCGGCGCAGTCTTGGGTCTGAGCGGATCAAATATGGCGCACCGACTCCACGGTAAAAAGCGCATGGATGATGCTGAAGCCGAGCGCTTCACCGCGGGTCTGGGTCTGCCCGCGGGGTGGCTGGACACACCCCGCGGCGAAGCCGACATTCCCGAGTCAGTCGCGCAGCTGCTCGCGCCCACATCACGCGTGCGCGCGCCTGGCCAAGCACCGGCGCCCACCGCTGTGGCGGCGTCTGAGGACACAGCAGTCGCGGCGGCGCCGACCAGCGAGATAGAACGGGCGCTGCCTAGCGCTTCGAGCAACGCGCACATTGAGCCATTGCCAGCCGATGCGGCAGGCGACGGCGACCACGTTTCGAGTCCTCACCACGAGAACGGCAGTGCAGTCGCAACGCGCCGCGACGGTCCCGTGCAACGCATCGGAAGCCACACGCCAGCAGCCGTTCCTGCACCGGTGGCGTCGCAGCCTGCGGTGGCAATGTCACCGCCTACAGACACGGCACCCTCCTCCACTTTAGGGACCACCTTGGACGGCCTGGACGGGATTGCACCTATCGCCGAGGCGCTCCTGAAGACGCTCGCCGGCAAGGCCCGCACCGGTCGCCTGGATGAACTGAAGGCATTGGAGTTATTGCGCCAGGCCGTTCTGCTCTAGCGGCGACGTCACCGCCTGTGAGCACAGGGCTCCAGGGCGATCGAATTCGCGCTGCGCGCGGGTGCCTTCGTGCGCGAATGTCGACTTGTCTGGGACGACGCGTAAGAATAGCGCCTGTCATAGTCCGCTTGCCGCGCTGAGTGTCTACGCCACGCGACGCTCGTCGCTCGTACCGACGTCCACCTGTCCTTGTGCGATTTTCTCGACGTCAAGCTCAAGCGCGGACAGTCGGGCAAGTTGAACGGGAAGCAACGCATAGGCGATGCGAAGCTCGTGCAGGCGCGCCCTCCAGTAACGAACGCTTATCGGCAACGGCACGGATGTTGCCCGTACTGCGGTCACCACTTTCTGTATATGAGCGAGTTCACGGTCCGCTTCCAGGGAGGTCCGCTTCGGCACGGCGGGTGAAGCGGCGGGGGCCTGATGATTTCGGTTTGCTACGATTGGCTTCATACGCTGTGCATCTCCTGATCGTTGAGACCAGCGTATCCAGGCTCTGGGGAAGTCAAGGAAGCATGCGGGGGTGTATGAGACCGCAGCTCTGGAGGGTCGCTCCTTGCCGCGCTTCCGCAAAGGCGCAAGCGGCGCCGACGCGCTACTTGAGCCCAACCCTTTTTCCTTCCGGTCTAGCGCCTGTCGGCTTCCAATCGCGTGCGCAACGCACGCCCAACAAGCGAGTCCGCATTGCCAATCAGGCGTCGCACGCAATCGTCCACCGCTGCCTTCGAAATCTGACTCGCAGTCGCCGCTGCGACGAGGGCATCATAGGCATCAGTGACGTCAGCCATCGACACTTCATAGCCGTAGCCGGCCTCCATCCATTGCAATGCGCAAAGCGCACAGTCCATCGCGAACCGGGACTGCTTCGTCTCGAAGTCTCGCGCGGCGCGTATGAGCGTCTTGGGATCGGTAGGGCTCTGTCTGGACAGCGCGATGGCCTGATCGAACAGCCCGGCGTCTTTGGCGGCGGCAAACCATTTGCCTTCCGACCCGGGCTCGCTTCGAACCAGGTCAGACAAGATCGTTTCCGCGGTTTTCTCGGGGTATTGCTTGATGAGGGCCCGGAACGTTGCGAGGTACGTGCCTGCACGATTAGCGGCGATCGCATAGCGCTCATAGGCCTCCTCAGTCATGCCGGAGTCGAGGAGGATCGTCTCGCAGGCGCGCGCGATCGCGCCTTCGGGCGCATTCAGCCCTCGGCTCGCTTCAGCAAGGCGGAGCGCGTCGCCCGGGCGCCCAAGGCAAACCAGCGCGTCGACGGCCCAACGGCGATACCACCAGGAACTCAGCCGATCGCGCCGCACAAGCTCAACGATTTCCTCAAAGCGGCCGGCGGCGTAGAGCGCGCTCAAGCACGGCACCACGCCGACGGAGTAGTTGAATCCTTTAGCCTCCAGCACGTGTGTGACGAGCGGCAACAACCGGTCGGCCCAGTCAGATGCCAACGCGGGCGTCACGCACAAGGTTCCCCAATGCTCGCCCAGGCTCTCGATGTAGGGCATCTGATCGTCCTGCAATGCGTCGAATAGTCGTTCCAGCCAACGCTGCCGTGCTGCAGCAGTCACGTCGGCGGAGGCGATCAGGGGGACAAGCGCCTCGATTGCACGATTGACCGCGCTGCCAAGGGCGCCCGAGGAACTATCGACGTGCTCGAGTGCGGGCGACAGTTTTTCAAGAAGAAGAACAGCCCCGTCGGCCGCGAGCGGCCGATCGGTGCGCGCGACCGAACGGATCTCGGAGACCGCCTCCTTCAGGCGTTGGATCGGCAGCGACGATCGCCATCCGAATGCGTTGCGTCGAAAGCGTGAAGCAAATGTCCATTTCGGTGAGGGCATGACAGTCACGTTCCGTCAGCAGCGTGCAGCGTCAAAATCGTCGCGGCCGAGCCTGTGCGGAAGTTGACGTGCGAGAGCCAGAAGCAGGTGTGTCGTTTCGTGGGCGCTTTCAGGACGCGGCCAGCATCGTCCCTCGACAGGTGTCGGCACCGCACCGGCACGCATAGAGTTTTTTGAGCGCAGCCGTTTTTCGCCCTTCCACGATTAGTCCATAGTCGATGAACAACTCCTCGCCGGGCTTGATGTCGCGCAGCGCGAGGAAGAACACCCGGCTGCCGTCTTGTTCGGCCTCGCAGTTCGGCGCGCAGCTGTGATTGACCCATCGCGCCGAGTTGCCGCCCTGTGCACCGTCAATCACGCGCCCGTCGTCCAGATCGAAGTAAAACGTGTGGCCGTCTTCGGCCGCCGAACGCGCATACTGGCGCCGCGCTTGTGCCCACGACACCCGCTTGCCCTTGTATTCCAGAATCTGCTCGTTGGCACGGATCTGGGTCAGCGCGAATACGCCGCGTCCGTGGACCGGCGAAGAACGTACAACGATGCGGCGCATTATTTTGCCCTTCCCTATTGCTGTGAACCGGTGAGCGACACGATGTGCCGCCGCATCTTGGCATGATACGATCGCCGCACGCCCGTCGATACCCTTATGCCGTCTTCTTCCACCGGTCGCAGCCGCATCAAACGCAAACCGCCTCGCGGCACCCTCGTGCGGTACGAGGATCGCATCGTTGAGGTGCTGGGCGAGGCGCGTGGCCGACGGATCATGATCCGCTCGATTCACGCGGACGGCACGGAACGTCGCACGGCCGTCAAGCTCAATAGCCTACGGCCGCTCGGAGCACAACTCTTCTAAGTCGGCGGCATGAAAGGCGCCGCCCTCGCTCACGCTTGGTTGACGGCATCCTTGAACGCCTTGCCCGCGGTGAATTTGACCGACTTGCCTGCCGCGATTTCGATCGGCTCACCGGTCTTCGGATTGCGACCGGTGCGCGCGGCACGTTCGCCGGCCCCGAACGAGCCAAAGCCGATCAATTGCACAGCATCACCTGCCGCCACCGTCTTGGCGATCGTCTCAAACACCGCATTGATGGCCTCCTCTGCGGCGAGCTTGCTCGTACCGGCTCCGGACGCCACCGCGTCAATCAGTTCCTGCTTGTTCATTGAAACGCTTCCTTTCTATTAGAAACAAACCCGATCATACCGAACGCTGGACATCCATCGGATCGCGACCCTCTGCTATCGACGAGTCCGCGTCGGTCACATCCAAGTCAAACAGATCCGAGGTCGCGCTGCGCGCGTCAAGCAGTTCGGGCAAATCGCCATTTCGGACCTTGGCGAGCGTCTGCGGCGACAGCCAGATTTCCTCCATGGCCTCGATGCCCTCTTCGATCATCCGCTGCAGAAAGAACGATTGCTTGCGCCCCGTCGCCTCTGCCAACACGCGCAAGCGCTGTTCGATGACGGGGTCGATGCGTACTGCCACGACTCGCAACTTGTTCTCTGCTGATCTTCTCATCTGCCCGCTCCTGTTGACCGACCACGCGCATGGCGCGGCTTCGGCCTTGGATGGCGCCTACCTGCGGGCGCGATCCGATTAGTATTTATCGACGACCTTTCACGCTCGCCGTTTTGCCAGCCGGTGCCTTTCGGGCGACTCGCCCCGAACGCGCTTCGGCGGCGGTCACGCGCGTCGACGGCCGCGCCGCGGTGCGCAGCGACTTCAGCTGTTCCTGCAGCGCGTGATGTGCCGCTTCGAGCGCGGCGAGCTTGCCTTGAAGCATGCCGTTCTGGTGCCGCGTGTCGCCCTGCTGCGCCTGTAGCGCGTCGACGGTGCGACGATGCTCGGCCTCTCGTCTTTCCGCCCGCTTGGCCGCCACGGCCAGTTCTTTCTGCGCCTTGGCCCTCGCGCTGCGCTCCCGATCGATCTCCAGGAGCGCGCGCTTCTCCGATGCGCGTAAGCGCTCCTCGGCACGGCTGGCGGTTTCCCGCAGCTTCTCAAGGTCGCGCGAGAAGGTGTCGCGCACTTTTTCAAGTTCGCGCTCGCGCGTCACCGCCTCCTCGGCGAGACGCTGGATCTGCGCCTCGAGCGCTCTGCGCGTGGCCGCCTCTTGTGCCTGCTGCCGCTCCAATTCCCGTATCTCGACCTGCGCTGTTAACAATGCCGCGGTGCGTTGCTCGAGCGCCGTCTCCGTGCGGCCCAGTTCTTCCCGGGCGGCGATAACCTTTCGCTCGGCCTCAAGACGCTGCGCCTCGACTTCGTCTCGCAGCGACGTGAGCTCGGCCTGCGCGGAGGTCGCCGCGCGCGTCCACAGCGTCCCGATCAACTCGCCCGCCGCTTCGCTCAGATCCTTCGGCAGGTCCGGGTGCTCAATGCGCACCCGGCTCTTTTCGCGCAACTCCGCCCAAAACTCGCTCAAGACCGACGCGGGCGTGCTCATGGTGCCGCGCCGGACCAGGTTGTAGAGGCGATTGGCCGTGGGCGGCACGCCGAAGCGGAAAAACAGCAGTGCGCACACCTCGCGATAGAGCTCGCGGGTCTTGGGAAAGTCGACCTTCAGGCGCTCAATGTCGGCCGCCAGGCGGGTTTCGTCGGAGAGAACGTCGGACATACGCGCAACGGAGCAAAGTAGTTCGTCCATAATACAACGTAATCCGGCCATTTCCCAACCTCCATCCGGACCAAATTTGACATTAGTGCTATAATGTTGATAAATTGATGACGACCCGGTGCCAAAACAAACGTGACTTTGAAGTCTGCTACGCCGCCCCCACCGCCGTATGCATTGCAGCCGGCACCGCTTGAGATGCTCGTCATTCCCCCCGAGCTCGACGGGTCGGCGGGGCTGAATCGGGCAGTGACAGGGCGCGCCCAGATTGCCGCCGATCACGACCTCGATGCGATCCGCGCCTGGCTGTCACGCTTCGTCGATACGAAAACCACGTTCGAGAATTACCGCAAGGAGGCTGAACGGCTCCTGCTCTGGTCGGTCGTCGAGATGGGCAAACCCCTCTCCTCTCTGACCCATGAAGACTGCCTGCGCTATCAGCAGTTTCTCGCCGATCCACAGCCTGCCCGCGCGTGGGTGGCCGGGGGCGGGCGCAAGCATCCACGCAGCGACGTGCGCTGGCGGCCGTTCTACGGTCCGCTCTCGCCGTCCAGTCAACGCCAGGCAACCATCATCCTCAACGCGATGTTCTCGTGGCTGGTGCAGGCCGGCTATCTGGCCGGCAATCCGCTGTCGCTCTCACGCCAACGCACGCGCCACGCCGCGCCACGCATCACCCGGTATCTGGAGCCGAGCGTGTGGCAGGAGGTCAAGGACTTCATTGCGACCATGCCCAAGCAAACGGACCGGGAAAAAGCCCATGCGTCCCGCGTCCGGTGGTTATTCACCCTGCTCTATCTCGGCGGACTGCGCATCGCGGAGGTGGGCGCCACCACCATGGGCGAGTTCTTCGTCCGACATGATGCGGACGGCGCGTTGCGCTGGTGGCTGACCGTGCACGGCAAAGGCGACAAGCAACGGCTCGTGCCCGCGACGCGCGAGATGATGATGGAACTGTCCCGCTATCGGCAGCGACTTGGATTGAGCGCCCTGCCGTCGCCGAACGAAGATACGCCGCTTGTGCTGCCGATTGGCGCCACGGCGTCGAACGCACGCATCGAGACGTGCGCGCCGCTTACGCGCGCGGCGCTGCACGCCATCGTGAAGGACGTCTTTGCGGGCGCAGCGGCGCGCTTGCGTGAGCGCGATGAGACGGCGAGCGCGCGGGCTGATCTCCTCGAAAAAGCGTCCGCGCATTGGCTCAGGCACAGCGCCGGCTCGCACATGGCGGATCAAAAGATTGACCTGCGCACGGTGCGCGACAACCTCGGCCACGCTTCGCTGACGACCACCAGCATCTACCTGCACGTCGACGACGATCGGCGCCATCAGGAGACCGAAGAGAAGCATCGCGTAGACTGGTGAAGCGTAGCGACCTCGCGCTCCACGCGTCGTCCGAAGCGCCTTCCGATCACCTGCACTGCCCGCAACCCGCCATGAAACCGCTTGTGCCCGAACCGCACCTCTCTGCCGACAAACAGACGCTCAACTTTGTCGTCGAATGGCGCGGAGAAAGCGGAACGTGCGTCATGCCGCGCCGCTGTATGCAAGTCTTCTTCTGGCTTCAGCCCGATACGGACGATGCGCGACGGGTGAGCGTATTCAGGAACGGGTTTTGTCGGAGCGAAGCGGTCGCGCGACGCAAGTGCTGGCGCGATCAACGCGCCCTGGTCGCATAACCGCGGCTGACCTCTCCGTCCTTGATCGCCAACGGTATCCTGTTGGCGAATCGAGAGTATCTAGCAGGTGCGCCAATATTACTGGCAGGTGAAGGCGTTGACGATTAGTTGCATCTTTGCGTTAGGCAAAGCTTCGCCTCATCGGGGCAATGCGGCAGGCATACGTCGGTTTATGTGCCCGGTCGATTCGCACATTGATCGGATCGTGGGGCCAGACAGACGCACGCTAGCCAGCGTACGTCAGTTGTAAGTCCCTTCACCGCCGCGGGCCTGCGCCGCGGCATATCGGGAACCAACTACGAATGGGTCTTCACGACCCTCACCGGTCGTTCGACACGCGGTCGGCCTGAGGTCTCTTGATGAAGTGCACCGGTCATTCGGTCGCGGGCCTTGCTGGCCTTACGCCGACATCTATGCCGGTTGCCCTTAACGTACGCAGCTGGCGATCACTAACCTTGGTGGCGTCTCGCGGAGTCAGCTTTCTGCGCTGACCGGCGCCGCGGGTTCTGCCGCGCTCGACGACTGGATGGAAGCCTGTGAGTCTGAACGTGCGGCGACGTCGAGTGATGCAAGCCCATTACAAGCGAGCACCGACGAGCAGCCTGCAGTTTAGGACGAGCCATCATCCACGACGGTGCTGGGGCCAAGCTACCACACAGATGGAAGCCTTGAGGCACCGGACTGATCGTTCTTCTGGGCAGCAAATCAAATGCATTTGAACGATACGACGGCGCAACTCGCCGTCAATTTTTGGTGGCGGCCTCTCAAGGGTTCGGTATCGCACGTTTTCCAGCGAGGCCCTTACAAGAGCTCAACAAGGCAACACGAAAGACACCTATCAATCGCTCCAGCTGCCACAAGGAGGCCGCTCGCCATCATTAGACTCGGTGCCCGCACCTCGGCAGTTGAAGAGTGGATGAGTGTCGCTTTTGTTGCACTTGCCGTTCGCGCGGTACTTACTCGCGAGCCCATTACGGACTCCGATGATGGAGAAGTCGGCTTCTACCCACGAGCGGCCGCCGCCGAAGCCCTGCTTCGGCGTCCACGTGTAGACGTCGATTGCATTCCCCCGCGCACTGCCCGCAAACACCGAGGCGCGGCGCCCGTCGGCTGGTGTGATCGAGACTGTGCTGATTTTGCTTCGGCAATAGGAATAGCCGTCGGGCAGGGCGTAAGAAAAGTAACTTTCTTCGCCTTCCTGTCGTGGAGGAGCGATCTTGGCCGCGACCGTTGTAACCGTCTTAGAATCGACGCCGAAATACATCGCTACAGCATCAACAGCCGCTTTGCAGGTTGCATTGCCAATGCACTCCTGGAATGTTTGAGATATGTTCTTTGGGGCCATCGTCTGATCGAGGTGAACAGCGACAACTTTGAAATCGGGCGGCTCGTCACGAACTTGTGGCGGCGGTGGCGGAGGAAAGTAGCCGCGGTCTTCATCGGTCGGCGGCGGAGGGAAATAGCCGCGGTCTTCATCCGTCGGCGGTGGCGGGAATCCAGCCGCCGTTGCATTTGCAACCAAGATAAAGAGCATTAAAACCTTAGCGCCTGCCCGGATCATGACGCCCTCCGTTTTTGTTCGGACCTTGTAGAAATTTTGTAGGCTACGATCGACCTGTTTTGAAGGGGTGGAAACGATAGTTTTGAGTTGCTTGACAAATGCTGTTTGGCACCCTATGTCTCCGGTCGCCGCATACAGGCAGTCAAGTAGCGGTTCGCCCTTTAGGCGCCGGTCTTCGAACACACGCTCGACAGGATGCCGCAGTGAGGTCGGTGATGTGGCGGTGATCCACTTCGACCGCCTTTTCGTGCGGGAAGTATTTTCTCATCTCACTCGACATGTCGGCGCCGTCGTCGGCCTACAGCGCCCGGTTGCCGTGCACAACCGGAGCTGCGCGATTGTTGTTGAAGAAGAAGTTGTTCTTCGCCGAGCGCCCGATTGCGTTGATGTTACGCGCCGGATGCTGGACGTGTTGAAGCAGGAAGATCGCGTAAGCGTGGTCGACGTGCAGCTAGCCCGCATTGCTAGGTGAATGAAGACGTCCGGGGTGACAGCCGACAAGCGCGAGCGGTTCAATTACGCGTAGGCCTGCAGAATCGTCGATCGAATTGTCTCGGCCATTCGACTCACGTTTGAAAGTCCGTTGAGAAAAGCAGAACCGCCTTTTGCGTGTCCCCGTGTGCCGGCCGGCGAGTGTCGGAAGCTGGCCGGACTCAGACGTTGCTCTGCAGCTTGCCGCCCAGCCCTGCCGAACTTGCCTTCGCCGGTGACACAATTGATTCGCTCCGGGAAGCCGTTGCCTTGCAAGGCTCAGCGGGCACGGGCCTGCGTTCTACGGCGAGTTGACAAATCTATTGGCGCAAAAGTGACAGATTCATTACGGTCTACGGAACAACAGCGCGAAGGTCGCCGAGCCGATCAGATACCTCAGATTCAGCGACATGGACACCCGATCGCCGCCCGTTTCGCCGAGCGTCGTCGCGGCAATCTCGACGATCCAGAAGAACAGCGTGATGTCCAGAACTTTGGATTCACCTTTCATTAGGATACGTTTCGGTTTCAAGTGTTGCAGTATTCTTGGAGCGACTCGGCGTTACGTCGACAAGTTCGCGCGGTCCTCCCGCGCGGCGCACGCGCTCGGCGACGAGCCACGATGCAAGCGCCAGGCCGCCCGACAGCACTTCGCGCATGCGCTTGACGAGCGCGAGCGACAGCGCCGCCTCCGTGCCGATGCCGGCGAGCTGGCTCGTCAGCACGATGGCGGCATCCTGCACGCCGACGCCGAGCGGCACGAAAAAGGCCACATGTCGCGCAATTTGCGCGACGGCTTCGATGGCGACGGCATCGGAGAACGTCACGGGCACGCCCATCACCCAGAGCACGAGGAAGTTCTCGATGGCGCCCGCGGCCTGCCCCACGAGTTGCCACGCGAGCGCCGCGAGCCACGCGCGGGGACGTTGCGCCAGCGCGCGCAAGGCGGCGTCGAGGCGTCGCGAATGACCCGCGCGCAGCAGCGGACTGTGGCCGAGCACGCGCCGCGCGAGCGCCATCAGCACATCGAACGGCGCGCCGCGGCGCAGCCACCAGGCGCATGCGGCGAGCACTGCGAGCGTCGCCGCGCTCGCCGCTCCAAGCGGCCACAACGCGCGATGCAACGCGACCGAATGCGCAAGCGCGGCGATCCCGAATAGCGCGACGATCGCCTGCATGCCGAGCGTAACGAGCACCTCCACGATCACCGACGCGATGACCGCCGATGAATCGCGCAGCCTCCAGCACGCGAGCCGCACGCCGACCACTTCGCCGCCCACGCTCGCGACCGGCAGCAGGCGGCTCACGCCATCGCGTACGGTCGCGGTCCACCATAGAAGCGATACGGCACGGTGCGCGCGAGCAGAATCCACCAGCCGAGCGCATCGAGCGCGAGCGGCAACGCGCGATACGGCACGAGCAGAAGCAACGGCAGCCATGCATGCATGATGCGCTCGCTGGCGTGGCCGATGCTCTCGCGCAGCGAGTAGACGATCACGGTTGCCAGGACGAGCGCGAGCACGCCCGGCCACGCCGTGGCGGCGGCGTTGCGTAGCGACTTCACGCGCGCCCCGCGCCGAATACGTCGGAGAAGCCGCCAAGCGCGACGCCGCGCGCACGCGCCGCCGCGAGCGCCTGGCTCACGCGCGGCGACAGGAGCGCGTCGAGTTCGTCGGCGTGCCGGTAGTCGCGCATCGAAGCCGTAATGGGCGTGTCGCCCGCCACCGCAGGATGACAGTAGATCTCGCCGACTCGCCTATCGTTCACGTCGATGCCGGCGAGCGCCGCGAGCCACGCGGCTTCGTCCAGGCGCCCCGTCTGCGTCATGCCGACCACGTAGTCGTTATGCGCGATGCCCACGCGCGCCAGACGCCGGCGCGTCAGCGCGATCCACGGCTTGAGCCACAACGGGGCGCTCGCTTCCGATGGCAGGCGCATCGCGCGCATGCCGTATTCGCGACCGATCGAGAGTATCAGCGAAAGCACCACGGGATGCACATGCAGATGCTTGTGCGTGTTGACGTGGTCGAGCGCCAGCCCGGTCGCGCGAAACGCGTCGAACTGAGCTCGAACTTCCTCGGCGAGCTGACGGCGCACATGGGGAAGCAATGCATAACGCAGGCCGTCTTTCAGCGGCGCATCGCGCATCCATCCGTTTTCGTCGGTCAACGCGGGAATCCGCGATGCGCCGAGCGTCGACAGTCCGTCGGCCAGCACCACATGCAGCCCCACGCGAAGCGACGGACACTGCCGCGCGCGCCCGACAGCATCCCGCGCGGCAGGTGCCGCGACCATCAGGCTGGCGCACGCGAGGACGCCTTCGCGATGCCCGCGGATCACCGCCTCGTTGACGCGCTCGTGCAGGCCGAAGTCGTCGGCGGTGACGATCAACGCTCGCATGCCCTCACGCCTCGTGCGCCCGCAGAAAGCGGAAGAATTCCACGCCTTCGCGCAAGCGGCGCTTCATCATGCCCCAGCTTGCCAACGAATGACCATTGCGCGTGCCAGCGCACTGACATCACCGCTTCTTCAAAATTGGCAACATGCGAACGAGCACGTTGCCGCGCAGGAAGAAGTGATGAAACAATGCAGCCGCCGCGTGCAAAGCCGCTAGAACAATAATCGCCCATCCCGCCAATTCGTGCGCCTCTCCGACATTGTGATGGGCCGGCTTGCTGAAGGGCGCGAATGGTGGCTTGATCGGTAGGCCGAAGAAACTCATCGATTCGTTCCCGGACCAGCGGAGAACAAACCCGAGCACCGCGACCGAAATCAGCAACGCGTAGAGAAGATAGTGAACGGCCTTGGCGGCAAGTTCGATCCACCCGGTCGATGCAGGCCGAGTTTGATGTCCAGGCGACAGGCGCCAGAGGACGCGCAACAAGAGCACAGCTGTCAGCAGTATGCCGAACGACATGTGCGCGACGATAAGCAGATGCTTCGTCGGCCGAGGGGCGAAGCCCCATACCTGCGCGAGAACGAACTGCGTTAAGACTAGAACGGCAGTGAGCCAATGAAGTGCAATCGAAGTTCGGTCGTACGTCGTTTTATCATCGCCGGCGACGATCCGGGTAGCGGTGTTCGAAAGTTTAGAAAGCTGATTTCGTTGCATGGGTGAACCTTTTGTCGATGTCAGGTCTTCACGGCGAGATGCCAGTCCGTGACATCATCGATTCGTCCGGTAAAACGGAAGTGCATAAGGAAGAAATAGCGCAGTACGGTCCGAGACCAGCGAGGCATCGATGCGCCGAAATCCCCGTGAGAATCGTCGGTGCTTGCCGCCATCGTATGAGCGTACGCGAGGTAACCGCAGAGCCGTGCCAATCCCACAAACGCGATGATAATGACGGCAGCTAATAGTCGAAATCGAAGCGTCTCGAAGACTGCTTCGCTCGTACCAAACATCGAAATGCTAAGGAGTTGGGAGCCCTGCAATAACATCGCCGCCGCAGAAGCCGTTCTGAGGTATGTCCGAGCAATGCCGACAGTAACGGTTTTCAAGCGTCCGCCTTGGATTTCAGGTTACACCGCTCATTGGCCAAAGGTGGCTGCAACTGCGATCGCCTTGAAAAGTCTATACGCCTCTCCTGACGGTTTCCTTGTCATCGCGAAGGACGGCAATTGCGCCACCGCTCGCGAGCCTCTTAAGGTTGCCTTAAGCAAGCGTCACGCAGGCTTTGGGTCCCGAGGCGCTACTGTCCGACGACATATGGCTCAGCTACATGTTGCCCACCTGTTCTTCGCCTTTGCTGCTGTGCCGTTCGCACTGTGCTCCGCCTTGGGAGTCGTATATACAGTGTCGGCCTGCTTTTTCATGCGACGATTCTTTGCGCACCCAATGCGCGCGCCTGTTTGCTTCCCGGCCGTGTCCATCGTCAAGCCGCTGCATGGCGACGAGTGGCAATTATTCGAGAACTTGTCGAGTTTCTTACAGCAGGACTACCCAGGCCCGGTTCAATATATCTTCGGCGTCCATGACGGTTGTGACTCCGCGCTCCAAGCTGTCGACATGCTACGCACGCGCTTTCCTGAAAAAAGCATGACCGTTGTCGTGGACGGCAGGCTCTACGGGCCTAACCGCAAGATCGCTAATCTTAAGAATATGGTGGATCATGCGGAGCATGATGTCCTCTGCTTTGCCGACAGTGACGTACGCGTAGCCCCAGGCTTTCTTCGCGACCTCATGGGTGCGCTTCAGCAACCCGGCATCGGTCTCGTCACCAGCGTTTATCGCGGAACATGCGCGCCGGGTTTCTGGCCGCGAGTCAGTTGCGCCATGACCGACTACCATTTCCTGCCGGGCGTGGTCACCGGACTGTCGATTGGACGCGCGCGACCCTGTTTCGGCCAAACCATTGCCATGACAAAGGCGACACTGCTGAGCATAGGCGGCCTCGCGCAGTTTGCGCATCATCTCGCCGAGGATTACGCGATTGGTGAAGCGGTGCGTGCCAGCGGCTTATCGGTCGCCATTCCGCCGTTCGTCGTGCGTCACGCTTGCGTCGAACGCACATTTGCGCAGTTGATCACGCACGAATTGCGATGGAGTCGCACGATTCGCGCGGCCGATCCAATGGGGCATCTCGGTGCTGTCCTGATGCACCCATTTCCGCTCGCTTTGCTGGCCTTGCTTCTTTCTTCGGCTAACGCCTTGGCCTGCGGGCTAATCGCGCTGACGTTGATGGTTCGCGCGATGCTGGTTTTGCAAACGGATCGCGCGACAGGAGCGCGTTGCAGCAGCATTGTGTGGCTGCCGCTCTGGGATGTCCTTCAGTTCGTAATCTACCTGGGGAGCTACTTTTCGTCGCGCGTGTTATGGCGAGGACAACGATTCGATGTAGGCGAGGATGGTTTATTGTCGCCATGTGTCCAACGTGACGCGAGCCCAAAATGAATATCGAATTAACAGCGGGTCTTTCTTACCAGGCTGTACTCAGATGAATTACCTCGGATCTCTTGCTGCCATGCTCGGCCTCATGATCGCGGGATGGCTCATCTGGCGTGATGATCCGGTAGCAATCCTGCATTTGCTTGAGTCCGCTGGCGCGGGACTAGTGCTGGCTGCCCTCGTGCATGTTCTTCCGATGGTGCCCAACGCGTGGGATTGGCGCCTGCTGATACGTGATGCCGAGCGTCCCTCCTTTGCCACCATGCTGAAGCTCGTCTGGATTCGCGAGTCGATCAACGGCCTGCTGCCGGTGGCGCGAATCGGCGGGGAGATCGTTTCGTTTCGCTTGCTGCGGCGCGGCGGCGTGCGCCCTTCAACCACCGTGGCGAGTCTCGTCGTGGACATGCAGCTCACCTTGATCAGCCAGGTCGTCTTCGCGCTCATCGCGCTCGGATACGTGCTGGGGCAGACGTCGTCTGATTCCGCGCGCTTGGCGGGACGATTGGCGTGGGGTCTTGCAGCACTGATGCCAGTGCTCTTGCTGTTCTCGCTGTTGCAACACGCGCGGCCGTTCGAACGCGCCGCGCGGACGGTCAACCGGATCACTAGCGGGAAGGTGTACTCGCTCGTCGGCAAGTCGGCGCACATCGACCAGTCCATCAAGCTGATCTGGCGACAGACCGGGCTCGTACTTCGTTACTTATTCATCTGGCAGACGCTTCAGTGCCTCGGGCTGGCGCTCGAGATCTGGGTTGCCCTGCGCGTGCTGGGAACGAACGCAAGCTTCCTAACGGCTTTCGTGCTCGAAGCGCTCATCCAGCTCCTGAGTAGTGTGGCTTTTGTCATACCTGGTAGCATCGGCGTGCAGGAGGGAGGGTTCGTTCTGATCGGCGGCGTGCTGGGCATCGATGCGAGCACCTGCCTCGCGCTAGCGGGCGCGCGGCGCGTGCGGGACCTGCTGTTCTTTGTGCCTGGACTTATTTACTGGCAAGCAGCCGAACGTTCTTTCGGTTTACGGCGGCCGACGGTTGCGACGACGGCTAGGAAAGCGGCCGTCAAGGCGGCCGATGCGGATGCAAAGTGATCGCGTGACCATCGCTGCGACTCGCGGATTCGACGCAAGCGGTCCATGCGACCTCGCAATTGATTGTGCTGCATTCACCTGGATGTCCCCATCATGAGTGAATTTCTCTTTGACGGGTTTGCTGTCGACAAGCTGATACAAGGCTTTCATCCGCCTGTGCTGCCTCAGCGCGAACCTGACCACGCGACCCTGGAAGCCGCGGACCGCGCCGTCAGGCACTGGACAAGCAATGTCGTGGGCCCACTGAAGCCTGGATCCGACGCACATCGCCGAGAAATGTGCACAATGTTTCGTGAGACATTTAGCCCGTACCGGCCATCGGCCCTCGAGTGGCCTCGGCTCGGGCCGGACGCACTCGAGCGAATCGTTTCCCTTCCGATATGGGACATCGCAGTACAGACCGAAGGCCGCGCGCGGCTGCGCATGGCGGCGTATGCGGCCACCCTCAGCGAGCCAGACCTGCGCGATGCGCTGGCTTTGAACGCCTGGGAGGAGAACCGCCACAAGGAGGTGCTGTCACGAATGGTAGCTGCGTACGGTATTCCGCTGGCGAGCGAAGCGCCTTATGTTTATCCCAAGGATGCCGAATGGGCTTATCTGGTCACGGGCTATAGCGAGTGCATTGATAGTTTCTTCGCTTTCGGCCTGTTCGAGGTGGCCCGCCGTTCAGGACTCTTCCCGCCCGAACTCGTCGACACTTTCGAACCGGTCATGCAAGAGGAATGCCGCCATATCCTGCTCTTTGCCAACTGGGCCGCGTGGCATCGATCAAGGCTTTCCTGGTGGCGGCGCATCGGTTTTGAGATGAAGGTGGCCGCAGTGTGGCCGTTTCTGGGCTGGGAGCGCATGGGCCTTGCAAAGACGCTCGATGCCGAAGGCAACGAGCACAAGCAGGATAACAACTTCACCGTAAGCGGCGCCCAGTCGCTATCGCCGGTGCAGATCGACGTGCGCGTCCTCATGGAGTTGTGTCTCGCCGAAAATGAACGACGCTTCTCCGGCTATGACCGGCGGCTGCTTCGTCCCGAAACGATCCCGAAGCTAGTCGGCTTCGCGATGCGCTTCATGCGAAAGCGCTCAGGCGGTTGCGATTCATAATTGTTGAGTCGTATCATTTTGAGCCGCCACGTTGCAATCCTGATCCTCACGATTTTTGACGGCCTAAATTTGGTCGAGCGCATCGCAAAAATATGGCGATTTCCTGTGGGCGAATAAATCCTGCAAGCGGACTGTCATCTTTGAGGGCACATATGAAAACGCTCTTTCTCCAGGCACCTTCGTTCGACGGCTTCGATGGCGGAGCGGGCTCACGTTTCCAGACGAGGCGCGAGATTAAGTCATTCTGGTACCCGACATGGCTTGTCCAGCCCGCCGCGTTGGTTGAAGGTAGCCGTGTAGTGGACGCCCCGGCAGATGGCCTGTCCCTAGCTGCGACATTGAACATTGCTCAAGAATACGAGCTGATCGTCATCCATACGAGCTCGCCGTCATTTGAGAGCGATGCGCAATTCGCGGAGCATCTCAAGCGCCGCAATCCGCGTGCCCTCATCGGGATGATCGGGGCAAAGGTCGCGGTCGATCCGCACGGCTCCCTCGCCGCGAGCGATGCGCTCGATTTCGTGTGCCGCGAAGAATTCGACTTCACATGTCGAGACATCGCTCAGGGACTCCCGTTCGAGTCGATTCTCGGCTTGAGCTATCGCTTGCCCGACGGTGGAATTGTGCACAACGAAGCCCGGCCCATTCTCGAAGACATGGATCAGTTGCCGTTCGTTGCGCCCATCTACAAACGTGACCTCAAGACCGAGAATTACTTTAGCGGCTATCTCAAACATCCGTATGTCTCGCTCTACACGGGACGGGGTTGCAAGTCGCGGTGCACGTTCTGCCTCTGGCCGCATACGGTTGGCGGACATCGATATCGCACGCGCTCGGTGGAGAACGTCCTTGAAGAGGTGAAATGGATCAGGGACAACATGCCCGAAGTGAAGGAAATCATGTTCGACGACGATACCTTCACAGATCTAAGGCCGAGGGCCGAAGAGATCGCTCGCGGACTCGGCAAGCTAGGAGTGACGTGGTCATGCAACGCGAAAGCGAACGTCCCGTATTCAACCCTCAAAGTGATGAAGGATAACGGCTTGCGGCTTCTGCTCGTCGGCTACGAATCGGGCGACGACCAGATTCTCGTCAATGTCAAAAAAGGGCTGCGCACAGACATGGCGCGCCGTTTCAGTGAAGATTGCCGCAAGCTCGGCATCAAGATTCACGGCACGTTTATTCTCGGGCTTCCGGGCGAAACACACGAAACGATACAGAAGACGATCCAGTATGCGAAGGAGATCAATCCGCACACGATTCAAGTATCGCTCGCCGCGCCGTATCCGGGGACGGTTCTCCATAAGCAAGCGGTCGAGAACGGATGGCTCAAAGAAAGCAAGCACATCATGCTTGTCAACTCGGCGGGCACACAGCAATCGACCATCGGCTATTCACATCTGTCGCGCGAAGAAATCTTTCTTGGCGTCGAGGAATTTTATAAGCGTTTCTACTTCCGACCAACAAAGATCTGGGAGATCGTCCGCGAGATGCTGGTAAGTTGGGAGATGATGAAACGACGCTTGCAGGAAGGCGTGGAGTTCTTTAGATTCCTGCGCGACCATAGGGCGTGAGGCGCCATACGGACTGCAACGCGGGCCGACAGAAAAGACGACGCTGAATCAAGTCGTCGATGGAATGGTCGGCCGGTGCCGCTGCTGGAGGAACCGACGCGGGCACTTCGAGCGTTGCGTTCGTCCACTTACGGCTTGTCGTTAATGCCAGTGGCGCCCTTGTGTTCGCCTCCGTTACTCGGGCGCGCTTCGTTGATGGCGCGCAGTACGGCAAGGGCTGGCTGCGCGGGCCGCCAGACCGTCGCTACTGCATCAGGACTGCGGCCTCGTTCGGCTTACAGCTTGGGCGCAGTCAAAGGCGCTCATGCCCCCTGTCTAGGACCTGGTCTTTACCCACATCTTTGGCGGGTTGACTTGTAAACTGCGACGCGTGATGTTAACTTCCGCCCATACGACATTTGTGGGCGATGTTCAACATTGACTGATGCGAGCGATCCCGATGACTGGGCAAGTGTTGAGTTCGGCGCGGCGCAACTGGGTGACGCTCGCCTAACTCAGCGCTTGATCGCACTTGCAGGTAGATTGTCGGGCGCTCCACAATGTTCTTTTCCCCAGTCGCTTAAAGGCGCGGACCTTAAAGCTGCGTACCGGTTTTTTGATAATCCGAAGGTAGATCCCGACGGCGTGCTTGGTTCGCATATTGGTCGAACGCTCGAACGCATGCGGGACGCGTCGGTCGTGTTGGCTGTACAGGACACGACCGAATTCAATCTTACGCATCTGCATGCGACGGAAGGTCTAGGCCATTGCGCAGGCCATAATCTTCGCGGTTTTATGATGCATAGCATGCTGGCGGTAACCCCAGAAGGGTTGCCGTTGGGTGTGCTGGGCATGAAGACCTGGACGCGTACACCCGAGGAGCGCGGTAAGGGCGAGTTGCGCAGGCGGCGCACGATCCGGGAGAAGGAAAGCGCGAAATGGCTTGAAGGACTGGAACACCTGAGCGCGCTCAAAGCGCATTGTCCGCAGACGCATTGCATTGGCGTATGCGATCGTGAGGGAGACATTTACGACGTATTCAGGGCCGATCGCCCTGCTGGCGTCGACTGGCTAGTTCGTGCGAGCTGGAATCGCAGGGTGGCGCATCCGCAGAAGTATCTGTGGGAGACGATCGTCGCAGCGCCGGTGCTGGGCTTCACTGAATTGAAGATTCCAGGTTCGGGTAGCACGATCGCACGCACCGCACGCCTAACGTTGCGATGCGCGCCGGTGAGCTTGCGCCCACCGCGCTATCGACGCCCCAGAAGATTACCCAACGTCGAGGTGTTCGCGATTCACGCCATAGAAGCGGATGTTGCCGAAGGTCATGAACCCCTTGAATGGATGCTACTCACTTCGGTGCCCACGAATACTCGCGAAGAAGCACTGGAGCGCCTGGAATGGTATGAGCGGCGTTGGACGATCGAGTCGTGGCATCGCATACTCAAGAGCGGTTGTCGCGTCGAGGCACGGCAATTCGGCAATCTCGATCGATTCGTGCGTGCCACCGCCTTATTTGCCGTAATCAGTTGGCGCATCTTGTACGCGACCTTGCTGGCCCGAATAGACGGCGATCTGCCATGCGATGTGCTGCTTCAACAACTTGAATGGCGCGCGTTGTATTGCCGCGTACACAACACGACGACGTTGCCTGCTCGGCTTCCAACGCTGACGCAGGTCGTGCTATGGATCGCAAAACTCGGCGGTTACCTCGCGCGCAAGCATGATCGTCCACCTGGGCCAACCGTTATGTGGCGCGGCTTTCTCGCTCTGCACGACATTACGGAGATGTACCGCATCTTCAGGCAGAACGAATGACCTTACTTGTGAGTAAGGACCAGGTCTAGGACTTAGGGTTCGCCAACAAAGTCCGCAGTTCCGATGGCCGGTCGGTCTACCCAAATTCATCCGTGGCGCTAGTTCAAGCTCTCAAGCGTGTGCCCTGTTCACAAGAGACCCGCGACGGACCTCCCGCACCTTAAGAGGGACTGTGAGTTGCCGTATCCTTCGCGACGCTTATTTGCTGAGTTCGGATTCCGTTTGCTTCGCAGGCTGTAGGTGTTCGCCCAAGCTCGACAGTCCGTCGCAACCGAGAGCCCTGACGTCACCGTCGCTGGCATCAATCGATTGATCGCTGAACTTCTTGATATCTGATCCATGAACGGATCGCTTCTCAGGCATGAGATTACTCTTCCGCTTCGTCAGTGCAAAAAGTGCAACGAACCTGTCGTCGATTTCTTTTGTTTCTCTTGCGCACGTTATCGCCGGCTCTGGCCCCGGCTGCTCCCTTGCCCGTCGATACCCGGAGTCGTGCCATGAATACGCCGATCCGCCGGCCCGCGCCCGGCACCCCTTCCCCCTCGTGACTCAATGGGTCACCGTCGACTTATGCTGTTGTCCGGGGTCTACCTGTTCGCCGCGGGCGTGTGGCTCGTGAGCCTCGGGGAATCGTCGTACTACGCAAATGCTGGCATTGCGATGCGGGTGATTGCGTGGCTAGTCTGGCGAGGCACCGCCCGTGCGCTCTTGTATACGCCGTGCTGCTTCTGGTACGCTGGCCTGGGCGGTCGCCGAATCGGGCCTCGACTGTGACGCCGCTCGCCGTCGACGGAACGATTTTCTTTCGCACGCCGCGTCCCGCGACCGGGAAAGAACGGTAGCGACCTTGCGGGGGTCCTTGCCGCGAGTCGATAACGCAAAGATCCTTTCCTATGCGAAAGGCTCATCGCTTGCTTCGGTGATCTGAGCTCCGATGCTTTGGGCACCGCGGCCACGACATGATGCCGAAGTACCAGAGCGGATATCGTCTGGTCGGAAAAGATGCGCCGGAGCTCGGGTCGAGCTCCGGCGCGTTGCCCATTACGGAGTCTCTTCGCGTTGCTTACTTCGTCGTGAAAACCGAGATGCCGCCGTTCGGAAATTGGCTCGAAGTGCTGGGCTGGAAGGGCACATAAACCTGGCCGAGAGTGCTGTCCACAGCGACGGAGTGCGCGCCCGCTCCAATCGCCACCTTGTAGAGCAACTGTCGCGTCGTGCCGTCGATCACGCCCATCTGCGGGCTAAATCCCGACGACGCCGCCGTGCCGCTCGATACATAGTGCCGCGCGGGGAGGAAATACCGGTTCGGTCGTTTTGCTTGTACGCGCGCGAGCGCGTCAGCTCAGGTAACCAGGCAGAGAATTTTTCCAGTCAGAGAAAATCCGGTTCAACCGCTGGCGAACGGCCTTCGATAGCGTCATGCGGCCATGCCGTGTCATCGAGCCAATCAGCGTTGGGATGAGGGCCTTCAAACGTTTGCCGCAGATCCGATCGCCCGCCTCCCGCAGGGTGATCATGTGTCTTTTAGGAAATGTTTGGCGCTGGAAACTCGCCTGTGCGTCAGCCACTTGGTCAAATGAAACGAGGCCGAATGCGGCCTGAATACAACTCGTTCGTTTGCGTCAGCAAAGCGCAGGCAGTTCCTGTTCGTGCAGGAGACAAGCGAGTTCAACATCACGCCGGTGCAATACAGTTTGCTCACGGCGCTGGAATCGCTCGGCGAGATGGATCAGAACTCGCTCGCCATCGAAGTGGGACTGGAGCGCTCCAGCGTCGCGGAAGTCATTCCGCGACTGAACGCGCGCGGGCTCGTCAGCCGCACGCAGGCAGAACATGACAAGCGGCTGCGGCTCGTCAAGCTGACGCCGGCGGGCAAACGCCTCGTCAGGAAGATGGCCGCCGCCGTTCAGCGCGCGCACGATCGCACGATAGAGCATCTGTCGCCGGTGGAGCGCGACGTCTTCATGCTCCAAATGATCCGTCTGGTGGAGGCGAACAACGCCGACAACCTCGTGCCCTTCCGGCTGCCCGACAGCCAGTTGCTCGCCGAGGACGAAAGCGAAGCGGACGCAACGTGAAGCGGAGTTATTCCGATGAAGACCGGATTGTTCTGGTTGCAGGTCGCGAGTGAACTCGGCTGCGTCGGCGCAGGGCTAACTTACGATCTGCGCATCGTTCTAACGGAGATTCGCCGCTCAACGGCGTGCCGCAATCTCGTGGATAACAATGAATTCGTCACCGTTTGCAAGATAACAGTCAGACGTCCGCGAATTGCAAAAGGGTGGCCGGCGAGTGCGTAGATGCGAACGTGACCGCACGGAGCGAGATGCAGTAATCGAAGATATATCGCAAGCTCGGCAGACACGGCCGGGCCATGCCCCGATCGTCGGATCTCCAGACGGCCACCGATCTCACGGTCAATCCAGCACAAAAAACGTCCGGCCGGACACTTTAAGTCCCGCGTTTATTCCGTCCTCGCCCGCAAATATATTGCCGCCGCCACGCGGAACAAATCCTCCAGCCCCGCTGTTTTGCTATCGACGGCCGCGACATCCCGCAGCGGCCAGGATCGGCCCGGTTCGATCCGCAAACCGGCCACGGCAGGAGGCATCATGCACCGCGAAATCTTCGTGCTGGATCACAACTTCTTCAGTTTCGGCTGCATCTATCGGGTGGACGTGCGCAGTCGCAGCGGCCGCCTGATCGAAACCCGCTACGTAAAGCTGAACGATATCCCGTGGTGCTAGGCCGCCTCCCCGACAGTCAATGACCACTTGAAATAGGAGACCCATCCATGCCCTACGCTTACGCCCAGCTGCCCGACATCATTTCCCACGATGAATGGCTCAGAGGAACCTCGGCGCTGCTTCAGGTGCGCGGCGCGGCGCTGAAGGATCTGGATCAGCAGATCCTCATGTATCACCGCAACCGGACAGTTCATCAATTCCACGCGCTGGTGCAGGCGTTCGAGCGCTGGCGATTATCTGTCGGCCCCGACGACGCCTGGAAGACCGGCTCGCGCAATGGCTCGAAATGCTTCACGCTGCTCGATCAGCAACTGCACGGCAAGGGCGACACGGACGCCGCGGCAGGCGCGCAGGACTTCATGACGCCCGCGCTCATCAACGCGCGCCTCGGCGTGCTGTATCTCTTCGGCAACCTGGAACTGGAGGACGACACGTTTCAAGTGCTGCTGGAAGGCGCATTCGATATCACCAACGTCGGACTCGGATTCGCGCCGGATACCAATGTCGCGGCGGCGCGCGCATCGGAAATACTCGACAACAGCGTCGTGCAGAAGTCGGCATCGCTCGCGCTCGAACAGGTGCAGAAGAAGATCAGGAAGCACAAGGAACCGACGCTCGTGAAGTCGAATCAGCTCGCGACTTCCACGCTCACGTTACCCGCGTTGAGCAGCGCGGCGCAACGGCTGTACGAAGCCATTCGCGCGAAAGTCGAGGAAGGCGCGAGAAAGCTGTGGGACATGATTCGCGAGAAGGTCGCGGACATCCGCAACGATCCCGGCGGCTTCGCGCTCGACACGATGCCCGCGCTCTTGCGCAAACTCGTCGACTTTCTGTGCGGCAAGCTGCTTGCGACGCTCGCGCCATTCATCGGCGCGGGGCTGGATATCGCCAAGGGCATCGCCAATACCGTCGACAGCAGCATCACCAAGTATCGCGAGTGGGTGCAAGGCCGCGATGTGCAGGTGCTGGCCGGGCATCCCGGAACCATCGTGGAAGCCATCAGGCGCGCGATGAAGCTGAGCATCGGCTCGGGCGTGTACGACCTCGTCAAGGGCGGAGCGAGCCTCGGTCTGCAGTTCGCCAGCCAGGGCGCATCGACCATCGTCGATGCGGTCGTGTCCATCATGGAGACGCTCGCGAAGGTCATCTGGAAGATCGTGGAGATCAAGCGCATCAAGCGCTTCTGCTACCAGGCGAAGGGATACTGGGAAGCACGCATGCAACGCGACGCGCTGCATACCCGGCCGATCGCCTTCAACGCCTGGTTCAAGCGCTACGCGGTGCCGATTCCGGCGCTCTCGGTGCTCGCGCTCAACTCGGGCATCTGCGGCGACAAGATGCACTTCCTCGCGATGTTCAAGGACGACGAGAGCATCGTCACGCAGGCGGAATTCACGGCGGGCGGCAAATACGTGGATAGCCTCAAGGTCTGGGGATCGGACTATCTGAGCGATGCGGGCTTCGCCTTCGATTCCGACGATGCGATGATCAAAGGCCTGCTCACGCTCGCCACGAGCCACAAAGAAGAGCAGACGTGGGATCTGAGGGTGCGCAAGGCCGTGCTCGGCTTCCTGAACGGATAGCGCCTTCCTGCATCGACCAGCCGACGCCTTCGCTCATGCGAAGGCGTTTTTTTCGTGTTCCGTCAGCAACACCGCGCGGCGTCGATTTGTTCCATCGATAAACAGAAAATTTGCGTGGAATAGAACGCGCGGCAAGGCTGTTTTCGTCGCAATCACTTCACGCTTCGAGGCCTCGCCGCGATGAACGCCCGAACCCTGCTGCAAACCTTTCGCTTCGGCGTCGCGCTCGCTTGTCTGTGCTCGCTTCACGGCGCGCAAGCGGGCCAGGCCACGCTGTTGCCCGAAGGAACGGTCACGCTGATTCGCGCGACGTCCGTCTTCAACGTCGATGCGCCCATCGCGCTCGAGCCGGGCGATCTGCTCGCCACCGACGCGCACGGCAGCGCGCAGATCGAAGACAGCGACGGCACGATCGTCGCGCTCGGCGCGGACACGCGCCTCGCCATCGATATCGCGCCGCACGGCGATGCGCTCGCGCTGCTCTCGGGCTGGATCAAGATCGCGCGTCCGCGAATGAGCGCTGCCGAGCCTTTTCCGATCGACACGCCCACGCTCGACGTCAGCCTGCGCGACGGCGCCGCCGTGCTGCACGCGGCCCGCGAGATGACCGCGCTCTTTCTCGAAGCGGGCAGCGTGACGCTCGCCCTGCCCGAACATGCCGACGCCCATCAGCAACTCGACGGCGAGCATTACGCCGAACGCGAGACCGGCAAACCGCTCGTCGTGGGCACGCGCGCCGCGCCGTCGTTCATCGCCGCGATGCCGCTGCCGTTCCGCGATCCGCTCGCGATGGCTTCGACGCCCGCGAAGGCGAAGCTCGTCGCGCCCGCGCAGGGCCGCCCCGCGACGTACGCCGATATCGCCGACTGGCTCATCGCGCCGCTGCCCATCCGGCGCAGCTTCGTCGCACGCTTTAGGCCGCTCGCGCAGAGCGAGCCGTTCCGCGCGCAACTGCGGCTGAACCTGCGCAATCTTCCCGAATGGCGGCGCGTGCTGTGCCCGCCTCCCGCCATGCCGCACCGTCGCGCGGTCTCGCCCGTGCAGGACAAATCAACCGAGGTGGAGTCATGAGACTGTCGCTCGCCGTCAAGTTCAATCTGGTGTTTCTCGCGGTTTTCGTCGTCGGCTTCGTGTCGGCCGGGTTCGCCGCGCGCGAGTTGCTGCGTCGCGCGGCCATCGAAGAGACCGTGCAGAATGCGCGCGTTCTCATGGAAGCGGCGAGCGCGGCGCAGAACTACACCGCGACGCAAGTCACGCCGCTCCTTCAGACGCAGCTCAAATACAGCTTCGTGCCGCAATCGGTGCCGGCGTTCTCGGCGGTCGAAACGCTGATGACGCTGGAGAAGCGACTTGCCGGATACTCCTATCGCTCGACGATGCTGAACCCGACCAATCCGCGCGACCGGCCTTCGGACTGGGAAACGGATGTCATCCGTCATCTGCACGACAAGCCGGAACTGAAGGAAATCGTCGGACTGCGCGACACGCCGTCCGGGCAAAACCTGTATATCGCGCGCCCGAACCGCATCACCGACGCCGCCTGCATGGAGTGTCACAGCGTGCCGTCGCGCGCGCCGAAAACGCTCATCGACAAATACGGTCCCGACAACGGCTTCAACTGGGCGATGCACGATGTCATCGGCGCGGACTTCGTCTCGGTGCCGATGGCGCTGCCCGTCGCGCGCAGCGACGCGGTGCTGCGCACCTTCCTCGGCTCGCTGCTCGCCGTATTCGTGCTGCTGCTGATCGCGCTGAATGTGATGGTGCATCTGCTCGTCACGCGGCGCATCCGCGCCCTTTCGCGCGCCGCCGACGAAGCCAGCCTCGGACAACTCGACGGCGCGGACTTCACCGAGCGCGGCCGCGACGAGATCGCTTCGCTCGCCGCGTCGTTCGCGCGCATGAAGACGAGCCTCGTGGAAGCGTTCAGGATGATCGAGGCATGAGGTGAAAGCCACCGCGATGGAGCCGCCGCGCATTGCACAACTCGGCAAGTACCGCATCGAGGCGGTGCTGGGCACGGGTGCGATGGGCGTCGTCTATCGCGCATTCGATCCGCATATCGAGCGGCATGTCGCGCTGAAGACCGTCCGTCACGAGTTGTTCGAGACCGGCGAGCGCGCGAGTCTCATGACGCGCTTGCGCAGCGAGGCGCAGGCGGCCGGGCGGCTCACGCATCCGAACATCGTCGGCGTATACGACTATGGCGAAGCCGATGACACTGCCTATATCGCGATGGAACTGGTCGACGGACACGCGCTGAAGCCCCTGCTCGACGCGGGCCGTCCGCTCGAACTCGCGCGCGCGCTCGACTGGTTCGCGCAACTGCTCGCCGCACTCGGCTTCGCGCACGCGCACGGCGTCGTGCATCGCGACATCAAGCCCGCGAACCTGCTCGTCAGCGAACAAGGGCGGCTGAAGGTCGCGGACTTCGGCGTCGCGCATGTCGAATCGTCGACGCTGACGCTCGCCGGCGCGATGATCGGCACGCCTTGCTACATGTCGCCGGAGCAGTTCGCGGGCGATCCCGTCGATGGCCGCTCCGACCTGTTTTCCGCCGCGGTCGTGCTTTATCAAATGCTCACCGGATGCCGGCCGTTCGCGGGCGCTTCGCAGGCCGAAGTCATGCGGCAAGTGATGCACGAGACGCCGCGCCTGCCGTCCGCCTGCAATCCGGCGCTGCCCCGCGAAATCGACGACGTGCTGATGCGCGCGTTGTCCCGCCGTCCGGCCGCGCGCTATCAGAGTGCCGACGCGCTGCGGCAGGCGCTTGCCGATGCATCGGGCAGCAGTCCCGCAACCTCGGATGACCGCACGATTCTCGAAGCGCGAACGATGGCGCCGGAAACAGGCTCCATGCGCGGCGACTCGCTGCCGTCGCTCACGATGTGGCCCGCCGCCACGCTCGCGTCGGTCGAAGCGCGGCTCGCCGCGCAGATCGGACCGGTCGCGCGTCTGCTCGTGCGGCGCGCGGCGGCGCGCATTGCCGATGCGCCGGATTTGCCGGCGCTCGTCGCCCTGCTCGCGCCGCATGTTCCCTCCGACAAAGGCCGCGCGCAGTTCGTCGCCGCCTTCGCGGACGGGTCGAACGTGGGCACGACCCACGGAGCGGCATCGGCTTTGTCATCGCTCGATGCGGAAGACGTGCGCGCCGCCGCGCTCAAGCTCGCCGTTTATCTCGGCCCGATCGCGACGATCATCGCGAAACGCGAGTCCACGCGCGCGGCCAGCCTGCGCGCGCTGCACGAACGGCTCGCGGCGGCGATCGCCAACGAGCACGACCGCGCGCGATTCCAGCGCGACGCCGGGCTGTAACGCCGCTTCACTACGACACGCATCCGAAGGAGCACGACCGATGAATCCCGACACGCCGATCCGCCTTGCCGCGTGCACCGCGTTCGGCCTTACCGACGCCGGCCGCGTGCGTCGCGAGAACCAGGACCGCTTTCTGATCGATCCGACGCTGAACCTCGTCGCGGTCGCGGACGGCATGGGCGGCCATGCCTTCGGTGCGCGCGCCAGCGCGACCGCGCTCGACTGCATCGCGATGCGACTCGCCGCCGATTCGACGTCCCGCATTCACGCCGACGGCGCGCGCACCGACGATCCCGACGCCACCGTGCACGATGCTTCCGCCTGCGCGATGCGCGCCGCCGCCGACGCGCTCGATCGCGCCAACGCGACGCTTCACGCGAAGAACCTGCGCGAGCGGCTCGCGCATCGGGCGATGGGCACCACGTTGACGGGCATCTGGCAGCCGCGCGGCTCGGCGCGGCTGATTTCGCTTCACATCGGCGACAGCCGGCTGTATCGATATCGCGATGGCGCGCTCATGCAACTGTCGCGCGACCAGACGCTTTATCAGCAGGCGCTGGAGTCCGGCGCGATCGAGCATTTGCCGCCGCGCAACGTGCTGTTGCAGGCGCTCGGGCCGTTGCCGTCGATCGCGCCCGTCGTGCAAGCGCATGCGTGGCTGCCCGGCGACCGCTACTTGCTGTGCAGCGACGGATTGCACGGCGAAGTGCCGCACGGCGAGATCGAAGCGGTGCTCGGATCGATGACGCCGCAAGACATCGGCCACGCCTGCGGGCGACTCGTCGCGCTCGCGCTCGATGCAGGCGGCAAGGACAACATCACGGCGGTCATCGCCTGCTTCGACGGCGATTAAGCGGCACGGTCATCGAAAAGCGCCGCGACGAACGCGGCGTCGGGCAAACCGGCGCTCGTGCGCAGCGTTTGCGCGTGCCACCAGACGCTCGTTCCCCAAGTCCCCGCATGCGGCGGCATCGGAACGACGTTCGCGTCATCTTCGGCCGATAACGCCAGCAATCCGGCATCGAAATTCGCAAGACTCGCGTGCTTGTCGAGCGTCGCGAGCGCGAGCGCGCCGCACTGCGCGAACCACGCGCGCGCATGCGGACGCCGCATCGGCCATGCATGAGTTTCGACGGGCGCGGCGATCGTCAACGGAAAATGCCGGCCCGCATTATCGACGCTCGGCATCAGCACGCCCGCCCAGCTGCTTTCACCGAGCACGCCGCCGCCGAGCACGAAACACCACAGCGGCGCGGTCAGATACGCATCGAGCCACGCAGGCCCGAGCGCCGCGCGGCCCGCGACGAGGCCCGCCTGCAACATCGCATCCCAGGGAACGACGAAGCTTTGCGGCAGACGCCGCGTCACGAAATCGCCGTTGCCGCGCAGCTTGCCGAAGCATCCGGCGACACCCGGCGACGTCATCACAGATGCTCCGGGCAGCGGAATTGTTCGAGCGGCGCGCGCCGGAAAGGATTGACGACGCTGGTCGCATCGAGTTCGAGCACGGCCTTGCGCCCGGCGGATTCGAGCGTGAGCTTGTAGCCGTCCGGCTGCGCGGTGGCGTCGAGCCTGCCCGCGTCGATGAGATGCAGCAGCGCCCACGGACCGCTCGCGTCGAGCGGCGCGGCTTGCGCGGCGGAAGCCGGATCGAACTGCGCGCTGGCGCGGCCCGTGTTCTTGCCGCTCGGCCATTGCAGCAGCATCGACTGAAGGCCGTCCTGTTTGAGCGCGAGCTGCTGTCCGTCGATGTCGAGATTCAGTTGCGTCACCGCCGGATCGAACCACAGCGCCTTCACGCGAAAACGGATCGACATGTCGCGGCTGCCGTCGTGGAAGAACGCATCGCGAATCTGCGCGGCGCGCTGGAATTGCGCGAGCGCGTCGCGCGGCATGCCCGCGGGTGGCGTGCCGGCGCGCCATTGCCAGACGGGACCGCTCGTATCGACCAGTGCGGCAAGGTTCTTCTGGAAGAAATCGTCGATGAGACCGCCCGGCGCGAACAGCTTGCCGAAGTCGTCGGCGGCGACGTCGCGGGTCGAGCCATGCACGAAGGGATAGCGGCCATCGAGCGCGCGGCGGCACAGCGGGCCCGCGTTCGCGTTCCACTGCGCGTCGAGCCGGGCGCGTTCGCCACCTTCGAGGAGCGCCGTGCCCGCCGTCGCAATCGATGCGGCGACCGGCGTGAGCGGCGCGGGACTCGTCTGGCTCGCGAGCCTCAGCTTGCCGAGCGCGTCGCCGGCGGGCGCGGGCTGGCCCATTCTGCGGGCGGCATCGGCGGCATCGAGATACACGGCGGCGTCCTTGAGCGGCGCAAACGCGCGATCGAGCGCCGTGGCATCGCCCGGCTTGCCCGCGAGCTGATGCAGCGGCTGGAAGTGTTCGTCGACGCGCGTCGCCGTGTTCGCGCCGAGCGTCGTCTCGCGCGCCGCCGCGACGATGAACTTCCTGAGCGGCGAATCGGGCGCGGAAAGCTCGTTCGCGATGCGCGCGCCATCGGCGAGCGCGGTGACGGGCGCAGCGGTCACATCGTCGAGCAGGCTGTCCCACGCGTGCATGTAGGCGTCGAAATAGCGCTCGTCGAGCGCGGCGCGCAATGAAGCGATGCCATCGGACGTCAGCGCCACATGGTCGCGGCCGAGCACCCACGCGTCCTTCGCGACATTGGCGAGCGCGGCGTCGCGCAAACGCGTGTATTGCGCGTAGCCCGCGCGCGTGTAGGCGCCCGCGACGCCGGTCGTGAGCGGCGCGCCGCTCGTGCGCCGCAGCAGCAGCGGCGCGTTGGGACCGGCCGCCGCGCTCACGGTGAACGCCGGAACGTTCGCCTGCGCCAACTCGCCGTCCACCCGGTTGCCGATGCGCTGCGACAGCGGCAACTCCGCGAGCCGCGCGCGCGCCGCCTTGATGAGCGCATCGTCGAGCGGCAGCGACGGATCGAACTGCGCCTTGTCGAAGAGCGCGGCGAGATGCGCATCGAGCGCGCTTCGCTGCGCCGGACTTGCGTTGGCGGCAAGCGCCGGAACCAGATGCGCGCGCAGCGCGGCGGCATCGAAATGGCGCGCGTCGCCGAGCATCAGATAGGCACGCAGCGCTTCATATCGATTTACTTCGGATGGCGAATCATTGACCGTGCCGCCATCGTCCAATTCCTGCGTCAGTTTGCCGACCGCGAGCGGCAGCAACGTCTGATCGAGCAGACGCCGATACGTCACGCGCGCTTCCTGACCGAGCTTGTCGCCTTGATACAGCCAGAGCCGCGTGAGCCACGGCACCGGCTTGCCGGCGTCCGCGTAACCGCCGGGCAGCGCGCGCGCCGCGTCGAGCAGAGGGAGCACCGCGAGCGGATCGGCCGTCGCGTTCGCCTCGCGCGCCAGTTGCGCCACATGCTGCGTCTCGCGCTCGAATTCCGCGACATAGGCGCGATTGCGCTGGTAGCTCACCACCATGCATGCGAGCGCGAGCATCAGCATCACGCCGACCAGCGCGAGCGCGCCGCGCCGCAGCCACGCGCTGCAGCGCTCGAAGCGAGCGTTCGCGCCGACGAGCCCGGCCTCCGCGATCACCACGTCCTTCAGCATCCGGTTGATGAAATACGCGCGGCCCGACGCATCGCGGTTATACGCCGCGTCGCGACGCAAGCCGAGCGATTGCGCGATGCTGCTGATCGCGCGGTCGATCGGCCGTCCATGCTGCGTGCCGCTCGTGAAATACACGCCGCGCAGGAGCGGCGACGCCTCGAAGCGCGTGCCGCGAAACGCGCCGTCGAGAAAACGTCCGAGCGCCGGTTGCAGCCCCGCGAACTGCTGCGCGAAGCCGTAGATGCGCGCGCGCCGGGCGACATCGGTCTCACGCTGCATGCGATGCAGCACGCGCGCCTGCAGCCGCGTGCCGAGCGCGTCGAAGTCGGCGGCGAATGCCGCGAGCGCCGCGCCCGCGCCCGGCGATTCGTCGAGCGCGAACGTGATGCCCCAGACCTGATTGCGCTCCGCTTCGCCGAGATCGTCAAAAAATTCGGTGAAGCCCGCGAGCAGATCGCACTTCGTCACGACGACGTACACCGGAAAGCGCACGCCGAGCCGCTCGCTCAGTTCCGTGAGACGGCTGCGGATCGTGCGGATGTGCGCATCGCGCGCGGCGTCGTCCTCGCGCACGAGATCCGCCGCCGACAGCGTGACGATGACGCCGTTCAGCGGCCGCCGCGGCCGATATTTGCGCAGCAGTTGCAGAAAGCCCGTCCACGCGGATTCGTCGGCTTGCGCGTCGCTGTCCTGCGTCGTGAAGCGGCCTGCCGTGTCGACGAGCACGGCGTCGTCGGCGAACCACCAGTCGCAGTGACGCGTGCCGCCAACGCCGCCGATCGCGTCCTCGCCCAGCTTGTCGCGCAGCGGAAAACGCAGGCCGGAATGCGCGAGCGCCGTGCTCTTGCCGGTGCCTGGCGCGCCGATGAACATGTACCACGGCAACTGATACACCCATTGGCGGCCGTTGACGCCCTTCATGCGCGCCTGCCGCAGGATCGCGAGCGCCTGTTCGAAGCGCTCGCGCAGCACCGTAAGCTCCGCGCTGCCGGCGGCGGCCGCCTGTCCCTGCCCCGCGACGCCGCTCATGAAGCGCAGATTGACGAGCCGCGCGGCGATCAGGCGCGCGCCCCAGACGAGTCCCCATATCGCGATGAGCGCGGCCATCGCGATCCAGCGGCTGCGCGGCGTTTCGAGCGGCGCGTGACCGTTGAACGCGAACAGCGGCCCTTCGAACCACACGACGACGAGCAGCGCGAGCACGCCCGCCAGCGTCAGCCATTTCGGCATCCTGAGCGTTTTTGCGATTTTTTTCATCGATATCTCCTTGCTGATGTGCGTGACGAGCGACTCACGACGACGCGCCCGGCGCGAGCAGCGTGATCTCGACGCGCCGGTTTTTCGCGCGGCCTGCGGTCGTATCGTTCGATGCGAGCGGCTCGGCATCGCCGCGTCCTTCGGCGGAAAAGCGCGCGGGCGTCCCGGTCAGCGACGCGAGCATCGCGCGCACGCTCTCCGCACGCGCCTGCGACAGATGCCAGTTCGACGGAAAGCGCGCCGACACGAGCCGCTGATCGTCGGTGTGGCCCGTCACGACGACCTTGCCGGGCACGCTCTTGAGCGCATCCGCGATGCGTCCGATCAGCGCGTCGTAGGCCGGATCGAGCGTAGCGCTGGCGGAGGCGAACAGGTTGTCTCCGTTGATCGTGACGATCGAGCGGTCCGCCGCCTTGCGCACCGAAACCAGTCCCTGACGAATCTCCGGCGCGAGGAAGGTCGCAAGCGTCGCGGCGGCGGCGGGCATCGCGGCAGGCGCGATCACGCTCGCCGGCGCGGTGGGACGCTCGCTCACGCGGATGCGGTTGAGCGCGTCGAACACGGGATCGGACGTGCGGTTCAGGCTCATCGCGAGCGCGATGTGCGTCGCCACCACGACGACGCCCGCGAGCGCGGCGCACACCCACGGCGGCATGCGCTGCCCGAGCGGGCGGCGCGCGCGTTCGGCGGGCCGCCAGTGCACCGAGAGTTCGGTTTCGAACGCGCCGCGCTGATCGCGGATGATGCGTTCGAGCCGCTCGCGCACGGATTCGAGCTGACTGCGCCCGCCATCGATCAGGCGATAGCGTCCTTCAAAACCGAGCGACAGGATCACGTACAGCAGTTCCAGCACGTCGATGTTGCGCGCCGGGTCCTGCGCGAGACGTTGCAGGATCAGAAAGAAGCGCTCGCCGCCCGACGCTTCGTTGTGAAACGTCACGAGCAGGCTGCGGCTCGCCCACACGCCGCTGCCCCACGGCGTGCCCGAGATCGCCTCGTCGATGCACGTACACAGGCAATAGCGCGCCGCCGCGAGCGTTTCGGTGTCGGCGCCGCTCGCGCGGGCATCGTGCTCGAAGGCGCGCATCATGCGCACGAGTTCGCCGCGCAGCGCTTCGATGTCGGTCATCGCGGCCCGCTGACGCAGCGGCAACGCCAGTTCGATCAGCGGATTCGCCGCGCGCACGAGCGGATTCAAACCGCTCGCCGCGGCCGGCAGCACCGGCGCGCGCGGCGCGTCTTCGGTGCGCGCGCGCTCCGCGACACGTCCGCCCGGTTGCGGAATCAGGATGGTGTCGTCCGGGTCGAAGCCGGTTTGCGGAAAGGTCGATGCATTCACAATGCGTTCCTTCGTCGGATAAGGCCGGGGATTCATGGGCGGATCGCCCAGAACTCGAACTCGATGCCGGGAAAATCCCCCGCGACATGCAACGCCACGCCCGCCGACGTCGCGAACTGCCGCCACAAATCGCCGCCGCGTTCCAGCTCGAAATAGGTGAAGCCGGCATGGAATGGCAACTGGCGCGGCGCGACCGGCAGCGCACGCAGCGCGATGCCGGGCAATTGCAGATTGACGAGATCGCGGATGCGCTCGACCGGCCCCAGCTTCGCCTGCTGCGGAAAGCCGCTGAGCAGCGCGGCGGGCGCGAGATCGGCCTTGACCGCGAGCACGAAGCTCGCCGAGCGGAACAGCTCGCGGTCCGGGACGATCGCCACGCGCAGGCCGTACTTGCGCTCTTCCAGCGCGATCGGCACGGCATGCGGATCCATCACGGCGGCGAGCGCGGCGCGCAGCGCGTTGACGAGCGGCGTGAACGTCTCGTCGAGCCGCTCGTGGCGATACGCCGGGAACGCGCCCGGACGCTTGCCTGACTGGCTGAAAGTGGCAAGCTCGCCCGCCAGTTGCAGCGCATGCTGATGCAGATCGTGCGGATGCAAACCGGTCGTCGATGCAATTCCAGCGAACAACGGCTCCGCCCGGTTGAGCACCTGCAGCAGCAGAAAATCGGCGATTTCGGCTGCGCCAGTCGCGGCGGGCTGGGCGAGGCGCGCGGCGAGCGCATTGGCGCGCTGGTGCATGAGGCCCGTGAGTTCGTCGACGAATCCGCTGAGCCGGCGCGACACGCGATAGTCGAGACACGGCGGCGCGTAGGCGGCATCGAGCACGATGCTGTTGTCCGCGCGGCGCTCGACGATGCGCGCGATCCCGAGCGACGTATGCGCGTGCGCCACGTCATTCTCGAACGCGAGGCGCAATTGCAGCTTGCCGACCTGCACGAGCGCGGCGCCGGTCGAGCCCTCGTTGCTGTCGAGCACTTCCGTTTCCTCGATGCGATGGCGCGCGAAGCCGTCGTGGCCAGCGTGCGCCGCATACGCGGCCTCGGGCGCGCCGTGACGCGCAACGGGCAGCGCGAGCACGACCGTCAGATCGCGCGCGTCCTCGGGCACGGCGAGCGGCAGCGGAAGCTCATCGTCGGCGGGCAGGCGAAACGGACTGCCGTCGGGCAGCACGCCCGCGCACGCGTTCAGCGCGATGCGGCCGAGCTTCAGTTGCTCGACATCGATCTCCAGTTCCGAGAAGCCGTACGCGTAAGGCCGAAGCGCGGCGCAACGCGCGTCGATCTGCGCGCGCACATAGCGGTCATGCTGCTGCAGATGCTGCGGCTGAAGCAGCATGCCTTCGGACCAGACCACCTTGTTGTTTCTGGACATCGTCGCCTCGCGCCTGGATTCAATGATTGTTCGAAGAAGCGTGCGGCTTCGCATCGGCGAAACCGTTCGCCTGCCGCTCGTATGCGTCGTTGAAAGCGCTGCCGCACAGCGCCTGGAGATCGTCGGCGCTCGCGCGCCTCAGTTCGGCGTGCAGCGCGACGAGACGCTCCCACTGACGCGCCTTGCGCCACGCGGGCAGCCAGTCGAGCCAGCCGCGCCGCGCGTCGGCAGCCGCTATCGTCTGCGGATCGAAGCGGCCGAGCAGATGCTGCATCGCCGCGCGCGTGCCCGCGAGAACCGCGAGTTCGTGACGGCGGATATCGTCGAAAGCGCCTTCGAGCGCGGTCTGCGCGGGCAGATAGCCGGCGCTCGCGCCGCGCAGCATTTGCGCGAGCGCGCCGTCGCCGTCCGGGAAAAACTTGAGCGGGTTGTTGTCGCGCTGGACCAGCATCGTCGTGTCGAGGCTGATTTCGCGTTTCAGCACCGAGCGCGACAGCAGCACGTCCACCACGCCGCGCATCGCCGTGCGCAGCATCGCGCCCGCGAGACGCGCGACCTCGGCGGCGTCGCGGCTGCCGAACGCGGCGGCATCGACGCGCATGCCGTTGAGCAGCGCCGCATAGGCCGATTCGGCGATGGCGTCGCTCGCGGCGGCGGCCGTCGTGCAAGGCGCGAGCGCGACGTCGCCGAGCGGATCGTAGTCGTGCGGAATGCCGCCCGCGGGCGCATGCGACGCATCACGGACCGGCGGCACGTAGGCGACCTGCTCGGGCGGAACGTGATCGCTCTGCGATCCGGCGAACGCCGCGTGGCCGTCGAGCCGATGCGGCGCTTCATGGGCGCAGAAGGCCACGGCGAGCGGATCGAAGCGCGGACCGGGCAGCGGCGAATCCGCCAGCACCTCCGCGAAGGCGAGCGGATCGTGCGCGAATGCTGCCGTCGCGGTTTCGCCGCTCTCCGCATTCAGCGGATCGAAGCCGCGACGGTCGTGCACGCCGAGCGGCGCATCGAAGGCTTCGGCGGGCGCGCGCGCCATCGCCCGCACGCCGAGCCGGTAGCCGCCGATCTCCAGCACATCGCCATCGGCGAGCGGCGCGCTGTGGCCGCCCGCGAGCGGCCGGCCATTGACCCGGCTCGGATTGCTGCCGAGATCGGCGAGCCGCCAGCCGTCCTCCGTCCAGTCGATTTGCGCATGCACGCGCGACACGGTCTTCGCCGCATCCGGCAGCACCAGCACGTTGCCGGGGCCGCGTCCGACGGTGCCGCCCGCCGCGCCGAAGCGGCACGCGAGCGGCGCATCGGGCGCGCTGCCCTGATAGCTCTCCACCGTGAGCGTGAGATACATCGCGTCTCCTTCGTGTCCGTTCATCGGGAACCGTCATCGGCCTGGCGGGGCGCGGGGGGGGGGGGGGGGGGTGGCCTCGCCCCCCCCCCCCCCCCCCCCCCCCCCCCCCCCGTGTTTTTGCAGCACCCCCCGGCGCTCGACACCCGCCCCCCCCCCGCGCGCTCGCGAAACG
>NZ_JALQDN010000086.1:0-57624 GCF_023631205.1 Caballeronia sp. NCF2 | reverse complement strand
ACGATGCCTATGGAAACGGACCGCGAAAAAGCCCACGCGTACCGCGTCCGATGGCTGTTCACGCTGCTCTATCTCGGTGGGCTGCGCATCGCGGAAGTCGGCGCGAACACCATGGGCCAGTTCTTCGTGCGACGCGATGGGGACAGCAACCTGCGCTGGTGGCTTGCCGTTCAGGGCAAGGGCGACAAGCAACGGTTGGTGCCCGCCACGCGTGAGATGATGATGGAGCTATCACGCTATCGGCAGCACCTCGGATTGAGCGCGCTACCCTCGCCCAACGACGATACGCCGCTCGTTCTGCCGATCGGCGCCGCGAGCTCAAACGAACGCGCCGAGTCCTGCGCGCCTCTCACACGCGCAGCGCTCCATGCCATCGTGAAGGATGTGTTCGCGCGCGCCGCGGCGCGCCTTCGTGAGCGAGACGATGCGCCGAGCGCGCGGGCCGATTTGCTCGAGAAGGCTTCCGCCCACTGGCTACGGCACAGCGCCGGTTCCCACATGGCCGACAGCAAGGTCGACCTGCGCATGGTTCGCGACAACCTCGGACACGCATCGCTGACCACGACTAGCATCTACTTGCATGTCGACGACGATCGGCGTCATCAGGAAACCGAAGAAAAGCACCGGGTAGACTGGTGAAGATTATCGACGTGCCCCCAACGTGTCGCCACGCAGCGCCCTTTGCTCTTCATCCAGTGATCGCAACACCGTTCATGAAAGTACTTGTGCCAGCACCGCAGATCTCTGCAGATAAGCAGACTGTAACCTTCGTCCTCGAGTGGCGCGGGGAGACCGTCACATGCGTCGTACCGCGCCAGTGTCTGGAGACGTTCTTCTGGCTCCCGCCCGGTGCAGATGATGCTCGAACGGTGAGAGTGTTTGCGGACGGGTTTGCCCGCATCGAAGCGATCGCCCGGCGTAAGTTGCTGGCGCGTCCGACGCGCAGCATCCGACTTACGAGCGCAGACTTTTCGAACGGCTGAGGACCTGCGGTTCGCTTTGCAGGCCGCTCTCAAGCATCGCTGAGCCCAGCGGCAATTTTACCGGGGTCGACCAGCAGAGACCATTAGTTGCGTCGAGGGATAGGCAAGAATCGTCGCGACTTGGCTGATTGCCAAACACCCCGGTCGAGCGTCGTTCGCGTGCGGTGACTGTCGCCCGAACTGCCGGACGCGACCCTCAAGAGCCATTCGATCCAGTGCGATGCGGATGGCCGATACTGATCTTGGAGCGGCCATACGACGTCGCGCCGATGCTGCCATTCGTAGATGGGGTGACGAAGGTGGAAATACCTTCAACCCCCGTAAGCCAGGTGCCTCAATGGTTAGGCATCACCGCCTTGGCAATCTCCGAAAGGAGCTGGCTTTGCTGATATGGCTTTCGCAATTTCGGGAGATCGGCCTCTGTACCCTCGGGCAATTCCGCATAACCCGTTGCAAGGATGACCGGCAAGGAAGGCCTCAGCAACTGAGCAGCCTTCGCCAGTTCAAGTCCAGTCATTTTGGGCATCGAATAATCTGTCAGCATCACATCGACCTCGCGATCGCTACGTAAAACTTCAAGCGCGGCGTGACCCGAATTCACTTCAATCACGATTTGCCCCAGATCTTGCAGCAGGAAAGACGTGCTGGAGGAAATCAGCGGATCATCGTCTACAACCAGCACCGTTGCCCGTAACTGCGGGGTATTTTCCTGGGCGTCACTATGCAACGCTTCCGGGATGACGGACATGGCACGTGTGTCAGCGGCCGGGAGCCAGATCGTTGCTCGCGTGCCGCTTCCTGATTCGCTTTCTAGACGGAGCGCCCCGTGCAACTGGCGGACTAGACCATGAATCATGGATAAGCCAAGTCCCGTTCCTTTACCCAATTCCTTCGTCGTGAAGAACGGCTCAGTGGCTTTAGCAAGCGTTGCGGCATCCATACCTGTGCCAGTATCGGCGACTGTTACACGAACATATTCCCCATCCGCCAGTTCACTGTCACCCTTCAAATACAAAGTGTCGACTGTAATCTCAATGATACCGCCGTCCGGCATAGCGTCACGGGCGTTCACAACGAGGTTCAAGATTGCCAGTTCAACCTGATTCGCATCGGCCATCGTGTATGGAAGATTGGCGACCGCGTTCACTCTCAGCTCGATTACCGAGGTGAGCGATCGCTCGAGCAGGTCGGTCATTCCAGACACTAACCCCGACATCTGCACGGGCTCAACCTTGAGCACTTGCTGGCGCGCGAACGCAAGAAGCCGTTGCGTCAGTGCGGCACCTCGTTGCGCGCCCTTGAACGCGCCATCCACTAATCGGCCGACGCGTTCATGTGAGGGCACTTCTTTTCGCACAAGCTCCAGATTCGCCATGATGGCCATGAGAAGATTGTTGAAATCGTGCGCGATGCCGCCAGTCAACTGCCCGATCATCTCGAGTTTCTGAATCTGCCTTAACAACTTCTCGGTGTCTTCGCGCTGTTGAATTTCCTCGAGCACAGTACGATGGGCATTCTGGAGTTCGGCCGTTCGCTCCATGACTTTCGCTTCAAGCGTCTCATTGACTCGACGCAGTTGATCTTCCGCTGTCTTGCGCGCAGTGATGTCAGAAGATACACCGACCAGCCGAGACGCCTTTTCACGACTATCAAGCACTATACGTGCACGGATGTCGACCCACCGAATTGATCCATCAGGTACGACGACGCGATATTCAATCACATAATCACAGCCCGTCTGGACGCTGTTTTTCACCGCAGCTTGCATTCTCGGTCGATCGTCTGGGTGGACACTGGCGATAAGGTGCTCATAGGTGAAACTCTCGTCCTCACTACGTCCAAAAATCGCCTTGCAGGTTGTTGATGCTGTCAGCGTCAAAGTATCCAGGTCTAAAGTCCACGAACCGAGCTGCCCAGCGGTTAAAGCTGTGCGTAGGCGCAGCTCCCCTTCATGCAACTCCTGGATCCGGGCCCGAGCCTCAAACTGGCGACGTCGGCCACGTACCGCAGTCTCCACAACGCTTACGAAGGTGGTTGGGTGAAACGGTCGCTCAATGAACGTCACGTTTCCAAGCGCTTTAGTCAGCCGCTCGGCCACAAGCCTGCGATCGGTAGTGCCGATTCGACGCGTTAAAACGATAAACGGTAAGTCGGACCATGGGGGCTGTGCTTCTATCCACTGTGTCAGCGCGGTGATATCAGTGCCATTTAACGCCTCGTCGGCAATGATTGCGCAACAAATATCGTCGCTCAGTCCGGCACATAGGTGCCCCATGTCGGCACGGGCTCTGGATTGGACTCCAGTTGCAGTTAAAAGCTCTTGAGCTACGCTTAGGTCGCGTCCAGACGGCGTGAGAATGAGGGCCGGACAGTGTTCGATCTCTGACATCCGACGGCTAGTCCTGTTTCGGCGTGAGAAGCGGCGCGGAATTCCCCACAAAGGTCGGTACTCCACGCAACACACCCTGGAACTCGTCTAGTGGGCCTCCAAGCGTCAGCCCTTTGGAACTGATACGAAACTCGCGGATCGACTCTTCATGTGCACCCGTGCGCTTCTTGATGACGGATACTGCACGGCGGACGCGACCTAGCGCCTCGAAATAGCGAAGAAGGATCACGGTGTCTGCCAAGTACGTCACGTCTACCGGCGCTTTCATATCCCCAACTAGACCATGTTGTGCGACTGTCAAGAACGTATTTGCGCCCTGCCGGTTAAGATATTGGAGCAGTTCGTGTATATGCAGTACGAGCGCATTCTCCTCAGGCATGGCCGCCTGGTAGCCGTTTAGACTATCGATGACAACCGTTTTTGCCTGCATCCCGTCGACGCTGGCTCGCACTCGGTGAGCGAATTCGCCGGGTGACAATTCAGCAGCATCCAGTTGTTCGATATGGAGGTTGCCCAACTCTTTCATGGCTTGAAGATCGATTCCCATAGTGCGGACCCGATCAAACAGTAACCCGAGCTCTTCGTCGAACACGAACATCGCCGCTTTCTCGCCTCGCCGCACAGCGGCCGCAACGAATTGGATGGCGAACAAGCTTTTCCCGGTCCCAGCAGGGCCAAGAATGAGGGTACTAGAGCCCTGCTCTACCCCGCCACCAAGCAAAGCATCCAACTCCGCGACATCGCTTGTCATCTGAGTTCGCGCGAAGCTGGTGCGATGTTCACCGGACACCAATCGTGGGTAGACTGCTACACCCCCCTTCTTGATTGCGAAGTCATGATAGCCACCCCGAAATTTCTGTCCTCGGTACTTGAGCACCCTAAGACGTCGCCTCTCCGCACCGTATTGTGGCGATAGTTCCTCCAACTTGATGACACCATGAGCCACGCTATGCACCGTTTTGTCGGCAGCTTCGGATGTCATATCGTCGAGCAGCAAGACGGTCGCATCGCGACCTGCGAAATAATGTTTAAACGCAAGGATTTGTCTACGATAGCGCAACGAACTCTGCGCAAGCAGACGAATCTCCGAGAGGCTGTCGATCACGACTCGCATGGGCCGATTCCGCTCGAACTCTTCAAGGATGGCGCGCGTCGTCTCGCCCAACTCAAGGTCGGACGAATAGAGGAGCGTCTGCTGTTGTTCCGGGTCCAGCAGGTTCTCCGATGGGCTAACTTCAAAGATGCTTATCTCGTCTGCGAGCGTCCACCCATGTGACAGTGAGCTCCGTCGTAGTTCGGACGTCGTTTCCGATAACGTAATGTACAGGCAGGGTTCGCCCAATTCTGCGCCAGCCATTAGGAAACGAAGCGCTATCGTCGTCTTGCCGGTGCCAGGGCTTCCTTCAAGCAAAAACACGTTGCCCCTGCTTAAGCCACCGGCAAGGATGTCATCCAAGCCGGGCACCCCGGTTTCTGCGTAGGTCGAATCAAGGGTGTTAGCGTCCATCGGTCGCTCCGAGCTTCTTCATCACTTTATTCGGGATACGGTATTGAGGAATATGGGGTAACAATTGCGCCAGCGATGAGCGGGCGTTGCCTAACTCGTACGCACACTGCAGTTCGAGCCAAAACATGGCCGAGATTCCGCATAACGCTTCAAGCCTCACCGCCATTTCTGGTGTAACGCTTGCGCTCGCGTCGAAGATCCGATGTAAGGTTTGACGAGACACACCCAGATCTCGAGCCGCCTGGCTTACCGAGAGATCCAGACACGGCAGCACAAAATCCTTCAGAACGCTGCCCGGATGTCGGGCTTCGCGAAGGGAATGCGCTACCTCCAAGGGTACTGACTCAGACATGGGTGTAACCTCCTACGTGACACATTGGTCAGCATAGCACGTTCCCATCGCTGCGAACGCACGGCTGATCCAAGCCGTGCTACGCGGCTTGGTCCAGCAATTCAGGCGGGCTACTTGTTCGCGCGATGATTGGCTGATTGTCAAAAACCGCTTTTTTGGTCGCACGCTCAGCAGCGTCGCCGCATCCATGCACGGGATGGTGCAGAGAGTGTCGTACTTGAAATTGGCACCCGCGTCGTTAGCAGTCTGATCCCGCTACAAGTGAGCAATGAAGTGCTATCCATCGCCGCCGTCCGGAGGAATGTCGGCTCAGTGCGCAGAGAAAACGGAGGCCGTAAGCAAACCTATATTCAAACGGGGCCGGCTTACGGCGGCAATGGACTAGACGTCACGCGCAATATACGGCGGCTTTCGCGGGAGGAGCGGCCGCTCAAGTGGCCGACTTTTGCTACGAACGAAATGCTGAAACTGGCCGGTCAGCGTCATAAGATGTCCCTTGCCAGCAGACGGGGCACCGCCGGCGCCTGACTCAGTCCCAAATGCAGTCGACGTCGTGCCCGCGAAGAAAGTTCTCGGTGCGCGCCTCACAAAGAGGTGTCTGCTGATGCAGCGAGTAAATAAACTGCGGCGCTTTTGAAGTCGAAGTGCCACGCGCCGATCGACTGCTGCGCGTAATACGCGTCCCGGCCGCGTCTCCTTAGCTGCATGTCAGCAGTCCAGTCGCTTTTCAGAAATTTCTGCGGTAAGGCATGATGGTCGCGGTGCGACATGCTTGGGATTGGAACATAGTCATTTGGACGTATGTTGATCATCGCCCTACCCTCCAAGCGTTCTTCGACAATCGCCATAGGTCAGTCCGCTGCGCGTCAAGGGCATCCGAATCCGCCGCAGGCAGCGCTGCCAACTCTCAGCAAGAGATTCGAGCTAGTCCGACAGCGCCTCGCGTAGTACGTGCTGGCCGTCATTCCGTCGCCGAGTTGGCGGCCCGATATCTCGCTTGAATACGTGGCGTTCGCAGCCTACGATAGCCTTACCAAAGTCTTGGTACAGGTGAAACCCACTGCCCTAATTGCGCCCGCTGAACCCCCAATGGTGCAAAACAATTCAGCGCGTAGCTGCAGGAGGATCAAATGCGTTCGCGATCATTTGTTGTTTTGCTTCTCTTATTCTCGAGCTTGTCGTTTGCCGACGATATGGGTCGCGGTGGGCACCGACCCGACGATCGACGGGTTCCTAGGTTATTCGATGCTCAGGGCAAAGTGGTGGGACCGATTGAGACGTTCCGGAGCGAACCCGGAGTGTATCTCACGATCAACGGTGCTCTGACTTTCGTTGCGGTGCGCCGTCAGGCAACTGCAGACTACAGCCAGTATTCTGCTTCGCAATTCCAATGGGCCGATACAGCTTTCATACCGTACACAGGCCCAAATTGTAGCGGGTCCCCCATCATTGTGTATTACGACGGACCCCGTCCTTCCATGGCCGTCAGGCAGGGCGCTGATGTCGTGGTCTACGTCGCAGCCGACGCATGGTCCGCGCCGGCGGCAGCCGCGTCGGTGCGACAAAGCCCAAACTCAAGTGAGTGCACCCCGTACGGTTCGACGATACCGTCTGCATTCACGCCTGAGAGCACCTATCCCATCACTCAATTCTTCCCAGAACCGCTAACGATCCGGTACTGACGCACCGATGGGTCAACTGCGGTATCGCGGATCCGCCTGCTATTGGCGACTTCCACGACCGTCCGCCGTGTCCGTCGACGTCCTAGATCGGCTTGTTGTATGGCTGGAAGGGCCGAGCCACCTAGGTACTCGCGCGGCAACCTTGAAGTAGCGTCGGAGGTTCAGCGCGCCTCTGACGGGCGCAGCGGCGAACTACGGCGGACGATCCGCACGGCGGACTCAAGATGCTGTTGGTCGTGTCAGAACTGCACGCGCTGTTGCAAGGCAACGGTCTGGGCGACGTCGTGATCTGGCCGGCGTATCGCCAGGCTGGGATGCATACGGTATGCGAGGACTGGACAGCCAGGACCAACGTAGTCCGGGAACTGCGCCAGACCTTGATGGACAACGTGCTGGTCTAACCGTGCACTATCTCAACGAATCCTCACCCGGGCTCGTTTTTTGTGCCCAGCTAAGACAGGCGGCTGATAAGTCCGCGGCGATCGAGTGAGGCGGCGAACGCGGGAGCCGAACCTGTCAGATGTGATCCATCGTCTCCGCGTCTGCCCGTCGTCCGGGCGCATGACAACTTCCCGGAACTTACCAGCGAACTTGACAATGTGCCGGCCGATCCAGCAATCAGTGAAGCCCGGTTGATCCGTTAAAAAGCAGTGGGTGACGAGGAGAATCCTCCGGCCGGGTGCAACGCCGTCGATTTCCCGCCCGATCTGTTTGCGCCGTAGAAGGCGGCACAGTATCCCTCCAGGTGATGCATCACGAGCCGAATCTCGCGCTTGTGACGGTCGGACGCGGCTTTTACGTGGTCATTCTCCATACTGCGAACGTGCTCTCAGTTAGAAAAGCTGTCAATCCACTGCTCCACCAACACGTCGACAGTCGCGTTCTCGCGCGCCGCGCGCTCGAGAAGCTTTTCGTACAAATCGCCGCGGATTGTAGCCATCAGGCGCACGTCGCCCGAGACCCCAGCCGAGTCCTTGTCTTCAAGCGCAGCCGGTTTCTTTCGATATGGCGGGGTGAAGCCAAATACCTCAAACAGCGTGTTCTGACTCGTTACGCCCAACCGAGTCAGCCAATCACGCACGCACGCCTGCCCTTCGGTGAGCGACCCTGAGACCACCGCGCGAAAGTCCAGTCCTCGCTGTGGCGCTTGTATGTAGACCGCGACTGATTTCTCAGCGATCCGCTTGGCGATTGCCTCATACTTGTCCGCGAGCATCGCACGCTGATGCGCGCCATAGCCTGCCCAATCGTCGCCGGCAAAAGAATGGGCGATTTCCACTGCAAGCCTGCTCTTAAGCGAAATCGCGAGCCCGCGCTTCGGGACAACATTGTCGCGGATGAGCGCCGCCACGACCGCTGCGTACGCCTGGACCTTCCAGTCAGCATTGCGCGCCAGCTCGATCTTCAGGCTGGACAGATTGCCCGTGCCATCGACTACCATTCCTTTTCCTTTTCCATGTCCTGTGTACCATGGCCGCCGGATGGTCGGGGTATCGACTTATCTCGTCAGACGGCGCACTAGATCTCCTGCCATGTCGCCAGACGTGGCTCGAATGGCGAGGTCAGCGCATCGGACAATTGTTCGGGGATATCGTTGTTGTCGAGCAAGGCCGTCTTCATGTCGGGACTATCCTGCTCGCGAATTTCCTCCATACGATGCAGCGAGCGCTGGTAGTCATTCAGGCGCATGGAAAGATCGCGGATCTGCAGCCATTCGAGGCTTTCCGTCACATGAGGAAAGCGAATGCCGATGCCGCGATCACGCAGCGCATCGTCGCTGGCGGCGAAGCGCTCGTTCAGCAGCCGCTGCGATTGGGACCCCACACGATCTACCCGTCCGTTTTTCTGCTCGATCCCAATCGGGCTGCCCGAGATGCCGAAGTGCGTGACGTGACGACAGTAGGTATGCAGATCCTCGCCTTCCTGAAAAACGCTGGTAGAAACGAGAACCATCGGATAGCCCGGCATGCGAAAGCGCCACGCGATATCGGGCCGCGAGACCGCATTCTGGCCGCTCGCCCATTCGACCGGTTCGAGCGAGGTAATCCGCTGCGCGATCGCCCTGCGCCATGCCTGCCGGTCAACGCTGGTTCCGATATCGCTCAGATTGGTCTTGCGCAAGTAAGTCCAGCCTTGCGCGAGTTGCCGGAACACCCGGTAACTGTTGAACGACTCGCGGTCTTTCGACTGTGCCGCCACGCGCTGGCTGAACGAGCGCACTTGCTCCTCCACCGCCAGCCGGCGATCCGATTCGGAGCCGGTGGAACAGGACAACCATAAGTCGATAAACGGATGATCCAGCCGCGTCACCGCGAAAAGCACCTCTCGATACAGATCGAATTCCGCCAGAAGATCTTCGTCGGCGCGGCCTTCGCGCAACGCGCCGAGCAGCGTTGTGCAAAGCGGCCACAGCGCGTCGAGCAGTCCGTCATGCGCGCCGAATCCGCTCATCAGCGTCGGCGCGCCGAGTGTGTCGCGGGCGATGGCCGTATCGATTTCGGCGAGCCCGTGATTGTCGCCGCTCGCATACGCCTTGGCCGACCAGGCGATCAGCAGCGAACAAGCCTTGCCCTGCAAGGAATCTTCCGGCCAGGCGCGCTGCCGCATGATGAGCCACGCAATCTGCAGTTGCCGGAAATTGTCGAGGCGCGTGCGCTGCGAAGTCCGGCTGAACTCGCTCGCGATGCGGGCCAGTTCGCCGTATTGATCTTGGTCGATATCGCCGAGCCAGTCTTTGAGCAGACGGCGCCAGTCGCTTTCACCGAGCAGCGAGCGCCAGTTCGTCTGCGTCGTAAGCTCTTCGCGCAAACGCTCGGGCGTCGGCCGGCCGGATGCATCCGCGAGTCGCTCGCCAGCTTTGTCCGTCTTGCCACGAAAAAACCAGCAGAACAGATTTTCGAACGAAGCGGGTAATACTTCGTCGCGTCCGTCCGGTGCTGTCGTGCGCGCAGCGACGCTTTCCTCCGCCGCGCGCGGTTTCCGGTCACGCCCGAAGCATCGCCATGTCTCTTGCGGCACACCGGTTTCCGGGTAAAGCATCCCGGCGAGCCACGCATCATAAGCGCCGTCGATACGCGCCTTCAGATCGGAGATGCTTCGGATACGCCGCACGAAGACGAGTTGCTTTTCGCCCGCGCCGAATGCGGCCTGTGCAATACGCCGCGCTTCGCGCTCAAGCTTCGGATGAGGTGGCTCATCGTGCGGGAAGCGCTTGCACCACGACTCCGACAGCGCTGTCAGCAGACTGGCATCTTTAGAGAGCTCCGCGCCGCTGTTGGCGGCATCGCCGCGCACATCGAGCATTTCGGTGGCCGGTTCTTTCGCGGCGCCGGTCGAGCGCCTGGGCGAATACGACTCCCACGATGAAAACATGGCGAGCGGAAAGGTGGTGGCTTCTTCGGACTCCACCAGCCTTTTTTGCACGACGGCCGTGTAGAGACGTTGCAGCAAGCGATCCGATCGTTCCTGCAAACTCTCCGGCGCGGCGGGCTGACGCAAACCGATCGCCGCCGCACGGCGATATTCGACGCGATATTGATTCCGCGAGCGCGCCTGACCATCGCCGCATCCGAGCGCGTGAGAGCGGCGAACCATGAAAATGGCGAGTGCGCGCTGCACATCGCTCCAGTCGCGCGAACCGTTTTCGTCGCGCGGCTTCAATCCATGCAGGCGATCCAGCAATTGCCCCGCGCGAGGCTCCGCGATCGCGAGTTGCGCGCGCAATTGACCGAGATCGCGATCGAATGGCGTGGCCGACAACAACAGCGCACCGCGATAGACCGGCTCGTGTTCCGGCCCGCGCAATGCCAGCTTGATGAATCTGGCGCGATCCGACGATGTCGATCGCAGCAGATGCGCTTCGTCGAACACGAGAAGATCGTAGCCATGTTCGCGGATCTTCTCGTACGTGCAGCGCGCCACGGCTTCCTTCATCGCGCTTTTATCCGCGATGCCGGACCACTGATCCGCACCGGGCCAATTCTTCAGCGACTTCGCCCATTTGCTCACATCGTCGTCGAGTTGGAAACTGAACGCCGAATACGAGATGAAGACGTCTTTTCGCGCGGGGTCGTGGGCACTCACGAGATCCAGGACGGTGCTCGCCTCACGCGGCGTGAATGCCCAGCCATGCCGGAAAGACTTCGGCTGCCGCGATGCATCCAGCGATTTAGAAAGCTGCCGGTCGAGCAAGCGGTTCATGGCGGCGCACTCGCGTCTCGCCCACTTTTCCCGGACATTGCGCGACGGCGTGACGTACAGCACGCGCAAATCCGGCTTGTAGCAACGCAATAAAGCGATGACGGCCAGCGCGACGTAGGTTTTGCCCATCCCGACTTCGTCGGCGAGATACGCGGTCCCGTGACGCAACAGCATGGAATGCAGCGCGAGCGCCCCGCGAAGCTGACTTTCGCCCAGCGAACCAAGATCCGGATCGCCGCCGGACAGGTCGAGTATCTGAGCGGCGCGCGAACGCGACCAGAAATGCTGCTCGCGCAAAAAGGCCACGGACTGATGTGTCGGCTTGTCATTCATGATGCAACCTCGACGGATTTCGGCCGGATGTCGTTCGTGGCCGTCTCGACCTGATCGGGATCGCCCAGAAAAGCGTCGCTGAGCCAGTCGAGCTTGTCTTGCGGAAGATCGCGCAGGCGGGTGGTGCGAAGCGTTTCGATCAGCTCGCTCGCGCCGCGCGCCACGTCGTCACCGATCCCCGCGTGTTCGTCCGCGATCAATTTGATCCAGTGCAGCACGACCCAGCTTTCGATTTCGTCGAACTCCTCGTTGCCCTCCTCCGACATCATTCGGGCGAGCATGGTCTTGAACGAATCGGTCCGGTCGGTGCAAAGGTAATAGCGCGCGCGTTTCTGCTGTGCCGGCGTGCCGTCGCGTCCTGCTCCCCGCGAGCGCATTTGGTCGCGCAATTGCTGGAATGCGCCGTGGATGTGCGTCATGCGCTCGAACAAATCTTCGCGTGCCGGTGCATGCGCAGGTGCATCGGGCGATACGTTCTGCTGCAACTCAATGCGCTCGATGACGCGCGGCCACACGTCGCCCGCACCGATCCGCGCGCCCCTGGTGCTGCGCCAGAGATCGATCATGCTCCAGACATCGAGCTTGAGTTCCGGCGGCACCGGCCGCAAGTCGAGGTTCTCCTGATGAACCGAAAGGGTCACGGTGCCGCTCGCGGATGCATCGACTCGCCAGTCGATTTCGATCACCGGTTGCACGGCGAAATTCGCGGCGAGCGCCGGAATCGACATTGCCTGGCCCGGAACGAGCGCATACCTAGTCTGCGTGAGGGTATCGCGCCACGAAAGCGCTGCGTTTGCATAAGCCTGTTCGGGATGCTTCGGCGGCAGCACGGTCAGAACGCTGCCGTCCCAGTCGAAGGTCACGTCAAAAACCGGCCCGCTGGGCGACGCCTCCGGGCTTTCGCCTGGCGCACACAGACCCACGGCGAACGCCGCCGGCACCTCGTCGGAGGGTTCGAGCCACGCGTGGTTCTCGTCCGTGTCGGCGAAAATGAAGCCCGCTTCGAAGTTGAGATCGAAAGCGGCTCGGCTGAAGTTCACCGAGCCGATGAACGTGAAGACACCCGGCATCCGGATCACTTTGGCGTGCGTCGTGCGCGGCGTCTTGTTTTCGATCGACGCTGGCGTACATCGTTCGCGCAGCGCGGACTGGCGTGCGAGCGCCGCCCAGCGCACCGTTTCCGAACCGCCGAGCGAATCGAACTGGGCCTTCGTCAACAGACCTTCACGGTCGCGCCACACATCGATGGGCAACCAGACTCTGAGCTCCCGGCAGCCGAGCGAATCGCGCACAGCTTCCGCGAAAGCCACGTGATCGTCCTTGCAGAAAAACGGCGACACGACCTCGAGCGCATGCGTGCCTGCGGGCGCGCGCGACAACGTACTCAGGCGGCGCGTGAAGCGGTTCGTCTCGCGCCCCAGCAGCGCCACGAAGCGCTGCCCCGACTTCGCCTTCGACGGAGCGGGCGATTCCGCTTGCCACGCATCCAGTACCGGATGACGGCGATTCGGCGACACATCGCGAAGCCAGTCGAGCATGAGGTTCAGATCGCCGAAGATATCGGCCGGGACGGCGCTGGCGCGAAACGGCTGTGTGAAATGCCAGGCCTCGATGTTTTCCCACCAGCCCTTCAGAGTCAGGTTTGCCGAACCGCAACCGAGCACCCATTCCACGCGCTTGCGGCCGTTCTCGCGGCGTTCCAGTCGCAGAAAGATGACCTTGCCGTGAAACGCATTTCCCAGCCGCACGGCGTGCAGTTGATACGGCACCCACGGAACGGCGCGATCCCCGGCGTTCGCATCGATGAAAACTTCGATCTCCGGCCGCTCGCCGTCCGGCATGGCACACAGCTTCTCGTTCAATTGAAGCCGACGCACGCCTTCGTGCGATGACAACGCTTCGGACGAATCGAGCAGCAGTGGAACGATGTTCGCCTCGAAGAAATCCGTTTCGAACGCGAAGGTGGTAAAGAGCGCGTGCGTGATGTGCGCGCCAGCGATGGCTTCACGAAATCCGTGTTCAAGCGTGCGAAAGTTCGTCATGCCGCCACCTCGTGATCGACGCTTGCCGCGTGCGCGGATGTGCTGCGCAACAGCGAAATGAACGCGCCGATGAAATAGTCGTTGCTCCATCGCCCGAGCAGCGATCGCGGTTCGGGCAACGCACGCTGTTCGCCCATGATGCCGCGCATGGCACCGCTTTCATCGATATACACCCACGCCGGGCCGCCTCGTTCGCGCATGATTCCGGCGTGAAAGTCGAGCAGCGCATAAATGAACTCCGCGATGGCTCCCGCATGAAGATGTCCGACGACCCGGTACAACTGATCCACGCGTCGTTGCCAGACGCCGGTGAAGATGCGCCGGAACTCGTTTTCCGGCGGCGTTAGCGCGCTCCAGACCGAAGGTTCGCCCCATCCCGCGTCGACGAACCGCTGCACGACCTGCTTCAATGACCTCAGCTGCGGTCCGAGTAGAAAGTCGAATGCCGCAGCCACCACGACGAGCATCCGCTCGAGCTGGATGACATTGCGCGCATACGCCGCGAGCTTCGGTTGGGAAGCCGGATCGGACGCGAGCGTTCTGAAAAGCACGCCGACCTTTTCGATCTGCGCGAAATTCGGGCTGCGAACTTGCTCGTAGATGGCCTGCTGCATGTCGCCATCGCCGTCACGCAGCAGGTGCGCGGCCAGTTCGTCGCGTCCGTGCGAGTCGAGCAGCGGACCGACATCGAGTGTGGCCGGATCGACGTCGATCGTGAGCGCCGGGTTATCCATGCATGCGCGCAGCGTGCCCATGGCGGGAGACAGATAGCGATCAAGGAACGGTTTGACGAGGCGAAATCCTTGCGGCGTGAGCTTGCGCTTCGTGTCGATGAGTTTCGTGCCCATCAGGGCGCTCGAATACAAACCCCACAGACCCGAGCGACGTTGATCGCCGAGAATCCTCGCGGCGGCGCCAGCACCGATCGCGACCGTGCCTCCATTGCGCGCATCGTTGCGCGCGGCAATCATGCGCGTGCCGATCACGTCCGAACGTTCGAAGGCAACGCGGCCCCACGCAGCGAGTTGCTCGAAACGCTCGAAGCGCAAATAGAACAAGGGACTGTCCGGCTCGACTCCATTGGTCTGGCCGCCGCTGCCGCGTGCGGCGACCGCGAAGCCGAGCAGCGTCAGAATGAAATTGTCCAGACTGCGCGTAACCGTCGTGAGATTCCCGACTAGCTTGCGGCCGGCCTGCGACCAGATGGGTTCCAGCCCGACCGGATCGCGACTTCCCTTGGGGCGCCGGCTTTCATCGAGTTCGGTGAAGAAGAAAACAGGATCGTGCATGGAGGCGTCGGTTAGCAGGCGTGTCGAGGAAATGCGTCAGATTTGCGGCGCATCAGACGCTCCAGCGGCGCCGCAGCGTCGCGATACGCGCATCGGCACGCAGCGCGCGGCCGTTGGGTCCGCACAGGTCGACCGAGCCTTCCGGCAGACCGAATACCGCCTCGATGCGCCGCCTGATACTGCCGACACTGGCATCTGCGCGCGCCGCGCGATAGCGGCCGGGAGAACGGGCGCGTCCGGTGGCTTGCTCCGGCATGACTTCACAGACCGCACCGATCTCGTCGATCTCGTCGGTTACTTCGATGTCGTCGCTAGCTGAAGCGGGCCATGGCTCGTCGGATTCGATGAGATTGGATGCGTACCAGCGGTCATCGTCTTCGTTCATCCACACGTGCGCATCTTCTAGATGGATTGCGCACTGCGCGCCGTCCGTGGCGCGTTCGCCAGCGAAGCGCACGCGCGCGTCGCAACTTTCGAATGACTCAAGCAGCACGGCGAGCAGGCCCGGCGCCGCCGCCGCATCCGCCACGAAGATCTGATCCGCAAGCGTCAGTTCACCGAAGCCGACGCTCACCACGCGTTGCAGATACATGCTCGCGCGGGCGTTGGCATCGAAAGCGGCGTAACGGGAGAGCACCGAACGCATCGTCATGATGCAATCGGCATCGGAAAGACTGCCGGATGCGATTTCGAGCGCCGCCGCGTGCGAAGGGGCAACAACGAAATTCAACTGAGACGAAGACCGTGTGGACATGAGTCTGTTTCTGACCATTGAGCGAGTGAGCCGAATACAGCGGATACAATCAAAACGGCGGATAAGGCATTCAGCCGGTCCAACGAAAAACCTTTGTGCGCAAGGTATCGGCGAGTGTGGCGCCCGCGCTTTCCAGCGGCGTTGCCGGACTTCGTTTTACGGCTTCGCTGCCGCAACTCGGGCACGCGCCACCAACGGCGATGGCATCGCTGCGCGGTACGACGATCTGCTTGCAGCCGCAGTCCACGCAGCTCAGCCGGAACGGTGATGTTGGAATGGGCATGGTTCCGCCGGATGGAAGGCTCGGCTAGTGCCCGGCTGACGCGCCTTGCTGGGCGTCGCGCCGGATCTCATCGATATATGCGCAAACGGCCGTGGCCGAAATCAAGCCGGTAACAAAAACGATCGCGAACGCGGCGAGGTGTTCCAGCGGCGAGTAAGTCTTCAGCATATCGAACTCCCTGAGAGCGCAATCGGCGATTGCGTGACCGTCAGTCTAGGCACGGCTTCGGTCAGACCGTGTCCGAAGCCGGCTTTTCATTCGATAAATCCGACCTGCAAGGCGTCGCTTCTCGACCTCACGCGGCGTCCAGCATCCTGAACTCGGCATCGATCGCCTTGCCGCGATTGCGCCATGCCTGGAATTGGGCGCGACGGCGCGTGCCATCGGAAACGCTTTGTTTGACCGCTTCAACGTCGGCGCGCAGTTCCGTCATCTCCGGAAAGAAGCGCGATTCGAACTGTGCGTCGCCGATGAGCGCCAGCAACTCGTCGCGTTGACGTTCGAAGTTCGAAACCATTTCGGCGATCGACTTCCGGAACGCTTCCTCACGACGCATCTTGTCCCACGTGTCCCACAGTTCCAGCGCCAGGCCCAGAGCGGCGAGCGCACCGTTGAGTCCCTTTGCCAGATTGACTGCTCCCCACGGCTTGAACTTCAGCATCTTGCCCAGATCCAGTCCGACGACCTTGGCGACACTCACGATTCCGTCCCGCGCCGCCAGCACCGACGTGTTGTTGATCACGCCGCTCTTGACGACATAGTTCACGCCTTGCTTGCCGTACATGCGCACGGTCTCGTTGAAGTGATTGACCTCGGCCACGAAACCGATCTTCATCTTGTCGACTTCCAGCCTCGCGGACGACAACTGGCGGTCGAACGCGTTTTGGAGATTTGCGTTGAGCACGGCGCCGCCGGCACCGATCTGCCGCTCGAAAAACTCGGCGAAGGTGTCGATCGTCTGCGTGCGCGCCTGAAGGATCAGGTCGGTGAAGAAACGGGTGACGAATTCACGCAAGCCGATTTGCGACTCCAGGATCCGCCCGCTCGCTGCGGTCAACTGCGTGGCCAACTGCGTGTTCATCGTCGACAATTGCTGGAGTTCACGCGCGATCTTGTCGTCCTGTTCCACCGCCACGGGCAATTGTTTGCCGAGCACATCGCGGGCGATACTGCGCCGCGCTTCGTCGACGACCGCGGCCACACCGCCCGCTGCCGACACTTTCTTCGCCGTGGCGTCCTGCAGAAGCGGAATACGCGACAGTCTGCGAAAGCGCTCGAGTTCCGACAACCAGTATTCCGTGCCCATTTCGAACGGATCGGCTGCCACCGCTACAATGGCGAGGCTCGCGCGTTCGGCGTCGGTCAACGCGATCAGATCGCTAAAGCGGCCCGACACGTTCTCGCGCTTGATCGCCAGATTGCGCGCGTATTCGTGCTCATCTTCGACATCGGCGACCGCGTCAAAGCGGCTGAGCACGAACACCGTGCGCGGCAGCAGGTTCAGGTCGCGAAACAGCCATTTCAGATCCTCCGCATGACTTTCCTTGACCGGATTGGCTGGGTCCATCACATACAGCACGAGGTGCGCTTCGCTGACATATCGGCGCGTCAGCTCCTTGTACTTCTCGATGGTGTGCGTCTTCTCGTTTTCCTGCTCCTTAAATCCGAACAGTCCAGGCGTGTCGATCAGCAGACAGTCCGGACCTGCCTCATAGACGGTGACCGCGTTCGACGATTCTTCCTGACTGATCTTCATCGTCGACTTGTCGAGCCGCTCAAGCCACGCCGCGGCGATCGCGGTTTTGCCTTCCGAAAATCCACCGATCAATGCGATACGCAGCTTGTTGTCCTGAACGCTGCGGATGGCCTTGCCGAGCTTGGCTTTCACATTGGCGTCTATATCGATGCCATATGCCTCGCCTTCGGCCAGAAAACCTTCCAGCTCCGATAGAATCTTCAACGTTTCTGCTTGCCGTTCCTTGTACGACTCGACGGTCTGCTTCATGCCATTGCCTCTTTTTTCTTCGTGTTGGACCGGCGGCCGCTTTGCGGCTGCGCCACTTTGCGGGAATATCGGCTCAGGTTTGCACAAACCTGAATCAGCTCGGTATTCACGTCGTTCGTTTGCTGTATCGACTGCTCGATTTCGGCCTTGATATCGGCCATGCGCTCATCGATGTTCGTGCGCAAATCGGCGCAATTGCTGTTCATCGCGTCGCGCATGAAGTCGACGACGCGCTCCAGGTTTTCGTTCGTCGCCTTGCGCTGCTGAGTCTTCTTGAAATCCGAGTCCACCAGACCCCACAGCGCCTTGGCGATGCTGACGACGATCGTTAGACCGCCGAGCGCGAGCGACACCCAGCCGACCGGATTCCAGATCATCATCACGCCGCCCACGAGCGCGGCGACGAGCGGCGCGTATTTCACGCCACTGTCGAACTGCATGTCGAATTCGAACTCGCGCCGAAAGCCGCGTTCGCCCGTCGGCCGATACGCCTGCTTGAGTTGCTGAAGCCGCTCACGAAAACGGGCGAGCACATTGCCGATGTCACCCTGAAACGTCTGCAACTTGGTTTCCACCGTGGCCGCCAGCAGGCGTTCGAGACCGGACTGCTCGCTTTGGATCGCGCTCTTGAGCACCGATTTGAGATCGTCATTGCCGATGCCCGCTTCGATCTTCCGGTAGACGGCACGCCGGACGTTGGATTCGAACGTCGAGACAGCCTCGGAGGTGAAGTTCTGGATCGACTGATCGAATGCATCCACGGTCAGATCCAACTGCTCGCTGACTCGGATCCAATCCCGCGTGCATGCGAGCGCGAGCGGGCCAACATGCTCCTCTTGCGCCGACCGGAGAGCGACTTCGGCGTCTTTGACGGCACAGTGAACTTTGTTGAGATTCGCCGCGCGAATTCTCGCCTCGCTGTGTGCGACCATCGAACCGGTCAGCATGTCGACGAAATGCCTGAACCCGGCTTTTGCGATCACCTCTTCCACGCCGAACTTCGCGAGAAATTTGTTTCGATTGCGCACCAGATCCGAGTCCGGCACGAGGCATTCCGACGCGGCCAGGAACGCGGGCTGCGCGCTGAGCGCAATGCAGCCGCGATATTTATCGCCGAGCGTCTCACGCATTGTTTCATCGAGCGCGTGGATACCGCCGCGCTCGCCGTCGCTTACCAATTCGGCCTTTTCCAGCGGGATCGGGTTGGTGATGCGCTTGTTGTAAATCGCCCAAACTTCCGTGTGATCTGCCAGATGCGCGCGGATCTTTTCCAGTGTTCCCTGAGCGTCTTCGTCGCCGGTTTGAGGAGGCGCCGCCTTGCCGGTCACATAGAACACCGCGTGCGCCGCCTGGACAGCCCCGAGGATACTGTTGATGACGTCCGTTTCCTTGCCTTCGATACCCGGCACATCGAGCAATTCGAAAAGCTGGCCGTCCGCTTCGAAGGTGTACTGCGCAGTGTCGCGCGTGAAGTCCGAACGCCCCGTGCCGACGATATACCCGTCCGCGAACGGAGCGAGTTCGTCGAGCCGCGCGAGAGCGTCGGCGTGTTGGTCGACCAGGTCCTGAAGCGATTCGCGCGCGATCGTGAGTTCGTCCTCGTCGGAGGCTTGTTCTTCGGCGTGCATCGATTCGACATCGCCCGCCTTCTGAATCGCCTGGCTCAGCAGCGCTTCTTCGGGCAGCTTGCGCAGCAGGTGCATGATTTTCTGCCACCACGACGCCGATCGCTTCTTTTCGTCGATCTTCTCGCGCAGCGCCAGCACGTCGCGCTCGCATTCCTTGCGGGCTGCGTCGCGGCGTACAGCGTTCTCATCGGCCCGGGTCTGCGATGTCGCCACGTGCGCTTGCGCCTGCTCGATGTCCTGACGCAGCGCGGCCAGCGCCGCATCGCTCAGGCCGAACTCTTTCTGAAGCGAGCGAAACCGGGCGTGAGCCTCGCGCTTGGTCTGCTCGCCGAGAAGTATTCGCAGCGTCTCGATGGTCGTCGATTTACCGGCGTTGGTCTCGCCGTAAAACGCAATCGTGAATTTGTCCCAGCGCGCGTGATCGCGCAGCGATTCGATGCGCGTTTTCAGTTCATCATGAACAGGGGCAACGAACTGCTGAACTTGCCTGAGCACTTTCGTCACTTCCGGGTCGACAGACTCATGATCCAGGCGCTTCAGCAATACTTCGATTTCCCTCAAAACAACCTGATGCAGATCCTCGCTGCGCTCATTTACCGCCGTGCCTCGTTGCATTGTTTTTTATGTTTTCCCGTTACCCGCGTTGGCGGAATCTGTGGGGAGCAGCGACAAGCCTGAGTTGTTGCTGCCTCGCTATCAGGTTGACGACATTTACCCGAAGAAATTAAGTGCCAACATCAAAATGAATTCGGGCGGCTACTAGCGCCGGAGCAGTCATGATCCCTGGATTAGGCCGAAAGTCCGAAATGCCTGCAAATTCGCCGATTTGCTTGCGCACAAGCACGATATCGTGCGCTTCGGACATCCGGTGTCCGCTTCGGTCGGACCGCGCGTCTAGGCGACGCTCGAGCAAGACTCGCAATAGATTCGCGCAAGTTCGCGGACTTCGGCCGCCAGTTCTTGGCGCAACGACTGCGGCGAGAGCACTTCGACATGCGGGCCGAACGAGCGCAGCCACCAACGCAAACGCTGACTGAGCATCACCGTGCCGCGCACACGGAGAACGTCGTCCTGCTGCTCGTGAGTCTGATCAGGCGCGAACGGCGATTCGAGCAAATGATGACCCGCGTGATGTGAGAATTTGAGGTCGAGAGCAATTTCTTTCTCGACCAGAAAGTCGAAGCTCCGTTGCGTCCGCACATACTGATCAAGTGAAAAGGACGCCGGATAGCGGAACGATTCGAGCAAAACCTCCGCGCGCACGATCCGGTCGAGCCGATACATAAAAGGCTCCGGCCGTGTATCGCGCTGCCCGATCAGATACACGAGCGTGCCGACTTCGACCAGACCGAGCGGCAAAATCACCTGAGATTTTTCGAGCCCGCCGTTATGCCGCGCGCGATAGCCGATATCGAGTTTTCGCTCCTCGAACAGCGCGTAGGACACGCTGGTAAATAAGGTCGAGTCGATGACCGGCCGCTGCAACTGAAAGCTCGCGCTTTCGATCGCAACCTTCTGCGGCCAACTCGCGATTTTGCGTTCGCGTTCGCTCTGCGGCCGCGCGAGGCGCGTCTCGGCCATCGCGTACATAGAGGACAGCGCATCCGAGACCAGCACCGGGACTTGCCGCGATGCGAAACGCCGGAGAGTCTGAAGCGCGAGCGCTTCATCGAACGTCATGAGTGAACCAGCCTTCGACGCAATGCCGTTTGCTCCGGCCTTGCGGCGCCACATGACGGCATTGCCATGCCGCTCCGATTCGACAAAACCATCGTCCTGCAACGCGTATAAGCGCCGTTGCACGGTTCGTTTGCACGGCGCGTCGAACACGGCCTGCTCGAGTTTCTGATGAAGCGCGGGCGTGCTGATGTATTCGTGTGATGCGCCCGAATCGGGCAGCAGTCGCATGATGTCCAGATCGATGTCAGCCATAGTGCAGCGGCGCGTGCAGGTTGAGGTACGTGTGATTACGGCACGCGCGCTGCGTTTCTTGAACAGCCGATGCAGCCGCGGCGCACAAACGGCGCGCGCGCTCAAGCACCGGCCAGTCGGCTCGCCAGCACAGACTCTGCCGCTTCCGAAAGCACGACCTCCACGTGCATGCGGGCCCGTGTCAGTCCGACGAACAACAGGCTGCGCCACAGGACATCGCCCGAATAGAAATCGACTTCGGTCAGGACGATCGCGGAGGCCGCGCGGCCCTTGAAGCGGCGCACGGTTTCGATCGTCAGTTCGCCTTCGGAATACACCGGCCGTCCGGACGTATCGAAAGTTCCCGTAAAGCGGCTGAGCGTCCAGTCCGCCAGCGTATCGGCCGCGAGCAAGGCCGAATGTTGCTGCCCTCGCCAGCACAGCACTACGATGTCCGTCAGCGCGTACCCGGCGGCCAAGCATCGGCGCACGGCATCGGCGGTCGCTTGCTGCACAGTGCACTTCGCTGCGACGCCGTACGTGACAAAGCGCGGCGGCTCACCGATAAGCGGCGCACTCGGCGTGACGGGCTCATCGGTCAGGCGCAGCAGGTTGATGGTCTCCACAATCCTGCGCGGACTGCGATAGTTTTCACGCGCCGTGATCGTCACCGCCTCATCGATCTCGATCTGAGCACGATCGGCATACAGGCATTGCTCGGGATCTTCCAGCAGGTAGAGACGTCCCTGCTCGCGCACCCGCGCGATCAGCGCCTGCACCCATTCCGCCTGCATGTCCTGAAGTTCGTCGATCACGAGCATATCGAGCGTGGGGCTGGCGCGTTCCATTTCCGCGAGATAGCGCCGGGCGAGCGCGTCGAAATCCGGCTTTCCCGATGCACTCCCCGCCGCTGCCCAGCACAAGCGATGAAAGGTTGACACCTCGACGTTCGACGGCGCCAGCGCGCGCATCTGATCGGCGAGCGGCCGGTTGAAGCAGACAAACGATGCCGATTGCCCCGCCACGCATGCCTGACGCAATAAGGCCAGCGCCAACTGGGTCTTTCCCGATCCGGCCGTCGCCCGAACATGAATGACGCCGCTTCGGATACCGATACGCGGCACCCAGCGCGCCAGGCCGCCGGAAATGGCATTCACCTGGCGCTCCAGCGTGCCCGCCTGCGCGGAAATATCGGGCTGCACGTCGAGGCGATCGAGCAGGAAGGCATGCACCCGCTCGCGGACCGGGCCGGGGCGTCCTGTGCCGAGTCTGCGCTGCACGAAACCGGCGATATCCAGACAGTCTTCCGCGTCCGCCATACGCTCGCGCGGATAGTCGATCGTTCCTTCGTCACCGATCCGGTGATGCGGCAACACGAGAAAATGCAGCAGCCGCACGTCGATGTCTTCGGCCCTGAGGCGCTGAAGTATCGCTCTGAACTGCCAGCCGGCCTGTTGCCCGACGTTCTTGCGTTTGCTGCCGTAGAGCTTGAATAATCCGCCCTCCGCTCCATCCAGCGAGCCGGCTTTGACTTCGAGCACTGCCATATCGCCCGCGCTGTTCACCACGACGATATCCAGCTCGCCATGGCTGTCGCGACGGGGTTCGGCGCAGGTCCAGTCGACTCGATGGAACAGCGTGTAGCCATCCGGAAGCCGCGCGGCGAGCGCCTTCAAAATGTCGAGTTCGACGTACTCACCCGGCGAAGTCGCACGAATGTCGGATAAGGGCGGATGAACCGTGGCCATTGTCGTTTTTATCGAGGTTGCAGGCGCTGACGGCTTCGATAGCCGGGCCATGATTCACTTCATATCGGACCGGCGGGGCAAAACTTGAGCGATGCGGCCCGCTGCGGCCACGGCGGCGAGAACCATCGATAAAACGGCGATGGCCCGATAACCCGCGCTTTCAAAAAAGCGATCGCTTTGAGCTTATCGACGAGCTTCATGAACGCATCGGCGAGAGCTATCCACATCTTTAGTGGATAACCGTGTAGATAACGACCCAAGGCAGACGCTATGTTCTTGGCGCGAAAGAGTAAACTCACAGTGATGCGACGAACGACAAGACGGCGTTATGTCAACAAGCCGGTCCCCACAGATCGGGAGGGATGGCCGGGTCCGGCGCACGCATGATCGACCTTCGCAGCCGCTCTCGGTGCTTGTCAATCGCACGCCATGAACAACGGCTGTCTTGAGGCTACGTTGCCTTTCACTCTAAAGATTTCGGCAACTGTGTCGATAATACCTATGGCAGCCTGACCGTTATAACCACGGAAAGGGCTCGAGCGAGCGGCTGATGCAGAATATTTGCATGGCGCACTACGAAACCGGCGCACTGAAAAATAGAAAGAGTGGACCATGTCTTGGCGGGCACCAGCCACGTTCGACGCGTGGGAGAAGGCACTCGTTGACTATTTCCTCAAGGTCGATGCCACCGGGAACTCAACTGATATACGATCGTTTGAGGTCACATCGGCAACGTTGGCTGCCGCACTCGGCGCTCCACAGGACGCGCATGAGGAAGTCGCGCTGGCGTTCCAGAGGCAAATGCAAGGAGATCGCTGGTTTGAGCAATCGCTTTCGATCGGTTCTCAACGTTTCTCGTCTCCATCTACGCCAAACTGCTTTCTCTATCTAGCAGCCACCCTTTTCGTCGATACTTTGCTCGGCGGTGAATACCATAACGCTGGAGCATATCGAGAACGACTAGCGTTGTGGCTCGATTCCCCGCACACCTTCATGCAGCTTAAAGGCATTGCTAGCATGTGGGAGGAGTTGAAGGCGTGGCTCCAGAGACGAGTTCAAGCCGGCGACGATTTCCGCCAACTTGTTTTGCCAGATCCAGGCAGCTGGACACAAATCGGCTACACCCGCCGGTTGTCGTTCCCCAATCGCTCCGATGCTCGAATGGTGGAGGCTTTCCTGCATGAGCATCCACGAGCGCAGGAAAGCCCCAATGCTGCGATAAATCTGTTTCATCGGTTCCGCATTGGCAAAAAGCTTTCTTGGGGGCTCAATCAGGCGTTCGACGAGTTCGACGACGCGTATTTCCGGCAAAGGCGTGCGCTCGCGGACCATCGCTTTTGGCGACTACTTACGCAAGTGGGATCCGAGCTTCATCGCCTGGATAGAAATCACGTCGAAATCGATATGCTTTTCGAGGAGGACGAAAGCCAGTTCTACCTGGGGGCACCATCGCGGGAGGACGGCGGTCGACTCTACGAGTCATTACACGAGGCCTTGTCCCAGGAAAATGCAGTAACAAGCGCAAATTTCTCAGCGAGCTGCAAAAACGGTCTTCTATTTTTTAGGCACTCTGGACTGGGGCGCTGGTCGTTGGACCGAGAAATCCGGAACCCGTCTGGCGAGGTGATCGTCGCCTTTTCGCCTCTTCATCGGAAAGCAATTGACGGCCGGCTCGGCAAGCTGCGTGAGGAGAAGAACTGGCTTTTCACGGTGAAAGCGACGTCCGGGCTGAAAGCCATCGATGTACTGCGCACAGCGGGTCTGATCGCGCTAAAAGGCGACCAGGTTTTTCGGCCGGCCGCCACCGAAGGCATAAGGATAGGTCCAGGATGGCTCGGGCGTAAGGCGTTCCTTCCTCGCCTTGAGTCTGATTCCGAACAACACCGCGTCACGCGTTCTGATGAAGGATCAGGCGATCTTCAGGTAGCCGAGAATGGCCGACTTGAATCGGCCGGCAATCTCAATGGCTCGTTCACAATATCTCCGAAGTCCGAGCATGGTGAGGCTCATGTTGATTGGGGTCTTCGCCTCACGTTCTCTTCCCATGCCGCTCCACATTCCGTGTATGACGGGGCTCGATATCGGCTGGAGCGATTGGAGGATTGGCCGCGGGCAAGGAGCCCACTTCCACCATTGGGGCTGCGAAACGAGCTCTTATGGGAAGACGGCAACATAGAAAGCCTGGACCTCCTCGAGGCCATCTATGCAAGTGGCGCTTCCGGATGGGAAGAAGCCGCCCTGATCCAGATCCTCGCGCGTGCGAGCGATGAAATGAATCCATGGTCATTGCTTCAAATCCTTCGGGACGGCGGGATCATCGAGCCGAGGCTACGTAGCGGTTGGCGGGGCCGCGTGTGGACGCCCGTTCCTCCGGGCCTCATTGAAATTCAGTCTCAACAAGGTCCGATCGTGCAAGTCGAAGGCGCGCTCTGCGAACGCCTTGTTGACCGCTTCCGTTCTGTCGTGCAAGCCAGTGGCGGAACGTGCATCCGTCGATTGGGCATAGGGCCATGGGCGCCACCGATTATCGGTGCAACAGGGATAGAAGCATCACACATTGCGTCGCAGCTGGAATGGCCCCTTCTCTTCCACCCAGAGCGGCCGGTGCAAACACCGTGTGCGTTCCGAACGACGCCGCGGATCGCGCTCGCATACGAAGCTGCCGATTTCTGGGACTGGAGCGCCAACCGATTTCTGAGAGCTGCAAAGGATAGAGGCGCGACAACAACACTGACCCGCCTCGTACATAAGGCGCAACGCGATCATGACCTTTTCGAGGTAAAGGCTCCGAAGGGTATCGAGCTTTTCCTATCTCGAACTGCAGCAATCGCCGCCGCTCATTCGGCCTCGAAGAAGCATCTATTCGAACAACGCGGCGATGCACTCCTGAGAGTCAGCAATGATGGAGGCTTGCCAGATTCCATCGCGACCGACGTGCGGCGTCGCGCTATGCGAAGCGCGGGAATGGTGAACGGTGTCTATGTATATCCCGCCTTGAAAGAGGACTTGAAGGGCGTAGCACGCCTGCTTCCAAACTGCATTCTTTTGACCGAAACAGAAACCACGGAGGGCCGATTCCAGAATCCATTGTCAAGACGATCGGAAGGACGCTTTCGCACACAATGGCGTAACGGAAAGGTGACGATATGAGCAGCCTCATCAACTTGGACAAGGCACCCGAGAGCACACAACCCATTTACGCGGGTCGCTGCGCGGGTCGAAGAGACGTCATTGCTCTCGTGGCAATTTCTGCTTCTCGCTCGGGCACCGAATGGACCCCCGTTCGCAATGCGCATAAGCTGTTTCCCAAGACAGGCGTCGTCGAAATTCGAGGAGCTGAAACGAAGTCATTGAGGGAAAACGACTGGGTCGCTCTACAAATTGCGCCGAACAAGGGCAATATCCAGGTTCACTACAAGGGAGCGCACCACTGGCGCCTCTTCAACTTCATCGATCTATCGAACCTTGGTTCCGATCAAGTGCGGTCCACGCTCAAGGTCGAAGGACTACCGGCATCGGGCCATAGCGGAACTTGGTTCATTCGAACTGGGCAACACGAAATTTTGAGAGCGGAGCTCATTCGGTCGGGAAACGTGATGCGTCTTGCGTCTCACGCGGGACCGCTTCCCGTGTATCCGTTTGACGCACAGAACCTTTTCGAGATGCCCGATGCCGAGAGCCATGTACAGCTGTACGATTTTCCTCCCGAAACTGCCGCGATCTCCGTTTGCGACTGGGCATCTGACGAGGAATACATCTCGAGAGTTTTGAAGGCTTTGCCCGCCGCCTATGACGGCCGCGTTGAGGCGCTCCTGAAGTCGCTGTTCGGGCATCCGGCCAGCAACGCAGGTCAAGTCTGTTCCAATGCCGAAGACCTGCTATCCGCGCACGAGGCCTTGCGTAGCGGAGCACTTGCCAAGGATCTGCTGGCGAACCGTGAGCGTCTTCGAGAGCTCGCCGAAGCGCTGCAAGCCTCTCCCGCCGTCTCCCGCCTTATCGAAAGCCAGATTGCGGAAATTGCGGTGCGGGACCGAGCATTGATTCAAGCTCGCCTTGACCGTGAGCTGCAGCAAGAGATCAAGGTTCAGCGTGAAAGATGCTTAACCGAACTCGAGCAAGACCTCCGGGCTTCGGAGAAGGCCCGTAGGGCCGAGTTAGAACTGAGTATTCGAAACGATGAGCGCGCGCAACAGCAAGCGCTTGCGAGTCGGCGAGCGGACGATGAGCGGAAGCTAAATCAAGAGCTTGCTGAACTCCGTGCGAAGCACGAGTCAGCCATCGTAGAGGAGGTAGAACGTCGCAAAGATGAAATGCAGATCGAGGTCGATCGCCTAGCTCAGCAGAGCGCATCGCTAGCCAAATCGATCGCCGTTCTCAAGGATGAGCAGTCCCATCTCGATGGGACGATATGCTCATTGAACGAGGAGGTTGCCGCCGCTCAGCGCCAGTTAGAAGAGATCGAAAATCGGAAAAGTAAGATTATAGCTGACGCGCCTACGAGGCTCGCGCGATCCATCACTCCTGCCACAACGTTGGACAGGGCCGTCCCTCTGGCATGCAAAGACGTTCGTCAAGCGATTCATAAGTGTGCGCTACTGACCTCTGAGGGCAAGAGGTTGATGGAACATTTTCTGACGCTCATGCTTGCGGCGGATCTTCCCATTCTGACGGGACCGCAAGTAAGCGAATTCCTGCACATCGCCGAAGTCATGTTCTCGTCTGGGAGTAGCGCCTCCTTGGTGGCCGATCCAACGATCATCTGCGTAGATGACCTTTGGATGCGGGCCGGGCTTCGCATCCCCACCTCATTGGGAATGGCTGTCGACGCTCATGCGAATGACGCCGCGCCCTGCACGCTCGCAGTCATCGAGGGAGCAGACGACTCGGCTGCTCGTTACTGGTATCCAGCGCTCGCAAAGCATGCGAGGCGTGGAGAGCTGCCACGAAATGTGCTTTTTTGCGTGACCGTCAACGACGTTGACAGCGACGATGCGCTCGCCATCCAGCGACACGGCGTCGTTCTTGATATCAAAGACGCGATTGACAACGGCTCGCCGGCGCTCGCGCCGATGTTGCTCAGCCCGGCGTTTTATCGAGACCTTCGACCCGAGCCTTGGATAGGCGACCTTTCGACCGGCGCAGCCCTCGTGATCACGTCGACCGAGGGCTTGACGATTACCTCCTCAATGCGAGCGACGCGAGCTTGTCTCGAATCCCTCCGCCTGAGCGACAACGACGACAGTCCGGTCGTTCCGCTCATCTCGTTGTTCAGAAACTGAACGAAAAAATGTCGTTGCATAAACCATTGGCGTAACCGTGGAGACCTGCTGTGCTTGATCCAATTGGCGGCTTTGCTCGCATCAGAGATTTCTTCATTTCCTACGTTGAGACCAACTTTCGGATTGCGGATCCAGTTGTCGCAGACAATCGACGCAAGCTTCTCGAAGCCGTCAACGTTCTGGCGACAGAGCCTTACATTGAGCCGGTTCTTCGCTATGAAGCGCACGATGCCAAACTGGAGGAGCTGGCTCTGCGAAAGGATGGGCCTCTTTCTCCTCTGAGCGACAACGGGCGTGTGGCGTTCGCGGAACTAGCCTTGTCTGGATTGTTCGAGGGCGAACCCACCTCCGGCCCAATCCGTCGGCGGTCGACCTACTCCCCTTATCGCCATCAGGTCGAGATGCTTCGTCGCGGCTTGCTGGCGGGCCGTCCCGGAATAGTAACGTCGGGGACCGGCTCAGGGAAGACCGAAAGCTTTATGTTGCCTATCCTGGCCGCGCTCGCCAATGAGGCGGTCAACTGGTCCTCACCGCCATCAAATTATCTGAAGTCGGATTGGTGGAAAACGCCAAATTCGCGGTGGGCGCCGCGACGCGCTGGGGAATCAAGACCCGCCGCGGTTCGCGCGCTTGTCCTCTACCCGATGAACGCGCTCGTCGAAGATCAAATGGTCCGACTGCGTCGAACCCTAGACTCCGATGATGCCAGGAAGGTGATGGATGAGCGGTTCGCGGGCAACCGTCTTTTCTTTGGCCAATACACGAGCGCAAGCCCGGTGACAGGGCACGAAACGCACCCTCGACTGGCCGCAGACAAAAAGGAGAAGGAAAGACGCTCACGGCGCGGCACGAAGCTGCGTGCGGCGATGCACGCGATCGAACGCAATCAGGACGCAGCGAGGTTGCATGACCGCAACCAGAAGGAGCTGGCAAAAACTAACGGCACAAGTGCGCCGGAACTGACGCGGTATATCTTCCCTGCGGCCGATGGAGGAGAGATGTTGTCGCGGTGGGACATGCAAGCAGCACCGCCAGATGTCTTGGTCACCAACGCATCGATGCTCGGTGCGATGCTGTCTCGAGAAGTTGAAGATCCTATTTTTGACCAAACTAGATCTTGGTTGCAGTCCAATGACGACGCGTATTTCTATCTCGTCTTTGACGAACTACATTTGATCAGAGGATCTGCTGGCACGGAGATATCGTTTCTCATCAAGGCGTTGATTGAGCGGCTGGGACTTGATGCGCCTGAACATCGTCATAAGCTGAGGATTCTCGCGTCGTCCGCTTCGTTGCCGATAGACGGCGACCCCGGCATTCAATCGCGCACTTATCTTCGAGACCTGTTTGCGCCATTCGGAACCAGTAGCGGCCCCTCCAACCCGGGTTCCACCTCCGCCGAATTTTGGGCGGATTGCGTGGTGCGCGGCGTAGCCGCAATCCCCCACAGTTCCTCTCTCGACCTCGATCCTGAGCCGTTCATCGCCCTTTTTAGAGAAGCAATTGACCCCACGAGCGGATTTATCGCTCGACTGCAAACAAGCGCCCCGCTAGACGCTCGAATCAGACAAGCTGCAATTGCTCTGGGTGTCAACGCAGGATCCATGGAAGACATCGTCAAGGGCGTCGCGGAAAAGGCTGGAGCGGTTCTGACCCACGCATGCCGCGACGGCGATGGTGTGCGCGCGTGCTCGGTCATCGATGTCGCTCAGCGAATTTTCGGTAGTCGGGCCGAAAGTGGTGATGAAGCCATTCGGGGGCTGATGCTTGCTCGCGCCTTGCCGGAATCTGGCATCTGGCCAGTGCGTGTGCATCCCGACACGCCGGCGTTCCGTATGCACTCGTTTATTCGGAATATTGAAGGGCTGTTTGCGGCCCCTTACTTGGTCGAAAAAGAGACGCGGTTCAAGCATCTGACAGTGGAGCGAGGGCTTACCCACGCAGCACCATCCGCAGAACGGAAACGCGGAAGCAGGCTCTTTGAACTCTTGTACTGCGAGGCCTGCGGCGACCTGTTTGTTGGCGGTCAACGCGGCCAGAAAAGCAGCTTAACTTCGGCGACCGAACTGCTACCTGCATCAGCAGACCTAGAGCACCTGCCGGAACGAGCAGCGTCGGAGTATTACGACCGCATGAGCCTTGAGGAGTTCGCTGTCTTTTGGCCTCGTCGCGAGGAATGGGCTAAGTCGGAGAAGGACTACGATCGATGGGAGCCTGCCCATCTTCATGTCGATACTGGAGTCGTCGCACGAGGCTCCGATGTGCCTGACGGGAACATTGGCGGTTACCTGTACTTTCAAAACCTCTCAGCCGCATCTGGCAAGGGCAAGACCGGCGGCAAGCCTACAGCGCAGCCGTTTTGTTGCCCAAACTGTGGCACCGACTATTCAAATCGTCCCGCGTCAAGTCGCTCACGGTCTCCGATTCGGGCATTCAGAACCGGTGTCACGAAAGCATCCCAGCTTGTCGCGACCGAATTGTTCGAGCTGCTACATGCGGTTGGCGCTGAACCGAAGGGCATCGTCTTTTCGGATAGCCGGCAGGACGCTGCCAACCAAGCACTAGAAATCGAGCGGTTGCATCTTCGGGACCTTCGCCGGGAAGTGCTCGTCTCGGTGGCCAGACGCGCAGTGAAAGACCTTAGCGAGAATTGGATGACGAAGGACCAATTCACTGAGCGCATGGTCCAGCTCGTGGCTGAAGACAAAACCGAGGCTTTGGCTGCTCTCACGCAGCGCTTCAAGCAGCAAGGCGGAGACGCACGCGACCGATCAAAGATTAAGTTAAGTCAGCTTTTGCAGAGCAACGACAGCTCACAATCGCTCGGTGAGCTTGTGAAAGAGTTCATCAACCTTGGAATTCACCCGTTCGACGAAGTTGGCCTCAGGCGTTTCGAAAAGATGCCTTGGTATCGCCTTTTTGAGAGAGACGGTGAGGATTACGCGTTCACTCACCAGCTCTCCCATGCTTCGATCGCAAGCCTAAACGGCGAAATTCTCTCGGAGCAATACGAGCTTGTCGATGACGTCATTTTTGCAAACACCTTCTTTGCGCTCGAAGAGACCGGTCTCGCCTACCCTACCGTTTCGAGTACTAGCGGCAACGACATCAGTGAGCTGGATGCATGGCTGCGAGTCTTCGCGAGTGCATGGCGAGTCAAGAACAACCGGTTCGTGAACCAAGATAGCCTCAGGGAATGGGTCTCGGGCACCGATGTTACGCACAAACGGACAGTCAAATTCGCGGAGAAAGTGTTTGGAGTATCCGGCTCGGTCGATGGACTGTCGAGGGTGCTTCAGAAACTATCGGATAAGGGTCACAGAAGCGGCATCTTCGAGATTGGGGATCTCTTTCTGAAGGTCGCGGAAGAGAAAGACCCATATTGGCGTTGCACGAATTGCGGCCGCGTTCACCTGCACTTCGGCCTGAAGCGGTGCACGCGCTGTGCAACTGTTCTGCAGAATGAGCGAACGGGCGAAGTAGGCGAGCTGTGGGCGTCTAATTTCCTGGCGCGCCGTATCGTACGAGGCGCGAACGATAGTGTCGACCGTTTCCGACTTCGCGTCGAAGAACTTACCGGACAGACTGACGACTTCGCTGCGCGCCTAAGGAACTTCAAGGGTATCTTCGTTGGCAACGAGACGGAGATCGAAAGAAGTGCCGCAGAGATCGACATGTTGTCCGTCACAACAACGATGGAGGTGGGCATCGATATTGGCGCTTTGCAAAGCGTCTATCAAGGAAACATGCCTCCACAGCGCTTCAACTATCAACAGCGCGTGGGACGTGCGGGCCGTCGAGGGCAAGCATTCTCATTCGTCGTCACCTTCTGTCGTGGCCGAAGCCACGACGCCTATTATTTCGCTCATCCCTCAGCGATCACAGGTGACGCGCCCCCTCCTCCCTTTCTCGCGGTGAACCATGATCCGATACCGCTTCGTCTGTTGCGGAAAGTGTGGTTGCGTGCGGCCTTTTCTGTGCTCCGGGAAAACTGCGCGGCGCATGGTCGTGAGTATCCGGGGGATTTGCTTGTGCCGCCCGATGTACACGGCGAGTATGTTACGACCGGGGACTATTACTTCGATGAGGCGTCGAACTGGCCAGACAAGCTTCGGCGCGCGCTTTCGCAGACTATGACGGTGCGAGACAACTACCTGCAAGCGGCAAGTTTCGACCCAGTCCAGCGTGAGCGCCTGAAGTCCTGCGCAGATGTAGAAACACTGATGGAAGAGATCGCCTCACTTAAGATGCAGGCACCCAACGCACCGTTTGGGCTTGCGCGCTTTCTGGCCGAGCAGGGCCTGCTTCCAATGTACGGCATGCCTACACGTGTTCGCGATCTCTATCTGGGACTACGCGATCGAAGAGACAACGCCCAGGCTGATGCTGAGTGGTCAACGATGGATCGCGACTTAGACGTCGCAGTTTTCGAGTATGCGCCGGGATCGATTCTCGTAAAGGATAAGCTCAAGCATACGGTGATCGGCTTCACCGGAGCGCTCTCCGATCCCCAACCGCGTCGAGGGGCTGGAATCGAATCGCGCACGGTCTCAAATTGGAAGGAGTCAACGAGCTACATCGCCATCTGTGGGGCATGCGGCTCGGCGAAACACAGTGACAACATGCCGGCTTCTCCCATTGCTTGTGACGACTGCCATAGCGATATCAACCCGGACGATTTCCACCTGTACGTCACGCCCGCGGCCTTCCGCACGGACTTTAAGCCTCAGAATGAAGTGGACGACATCGGTCGCATGGCGGTGCGAACAGTCGCTACCATCTTGCATGAAGGAGAACGCGTGAGCTGCGGCGGAATATCGGTCCTGCGCGGGGCAGACGCAACCATCATGCAGTTGAATGATGGAGTTGCCGGCGACAACGACGAAGGCGAGCGATTCACGGTCGAAGTCGCGAAAAGTCTTATGCCCGTCGGGGGCGTGTCCATCGCGGGCGATCAGGCCATTGAGGTCTCCTACCTCGATCGACAGCGCGGCATGTGGGACGTGGATGCAAGTTCTCGTCAACAGTTCGGGCTCGTGGCCAAGAAGAAGACGGAGGCGCTGTATCTGGAAGTTCGGGAATTCGATCGCCGTCTGACGCTGGACAAAGTCGCTCGAGTAGGTGACTCGTCTCACTTAGCAACGCGCGCCGCGGCGATTAGCGCGACGCAGATCCTTGTTCAGAAGGCAGCCCTTGAGCTCGACGTCTCTGCAGACGAGTTCGAAGCGCTTGAACCTCGACTTCGATCCGGGCTTCCAATGTTGCAAATGGCAGACTCGCTCATCAACGGTTCGGGGCTGTGCCGCAGGCTTGGCCAGTCGGTTACTGAAGGACGCCAGCCGAAGATCGTTGAGATCATTCATAGTGTTTTGAATGATGGAAGCGCTTGGCCCTTGCTGGACATATTGAGCGTTGACCAAGAAGGCGCGCACGCTGAGCGGTGTCATTCATCTTGCTATCGTTGTATTCAGCGTTTCGGCAACCGTCGGTACCACGGCCTTCTCGACTGGCGCTTGGGGCTCGCATATCTTCGCGCCATGACGAACCCGACCTTTGCGTGCGGTCTTGAGGCGCGTGATGCGAATTTTCCAGAAATTATTGGCTGGAGAGAGTGGGCGCATGAGCTTGCCAAGTCGGTAGCAGATATGCGCAAGGGAACGCTTCATTACCGCGCACTCTCTCATAGCGGCCTGCCGTGCTTGACGGTTACCAATCTAGACGGCGTGACAATCTCTCAGATCGTTGTGGTTCATCCGCTATGGCGGCTTGAAGAAGACTACGCAAAGTCAATCCTAGGGAAGGACTGGTCCGAGCAATTGCAGTTTGTTGACACTTTTGTGCTTGAACGTCGGCCATTGCGAGAGATAGCGCAGCGCTCTTCCAACCAAAACTAAGATCTTTCCGCAAGATTCGGTGAGGTCAGCGGTTGCCAGTAACCGCTGACCAAAGTTCCAGTGCACCAAGGGACTCCCTTTCCGACCTTATTTTATGACTGAACGATTTTAATGAAAAGAGATGCGCTCGGATTCGGTTTCAATGCTTGCAGCCGAAAAATCCGAGGCAGCTTAGCGCCCACCTCGCGCCGACACCTTATTTAGCATTCCAAAGTGTATACCGAATTCCATCCAGCCAATTCAACGCCTTCAATGGTCGATTGGTCGCAGTGCCGATCGCGCGATCGTTTGCGGCTAATACTTCGCGTCCCCTTTCGGCTGTCTATCGCCGCGTCGACAAGTCATGGGATGCCAAAAGCAGCCGAGCGCACCGGTGGACGTCTATTTGTTTAGTCTATTGATGCACTTTGGGCCTTGGGTCGACGTATCGCCCTGGACCGCGAGTTCTTCAAAGAGAGCGTAAAAGTCGCTCACCGCGCCTGGCATCATGGGGCGGGACTTTTGAAACGCGATGCGTTATCGAGGTGCAACAATTCGTCCTTCCGCCGTATGCAGTGGTCAGCCCTTCTTATTTCAAGAAAGTCTCGATCTTGGGTGCCAGTTCATCGTGCTTTCGAATCTCACATTCCCACACGATAAGCACGTCCCAGCCTGCCGCCTGAAGTTGTTTGACGTTCGACTGGTCGCGGACCTTGTTGCGCCCGATCTTTTGCCGCCAATAGTCCGCGTTCGCCTTCGGCTGCCGGTCGCCGCGCCGGCAGTCATGGCCATGCCAAAAGCAGCCGTGCACGAAGATGACTTTTTTCCGGGACACGAAGACAAGATCGGGCTTTCCCGGCAGTTGGGCGCCGTGCAGTCGGTAGCGATAGCCTAGACTGAAAACCAAGCGGCGCACGGTCATTTCCGGGGCGGTGTCTTTGCTCTTCACCGCCCTCATAGTCCGGCTGCGCTGCTCAGAGGTCTGGGCCACTATTTCAGTTCGATCTTCAGACTCGGATCGGTTTCGAACTCATCGACGATTTCGTTATAGCGGTCGATCACTTCGTTCACGGCGACCTTGCGGCCGGCCGCCGCGAATTTCGCCAGTTCGTACAGGTTCAGCGCGATGAATTGCTCGACCTCGAAAATATCAACGCGATCCGCGATGCCGGCGTTCTCCGCGAGAACATCGGCTACAGTCAAGCCCTTTTGACGGGTGACCAGCACAGGGCGATGTCCTTTATCCAAATTGTCCTGAAAGCGGTGGATCAACGCTTCGCTCGGTGACGTTGTGATATGAATCGCGACGTCACCGATGAAGAAATCGCCAGCGCGGCCAGTCTGAGCGTCCGACGTTGAAAAGCTGTTGTGCTCGAACGTCCCACGGCCGAGAGCGCAATCGAGCTTGGCGCCCACTAGGTGCTGCATGACCGCGCCGACGTACTGCATCCCGGCCGTGCTTTTCTGTCGCTCTTCAGCCTGAAGCAGCACGTCGCGGACAACTGTCCGCAGGCTCTTTGAACTATCGAGGCGGAATTTAAACGGCTTCGCGGCGAAGAAATCGTTGACCCGGTCAATCCAGTATTTTTCGACCGCGACCAGATCGACGGCCCCTGCGCTCGCCAGCGTATTCAGGAAGGCGACGTATTGCTGCATGTTTCCCATGCTGCCCCGGCTTGTCCGGCCGCCTTCAGATGCCAGGACCTTCGTGATACCGTGGCGCGCGAGGATCGCTTGGACCGCGCTTTTGCCAAGGCCGAGGACTTGGCCACCGCCTTCTGTGACCAGCTGATCGGATTCAAGCGGAAGGCCCTTTTGCTGGGCATGTTTCGTCACAATGAGAGCGACGCACAACGGGCCTTTGCCCAAAAACTTTTGCTTCGCAGCGAAGTCTTTTAAAGCAGACTGCAGATCCATTCTTCTAAGCTACTTTTTTGATTTCGGTCGCGGCCAGGACCGGTTCAAGGATGTTTGCGGCCAAAAAACGCACGACGGGCACGGCGAGGCCGTCGCCCGCCAGATGATAGGCGTCGTTATAGTTCGGTGGCAGGACGTATTTTTCCGACAGGCCCATGAGCCGCGCGGCTTCGCGAGGCGACAGGAGGCGTGAGCGCACACGCTCACCATCCACAACGATGATGGACTGTCGGCTTGACCCGCCGCCCGGTGTGCGCAGGCATCCGGCGACATCATCAAAACGCACTTCCGCTCGTTGCACCTTCCCGCCCGCGCCGTCCGGCCGCGTGCGACGATAGACGGCACCCACCATGCGGCGGCCGGCTTTCTTCGCAGCCGCCAACTTTTTTAGATGCAGATCGCTCATGAGACTGACGAGACGCTCGGTTTCAGCGGCCGTATGCCAGCTGACGCCTTGCGGATCGTCCTCGATGATATCGGCGAAGGTTTGCGTCCGGGACTCGGGCGTCGGCAGGCGCCACCACAGCCATTTCGAACGGGCGCGGCCGGACAATGACGCGCATGCCTGGATTAGGCTGTCCGTATGCCATGGCTGCGATGGTCCCTCATCCACGAGATCGGCCGGGATCGGATGACCAGGCGCGACAGCAATGATGAACAAACGCGGCCGCGATTGCGGAACGAAGTTCACTGCGTCGATCACCACGGCGCCAAATTTGTAGTCGGCGCCAGACAGCGCGCTTGCGATCGCCGCAAAGTCCTTGCCGCCGTGTGAGGTCAACGCGCCGCAGACATTCTCAAGAACAATCATGCGGGGCGCGCGATCTTCCTTTCCCAGCCGGCGCATCAAATCCCAGAACGGCCAGAACGTGCCAGACCGCTCGCCATCGAGCCCTGCCCCGGCTCCGGCCAGCGACAAGTCCTGACAGGGAAACGACGCCCATGCGAGGTCAGCGTGATCGGGAAGATTGGCCGGCTCAACTTTCGCGACATCGCCTATAACCAGGTCTTTGCCGCCCCAATTCGCTTTGTAGCTGTTGCCTTTCTTCTGGTCGAAGTCATTCGCAAACAGGCAATGCCAGTCCTTTCCGAGGCCGGCTCTCGCCATGCCGCCGCCGGCAAAGAACTCATAAAACGTCGGCGTTTTGACGGCTGTCTGGCTGCTTTTCTTGGTTTTCATTGACGCTCTTTCAGCAAGGGCCATTGGTCTGAAACATACTTCTCAGCTGCATCGCGAACCACCCATGCCACAGATACTTTCTTTTCCTTGGCGATACGTTCAAGCGTGTCGTACAGCTCGGGCGGGAAACTGACCGACGCCCTCGCGCTCTTGGCTTTGGAGGGGCGCCCTTTCTTAACGGTCGCTGCCATGTCTTCACCTAAGAGCATTTTTCTGCACCACTTTGCATCGGAATGGTGAAAGCATAAACGTTTTGGAACTCACCGACAAGGCCGTGACCTACTCGCGGACATACTCGCCACCGCCGACCGCCTGTGTACGAGAACCTTGGACTTTCTGTTGAGAACTCGTCTCGCGGTCAGCTGACGTACTCGACGGCCCCAGGTAACTTCACCCTCGATGACGCGAAAACGAGATGCCCGTCTCGATCAGCAGCGTGTTGAGGTCGTCGCGCGAGTTCAGCGGATCAAATTGATCGAGGTTCACGGCGACCACGCGGTCCACATCGGAGAACGCGGCCAGTCCTGCGCGTAGGTTCAATTCTTTGCCAGTCATCGTGCTTCTCTATTTCCGACGCAAGACGTGCCGGAAGTGAATTCGTTTTGTCAGTGACGCGCGCAGCGCCGAATGCGCTACTGCTCACTGCCCGTCTTATGCGCGGCGACGCCAGCATAGTAGCGCGCCACCTCTTCGACAACGCGCTGCCTTTCGGCCTGGACGTAAATCGTTGTGGTTTGCAACGACGCATGCCCCAGCACCTTCTGCACGACATCGACCGGCACCTCGTCCGCGACCGAATGGGTTGCAAAGGTATGTCGAAACGCATGCGCGTTAGCCTGCCCCAAACTGCACTCGCTCATCGAGGCTCAAATCGTCCATGGTCTCAACCAGATCGGTGACCATTCGACTAATCAGCCGGTTCAGTCCATCCGCGGTGTAGCCCGCCTCATTCGTAGGCTGCGCCTTCCCGCCCTCTCCGCCCTGCCGCGTTCGATGTCGCCGGCGTGACGCGTCGGTCCACGGAATCACGACAGGACTCAGCAGCGGCCCGCTCTGACAGTCTTCTTCGGTCGCGTCGTCAAAATCCTGCCCCCGGTCGGCCCAATGCGCGCGCAGCGCGTTCAGCGTCGCGGCGCTCACCGGCACCGTGCGTTCGCGCTGGCCCGTACCGACGATGGTCAGCTCCCAGACTGGTCGCTCAAGCGTCCCGTACGATGAAGGGCGCAGATGCTCGCGCCGGGCGCTCGCGGCTTCTTCACGCCGCAGCCCTGAATCGCCCATCAACAGAATCGCCGCGCGCACGGCGCGCCATTGCACGCCAGCGTGGCGTCTTTTCGTGTCCACGCGCCATTGCGCACCGGTCGTCGTTCCGCCCTCTTCTGCTGATCGCACATCCAGTTCACCACGCAGCTTGCTCCACAGTGCAGCTGGCAAGGCGCGTTCGATTTTGATCGGCCGCTCGCGCTCGATCACCATCGGATCGTTGACCGCCTTCCAGGGATTGCCGGCCAGATAACGCACATCGACCCACCAGGCGAACGCCGTCCGCAGCACCCGAACGGCATAGCGCTGCGATTCGGGCGAAAGCGTCGCGGGCAGCGGAGCGTTGCCGTCGCCCGCGCCCGAAGAGTTGGGGAAGGCAAACGGTCGCCAGCGCGGCGAGTGCCGCGGGAAACGCTCCCCCACAAACCGCGGATCGGGACTTTTGAGAAAGTCTTTGTAGGCTCGCAGTCATCGACCTTCAGATCACTCAGCGCCTTGCTGCGCAGCACCACCGCCCACAACGGAAAACGCTCGAGCTCCTTGGTGTACGCGCGCAGCGTCTTCGGCTGATCGCGAAACCGGTTCAGATACGCGCGCACCGCATCGAGGTCGTGTTTAGCCTGGATGTAGCAGAAGGCCGTCGCGCGGTTTCCGCCATGCGCGCCGGAGAGCGCGTGCGGCACCGCGAGGCGCTCGAGCGGCGCCAAGGTCAGTCGCTCAGTGAGTCGACTTGTCGAGCTTGAACCGCCGCTCGGGCCGTCGCCTGGGTCGCCGTCTGGACCGCTGCCATTCAGCCCGCTTTCCGTCACCTTGGCGGCCGGCACCACCGCGACTAGGTCGGCCGCGATCAACGGGACCCCGTCCCGTTCTTCGGAGTCGATGTCGGCTTCGATCGTTAGTTGCAGTGACGCCTGCTGCTTGCGCAGCCAGCTCACAATGGCGCGTGCCCGGCCCGGGCCGATGCGCGGAATCGAGCGCCACCAACTGCCGCCGCGCCGGTTGCAGAACGCGACCAGTTCGCCGAGCGTCTGGAGGCCCTCGCCTTTCAGTCGCCGCGCCACGCGCGGTCGCAACCAGACACTGATCGCGTGATCGGCCCGCGGCGGCAACGCGGCCAGCTGTGCCGCCTCGGTCACCATTCGGAAGGTCACCGCGGTCAACATCGGTCGCCCGTGCTGGCGAATCGACGCGCGCAGGTGATCGGCGAGCGCGCTTGAGCCGTGCGCGAGCGCCAGCGCCACCAGCGCGTCGAGCATCGTTGTCAGGTGCCGCTCCATCGCGCCGGGTGTCGCCGCGTGCGCATCCTCGTCAGGATCGTAGTAGGTGCGCGCAATCACCGCGGGGGGAATGCGCTGCACCTACGCGCGCAGCGCCGTGAAATCCTTGCTCGTGTAGCGGCGCTCGAGGGCAAGTGATTCGGTGAGCTTCTCCGGGCGACGCGCCGGCTTGGCGGTGAGCTTTTCCGGGGTCGACGCCGTCGCACCACGCGCGCGCTCAGGCATCGTCGCCCTCCTCATCTGACTGATCACCACCCGCGTCGCCCGGCTCGTCGTCCGACTCATCGATTGGCTCGCCGCGGCCGCCTCTTTGACCGTTCGTCGACGGCGGCGCCGGGGCGCGCAGCCGTGGCAAGCCGAGCTGCGCGAGCGCCTCGCTCGCCTGCGCCATGAACGCCTCGGGCCAGGTCGCGCACAAAAACTCGAACGCGGTGCGGGCCTCGCGCAGCAACTCGGCCAGGCGCGCGTTTTCCGCGGAGTACGCGGTGACATCGAAGTCGGCGCTGTAGTTGGATTCGGGTCGTGCGCCATACATCACGCGCTGCACCAGCTTGACCGCGCCGACATCCGTGATGAAGTCGATCACCGGCCCCAAGCGCGCGTCGTTAATCAGCGCAGCGCCATAAATTTCGGCCAGCGCGATGACGACCGCGAGCTCGAGCCGCGACGGCCTGACCGGCAGCAGCGGCACCGCGTCGCCGTGCGCGCTCAGCCACGCGGCAGCGGCCCGGCGCTTGAGGGTGATCGCCTCGTCGAGTTCGAGCACGACGCGCGCGACTGCCGCGGTCGGCGCATCATTCGGCCATCGCTCGTGCTCGTCGGCGCCAGCGCGATCGCTGCGATCGGCGTCAAAGTCCTCGCTGCCTTGTGCCACGGGCCCCTTCCCTCTGTTGTAAACGTGGATCCCCGAATTCTACCCCTGAAACGCTATCCCGATAATAGACACTATCAGGCTTACTAACTATTTTGGGTGCGATTGCCACCGCGTCATCCTGTCTTAATGTCAACGCTGTTTCGTGGAAAAGTGAGGAGTTAAGTTTCGCCCCGGTCCCCGCGAAACACCTTACGTTGGCTCATATGCGCCGGCCCTCTAGCACATTATCGAGGGCGAACTGGCTGACAAACCGAACTATCGCCGCTGTCGCGTCAGGCCCACGATGGTCGGTGTAGGTGCCATCGGAATGACCACCTGACCAGGCATGACCGAGACCGTGCACGACCCATCGCTCGGCAAGCAACGATCCGTCTTGATCGCGCCAAACGTGCTGAGTGTAGGCGTGGCGCCCCGCTTCGCACTCGACACGCGTCGTTGTACATACCAGCGTGTCAGCCGGATCGCCTTGCAACAGCTGGCTCATCTCAATAATTTGCTCGCCGTTAAGCGGGTGGACCGTGTCGTCCGCATCTCCGTGAAAGACGATCAAGGGCACGGTGCGTGTTCGAGCGGTGTCCTCCCCTCGTTCTGGCAAGCAGATCTTGCCTCGGCCGTCATTCATCGCCCACAACGCGGAGAGATGCTCGTTGGCGACCCCGAATGCCATACCTGAATGGATCGCGGCAGCTGCGTATAGGTCGGGGTAAGTTACGGCTAGGTTGATTGCCATGGCACCGCCCGCGGACAGTCCAGCTACGTAGACCCGAGCGCGATCTACGTCAAATCGGACAATAAGGTCGTTTGTGAGGGCAGCAAGCGCCGCGGTTTCACCCGAATTGCGCGCCTGATTCGACGGTACAAACCAGTTCCAGCAGCGCAGCAAATTGGCGCTTTCCGATTGCTCGGGATAGACGACAATGAATCCCTCCTCTTCGGCGAACACGTTCATTTGTGTTCCGGCAGCCAAGTCATCGGGGTGTTGTTGGCCCCCGTGGAGCATCACCACCATCGGTAACGGCCGGCCGTCGTAGCTGCTTGGAATGTAGACCTTCGCGTGGTGAACGTCGCCGCGATATTCAAAGGAGCGGTTCAACCACTGAGCGGCTTTGGCATTTGGCTGCGGTAATTCGTTAGGTAATGTTGAAGGGGATGGCAAAGCCTTTTGTAAAGGCACGACGGAAGTCAAATAGTCACTGTCCCGCGTGTCGGGTCCGCTCACGGCTGGTGGTGCACCATTCGTCCGCGCCATTGGCAATTCAGGCGCCGCACGGCCGAGCGCCACATTCTCGCACGAAGAGACGAATTCTGACGATAAAGCGGCAACCGGCAAGGCATAAGACCAGAACGCGTCACGGGCCAAGAAAAACGGGGCGAAAAAGTTCATTGACGTGTCCTTGGTGCGATCAAATACGAAGCAGCGTTGATGGCAGGTTGAAAAACAGAAGCGCTTGATTGGAGGACCGAAAGACGGGCGACTTCAGGACGCAAAAAAGACGCAGAAGAAAGCGGCCTCTTACTCATTTCATCCTCCCCTACGCTGGCGGACCCTCGGCTAACAGGAGGCTAAGCAACGCTGCGCAAGTACCAAACCAGTCCCCGTGACCCTTTTTTCCAGCTCGTCACAAGCGACACGACCCGAATCCTTTCCCACCGTCGCAGCGGAACCGCGACGTAGCTAGCCACTGTCGCTCTTCCGGGTAGCCAGACCAAATGCAACCGGTGCGCGGCCTATAATTGGGCACTGTGGATGTCCGAGGGGAGTTCGATGAATGTCAAGGCAAAACAGGTCATGCACCGCGGGCTTCGAGGCTTTGCGCACTTGATTGAAGAAATGCGAAGGGATCCGCCGAAGCAAGGCAAGGTCGAAGAAAGCGAACGCTCTCATCTGCCGCCGTTTACCGGTGTGCCTGGAGGAGAGACGCTGAAAACAAGGCCACTGCCCGAGTCTCTGAACAGCGACCCCGTGTTCGAGCGGTGAGGCTTGGAGAACAGGGGTAGCGGTCGGCGGAGCGCAGATTCGCGGCGACGTCGCCGCTACTAGACACCGTGCGCGGATTCGGACTACCGCGGCGGCGCCTCGCGCGCGTCGCAAAAAAAGCTCAGGGTATCGTCATCCCTTATCTTGACGTGCCATTCTCCGACACAGTACTTGGCGTCGGAGAATTGCTCCCGCCACCGGTGTGAGAGCTTGCCAATTGCGGCCCGCGCTTGCGGTGGTGTTTTCGGGGAGGCGGCCACCTGCTGCAGCATTTGAAGGTAACTGGGATCTCCCCAGCGAGGCGTGGCTGCCACGTGCGCGTTCCAGACAAGCACTACCAGCTTGTATATCTCCCGAACCGCGGCGATGGGCGTGTCTTCTCCGATGGCCTTTGACAGAAGCGGCTTACCGAAATCGAGAATCGTCTCAGAGATCTTGCGTTCAGTATTGCCCGCGCTTGCTTGGTTCATCGTTTGGCTCCTCTATGCACGACCATCATCAAGTGCAGTGTCGCCGAGCGGACGCCCGGCGAGGTGTAAGGCCGAGGCCAGTCGCGCAGCGGTAGTGCTCTAGCGTTGCCGGAAGCCTGAGTAACGCAGTGATGCATTGCCCGGTTCAATGGAAACGCGTACACAACGTGGGCCAACTAGTTCTGCCTACTTGAGAGAACCTTGCGATCCTTTGACCATGCCCTCATGGCCTCGTCTCCGGCGTGCGTCGCGGAAAACGGCTTGCGGTACGCTGGCTGGCAATGGCGACCGCATCGTTAACATCCAGCGCGTCATGCTTCGTCAATCCACCGGATCGGCGGAGCGTCTTACGGCGGCCGCCAAGCTGGCTAACCTATCCAGCGACAACTCAAATCCACCTCAGGATTGATTGACCGCGTCCTTGAACGCCTTGCCGACGGCGAACTTGACTGTCTTTGAGGCTGCGATCTCGAGGGTCTCGCCCGTCGCAGGGTTGCGGCCCGTGCGTGCGGCGCGCTCGCCGCTGGCAAAGGTGCCAAACCCAATGAGCTGAACCACATTTCCCGCGGCCACTTCCTGCGAGATTGTCGCCAACACGGCATTGATCGTCTCTTCGGCGGCACCCTTGCTTGTTCCTGCCTGCGACGCGACGGCGTCGATCAGTTCCTGCTTGTTCATTAATCTTTCCCCCTGTTGACTGACACCATCTTACCGAATCCCGTCGGTGGATACAGATCAAGGCTTCGTTTGGTCGGTGCGTGCACGAACACGTCGTGCGCGCCTCCGCGCGTAGGCCCAACGCACGCGCGCCTCGGGATCTATTCGGTTTGCTGATCGAACCGCTGATTTTCCTCGCCTTCTGCGGCGGCGTGCCGCCGCGTTCAGCCGAAGGCTATGCTATGGGAACGCTCTGCGCGTTCGACACGGTGCCGCGTGTATTGCTTCCCGAAGCCCGCGCCACAATGCGCGATCTCGGCCCGCATGATCGAGCGCGAACTGATATCGCGTGAAACGGTACAATTGCGACGAGCGTGGGCGTCGTCTTGTGCAACGCGCAAACGCCAATAACCGCGGACATGCTCCTGGCGGCGGCCGACATCCGATTCCGAGCTTGCCTCGTTGCAGCAATCCGGTCGTTCGATGCCGGAGCCAACCGGGCCTGGAACACATCAAAACCTTGCGTCATTCCGCAAAGAGATCCGGACCAAAGACTTCATAATGAATTCTGGATTCCGGAACGTCGAGTTGCTTCAGTGCGTCATGCTGCAGCCGCATGAAAGGAATGGGGCCGCAAATGTAATAGTCGGCATCCGGTAACAAGATGAGGTCTTTGCTTTCGCCCAGATTGATGAAGCCTCTGCGATCGAAATCGACGCCTTGTACATCGCCCGGCAAAGGATCATCGTAGTACACAACAGCCTTGAAGTTTGGAAACGTGGCGACGGTCTGTTTGAGTCGGTCGCGCATTGCATGCACGTGACTGTTGCGCGCGCCGTGGATGAAAACGACTTGTCGCTGCGGGTTCTGGATCGCGCGCTTGAGCATGCTCACCATCGGCGTAAGACCAACACCGCCGCTGATCAACACCAGCGGGGTTGTTGCATTCACGTCGATGTAGAAGGTCCCATACGGTGCGGCCAGTTTAACTTCCTCCCCGACGTTGACGTGATCGTGCAGCAGCGACGAGACCTGACCAGGTGGGCGCGTCGCGTCGCCCTCTTCCCGCTTGACGGAGATTCGGTAGCTGTGTCCATTCGGCATATCGGACAGGCTGTATTGACGGATCTGCTGCAAGCCGAGCGCGGGCACGTTCACGGCAATACTGATGTACTGTCCGGGTTCAAAGTTGGGCACGGGCTGCCCGTCTACGGGCTGCAGGATGAAGGAGGTAATCACGCTGCTTTCGGGGCGCTTTTCTTTCACGACGAACTTCCGCCATCCGTTCCAGCCACCCATTGCACTCGCTGATCGCTCACGGAGCTCACTTTCCATGCCCATCAGAACGTCAGCCAGATTTCCATAGGCTTGCGCCCATGCAGAGATGATGTCGTCCGTTGCCGCGTCGCCCAATACGTCCTTGATCGCGCCCAAGAGGTGCTCGCCCACAATTGGGTAGTGCTCGGGTCGCACATCGAGGCTGGCGTGCTTGTTTGCGATGTTCTTCAATACCGCCGCCAGGCTCTCGGGTATCTCAATATTCTCGGCGTAGGCGTAGACCGCACGAGCGAGCGCTTGCTGCTGCTCGCCTCGCTCCTGGTGCGTCATGTTGAAAACGTTCCTGAGCTCCGGATGAGCTTCGAAGAGTCTCGTGTAGAAGCGCTTGATGATTGGGTATCCATGCTCGGCCAGCACGGGTGCCGTAGCCTTGACAATGTCCTTCGTCTTCTGTGTAAGCATCTTCGGTGTCCTCGAATTACGAGCGTAATCAATCGGCAGCAGTCACCATACCGGTGATCGGCGTCGGCGTTAAGCAGTCCACGTCCGACTCACTTGTCGCGAACTGCGACGAATTTATCTTCTACGACGATCTGGTCCGCGAGCAGCAGCGCGCAAGCGCTAAGCAAGAAGCGCGGGAAACGAACCGTGTGTCTGAACAAGATCGTCAGCCAGAAGAGGACATTGAGTCGCGTCCGTCGCACGGGGTCGCCATAGCGGTCGAAACCTTCGAGGCGCGCTCCTCTGATCGTCTTTTCGGGCGTCGCCGCGTATCGGCGTCGCGGCAAGGGGCACACAATCAGGTGGGTGGAAGCAGTGAATGCGCCGTGACAGACTACGCCTGTCGCCCAGCGTCAACCACGGCGATGTTGCGGAAGACAGCGTTGCCTCGTTTCCACCCGGTGCGTATGCGAAAGCGTGTCTGCCGTCTTCGCGCGCGCTCGCCAAGTCACTTGTGGCGACAGCCACCACCAGTTTTGTCGCCCGAGCTCCTGCGACATGCATAGCAAGTTGGAAGCTTCGCCCTGGAATCGCATGTGTGACGCTGGGTCGCAGGCGATGCCGCCGTCGGCGAGCAGCCCCTTCCATTCGATATTTTCTTAATGACATCAGGACGTCGCCACCACGGGCTCGTGATGTGTGAGATACGAGAGCACGAGCTCGGTACTCATCTGCCTCATGTGTTTTGCTTCCGTCGGATCGTTCAGGTCGATTCCTAACGTCGCTCCCAAGGAAAACCGATTTGAAACCACGTAATAGCCCAGTCCAGATAGAACCGTGTAGAACTTAGCGGGGTCAATGTCTCGAAACACGCCTGCTTCTTTTCCCCGTTCGAGAATGCGCGTGAGGGCCTCGAGCAGCGGCGAAACGACCCGCCGCAGGCTTGTCGTTTCCCTCGTCAGCTTCCCTTCGCGAAGATTTTCATCATTCAGAAGGCGCACCAAGTCGGGATGATCGCGATAGTAATCCCAGAGGAAATGCGCCACGCGCAGCACGCCCTCCTCGGGGGAAACACTGCTGAGATCGAGCGAGCGCTCGGCGGCGTTCAGGGATTCCAATACATGATCGAGCACCGCCAGGAACAGCCCGTCCTTGCTGCCAAAGTAGTAGTAGAGCATGCGCTCATTGGTTCCAGCCGCGCGCGCGATCCGATCAACGCGCGCGCCATATAACCCGCCCTTGGCGAACTCGTCCTGCGCGGCCGTTAGGATGCGATGCCGTGTGCCTTGCGGGTCGCGTCGACATCTCTGTTCTTTCATGACCGATTCCATTGGGGTGCCCTCGCGATGCATACGTCAAAGCGGTTGAACATCGAATGCCTGCTTGTCCTTCGGGCCTTCCTTGACAGTGCCTCTTGAATTTGACCGTTTGAAACGTTGACTACGATCTAAGGGTAATCAGCGAAGTGATCCAAGCTGCCATCGTCGGGTGGGAATGAACCCACACCCTTTCGCTGTCCGGCCGCGTGACCATGCTCGTCCCTCAGGCTCAAGACAGTTCGATGACCAGCGATAATGTTTGCCAAGCGGCTGTGACAACGGTTGATCGACGTCAAGCCGTTGCCACGCGCGGGTCTTGTTGCGTTGCCGGCGGCATGGCGTCCTGCTCGGTGACGCGGCGGTACCGTCGTCGCGCGATATGTCTGTTATTGCGCTTTATGCCGCGCCCATACCGACAGAATCACTCTGGAGTGTCCTCGCTGTGGAAGACCTTCACTGGGGGCGGCGGCATGGGCTGGCCTTCAACGTAAGCAAGCGCTGAGCGAATGGCGAACTGCATCGCTGCGGTCCGATTCGCAAAGAGACCCAGATCCAGGAGCGAATCGGTTTCACCATCCCGACTCTGAATAAGCGCACGCGCAACGAAGCTGTTGCCGACGCGGACCGCCGAAGGTTGGACAGCGGCGCCATGATGGTAAAAGATCATAGCCACCCCCGCGGGATACGGCACTTTCGATAGTCGGAAGACGGCGTGACGTCCAACGCTACGCGATGTGGGGCCGGCAACGTGTATTGACACACGCGAACTGGACATCGAAATAATCGACTGACACGACTGAAATCCGATGGCCGTTTGCGGACATATCGGCACCGAGCCTCATTGGCAAATAACTGACGTGTGTCGTGAATAGATAAGGCAAAGATGGTTTCCACTGAGCATGGTGTGGTTCCGCCGGCCTTATCGCACGCTACTGGTAGCGTGTAGTTTCTCTCAGCCATGCTGTCCTCCTCAGGAGGCATGTTCTAACCGTCCTCTTTTTCGGGGCCGGCCTGTTCTTGTTCTTGCAGAGATATAACGGCTTGATCTCACCGTCGCTTGCTATGGCGCCGCCACTCGCGGTCAAGCCCTGAATGGATGCGTCAATCGCGCTTTCCGTCAACCTGGGCGATTGCCCAGTTCACGGCGAACAGTGCCGCCGCCTCATCAGATGCGAATCGGCCGATGCCTTCGTAGAGCTGGCGATCTCCGTGCGGGTCGCAAATTAACACGCTCGAAGTGAACGCGCGATCCGTCTGAGTAACGATCGGACGAATGATTGCGCCGTCGTAGTGCATTTCCATGTGAAAGCTCGTCTCTCAGGTTCTAATGTTTGTCCAAGCTTTGCACGGGCTTAAAACAATGTGAAGGGTAAAGGTGCGCTAAAATCGGTGTTGTAAATGCATAGTCCGCAAAAATTGCGGCAACGTCGATTCGACGGCGATAACGACAAGCGGGGAATAAGCAAACGATAAGAATGTTTTGATAAGCTGCGCCGCCTTTCTTTTCGGCGGTTTATTCTCAAGCTGCCCCAGCCGCTGGGCACGGTCTTTACCTTCGCCATCCCACGAGCTCTCCGTCGCGGCGCCGAACCCTTGGGGCTAAGAAGAACTGTGACCGACCGGTCAGCTGAGAGTCGAGCGCTTTCGCCTAGCCGTGGTTCGAGCGAGATACTGACTGACTGCGCGAGCTGAGGCCTAAGCTCGAAGTCCGCAATCGTCTTAGCAAACGTTTGCTTTAGGCATATACTTAAATTTCTCTCAGCATCCGCTGTCGTGACTGGAGGCGGATGTTCCCCGGCCGACGCCCTCGGCGTCGGCTCTTTTTCGCCTTCTGTTATCGCACCCGCAATTGCATCGTTAGCGCTGGTTTTGGCAGCCCTTCGCTCATCGATTCGAGCGTCGGTGGCTAGGACGAACGCTCTCTTCCACTTGCAGGAAGCGCAGCGACCGGTCCGCTACTCGTATCAGAGCGTTATCCGCTCTCGCGCGGTCTAGCCCAGTGGATCCGCCTATGCGGACAACCGCACAGGCCGCCAGCGATGCCGCTGCGTTTTTCTCGGCACGCCGGCAGGTGGCCGCCGCAGCCGCCTCCTCAATGACCGTGCGCGCAGCCGCGCCGTCCGTGCGTCGCATCACCTGCTGCGACGCGCCTGATTGCAACGATGGCTTCCACTCGCGGGCGGACGCTCCCGCCGATCTCTCGTTCGGAGGTGCTCAACAACGTGCGCTTCGCAGACGGTCGAGACAGCGCTTTTGAACACGGTCTGAATGCCCGTCGGCGACTGCAGCGCAAGAACGTATCGGTCGAACGCCACGAGTTGGCCCGTCAATTGGATGCCGTTGACTGGAAACACCCAAACGAATGCTGCTGGTGTCGCCGAACAAAGCCACTTTCGCTAGTGGGTGGATTTTGGCCTTCAGCGACCGTTTTTTCTGCCCTGCCCGCACCTTCCGACGCCCTGACGACCGCTTAAATCGACGGGGCGCCTTCCCTTACGCCGGCTTGATATTCGACGCCTGTTTGCCCTTCGGCCCCATCTTCTCGTCGTAGGTCACCTTCTGCCCTTCTGCGAGCGATTTGAAGCCGTTCGACTGGATTCCCGAGAAGTGTGCGAACAGATCGTCACCACCCGCGTCCGGCGTGATGAAACCAAAACCCTTTGCATCGTTGAACCACTTGACCGTACCCGTTGCCATTTATGTTTGACCCAGAAAAAGTTGAAGACGGCACCCGCCATCTCGCGAGCGCCGGAGCCTATCTTCACCTGCTGGCACATGATCGGCGACCGAGAAAATCAAAGACATGGCCCCTTTCCGATAGGTCAGTCGGCTTACCACTGAGTGGCCCTGATCCTGATAAATCCCGCGTTTTGACATTATTAGGTTTCCTAAGTGTGCAAAGGGGCGACGGTTATGTGCGAAGGCGACACCTCGCGTTAAGGTCGTCGATAAAGCTTCTATTGCGAGGCCGTCCGCGGCTACCTGTCCTCGCCGGCGGGTCTAGCTTCGTCGCCCAGCAGCTCAAGAAGACGCCGCATCAGTGTTGCCCGGAGTTTTTCAATCGGCTCCGCATAGCGGTCGATGAGCAGCGGACGTAGATGCAGATACTCATCGATCAGGCATTCAATCACCGGATGTCGATAGGCGAATCTCGCGCAGGGGGCCCGTGACTTGGAATGGCGGCTAAGTAAAGCGAATGACCGCGATTACCGCAGGCCGGCAGCGCTTCGCAATGGTGGCAAAAGCGCCGCGATGGTCCGCAGCGGCGAAAAGGCGCCTCGGTGGCTCGACGAGCGCGAAGCGGTCACTCCCTCGCGCCGTCACTTCGCCGCCGATTCGTTAAGGCCGATCGCCAGTCATCGGCGGCTCGATGGGTCCAGCGAAGAGGTCCCCATCGAAGTACGCATCATCGAGTTCCATGATGGTCTCGTCCCCCATCAGAATCACAACAAAATCGACCGCCCCGTCGCCAGGCACCGCGGAGATTTCCGCTATGGTTTGTTGCGGCGATCGCTCGTCGACAAAGCGCAACCAGTAGTAACCGGGCGCAGTCGGCCGTGTACCTTTCCACTCCATAGCAAGCTCGCATTACAGGACCGTTGCTATCAGATTAGCGCTTCTGTCGCGCCGCGTAACCCGCATCACCTTCTTCTACCGCAGCGTTCGGCTCCTCATTCCCAGCTCTCCTTACTCGCCACCTTCAATTCTTTGAAGTGGCTGGATCGCCGATGTGACCCGACCAAGACCCTAGGCTCCTCCTCAGCGCCGGAACGTATCAAGTCTCACACAACCCGTCTTATCCGATACGCTGTGCCGAGAACGGGACCGACCGCGGTGGGGACGCGTTGAAAAATGCCGCTCGACCGGCGCGTCCGGCACGGGACGCCGTGAAACAATTTCCCAGAATCGACAAAACCCGTTTGCAACCAATGGCTTAGCTACCTCGCCACTTGTTCGGCGATGTTCCACGCGCGGAAACAGAAGGTCCGCCACATGTCCGCCGTCAGCTTAGGGATCCACAATAATTTCTCGCGCGAGCAGGCTCTCTGCGCCGTTGGAAATCGGGCGTCAAGAGACGCCGTCCCCTTCTTGCCGGTCATGCGGCCTTTCCACCCGGACCGCAACGGCATGACTCACTCGATCCGCTCGACTGCTGCCGGCGCCCTCGCCTCTCGGCCCCGCATTTGAACGAGGCGCCCCTCCGAGCGAGCTTGAGATGTAGATCACGTCGCGGTAAGCCAACGTCGGTGTCACCGACGCCAGTGGCTTACACGAACCAAGCCGCGCTGACTGACGCGACACTAAGGCAATCATGGCAATTTCGGCGACAAAGCAGTGTGGCCGTTGAGGCAGGTCTTGGCTGGAATTCACGAGAGACCATGGTGGTCGATCTCCCTGGCTTCGCGGTGGTCTGTCCCGATAACACGACTTATCAGGCTTGAGAGCATCGCTTGGCCACGCCTGCTTTGTCCGAGGGTGCCCGAAGACAGCTCAGCGTGCCGCCGTGCGCCGCCGTCGGTCGGCCCTTAGGTGCGCGAGTAGAGCGATGGTTGAACCGACCGCGGCGGGCCTCCCGGGCGGAGGAACCGACCTGCGAACGCCGACACATACCGGGGTGGCGCCGTTTATTCGACTGGCATCCGTCCGTCGGTCCCTTCGCCCAGTAAATGTTTGCGGCAACGCCGTGACCGGCGTCTACGCTGCTTTAGACGGTTCGAACGACCTCCACCTGGATGCAGGACCGCGTCGCTTCCTGGCGACCCACGACGCGGCCATCTTGGCACCTTGCAATGCGCGGACCGGTGGTCGGAAAGCTCGAGCCATCCGGACGTAGTCGCTGAAGAAACACACCGCCGGCATGATCTGCCTAGCGCCGCCGAGCTTGGGCACTTACTTCGCTCACACGGTTTCCACCGCCAGCAGCCTCCAGAGCTCTAATGTAAGGCACCGTCGACCGAGCCTAGTTCGCCGACCGCCGCCATTAGGGAGCCCCCGTCCATCGCCTGAATGCGCGGATTCTCCGCGTGGCAGGCGTGTTGCACGCTGAAATCCTCGTACCGATTCTCCGAAAGGATGCCCCTCGGCGCTCTCGGTCCGCTCTTGGGGCTGTGCCCCGTAACATCGCGCGCGCGGCCGGTACTCGACGAGCGTACCCTGTGGGGGCGTCGCCTCCTTCGCCTCCGCTCGACGACCGAGCCTCGGACGGCTCTCGTCTTGTCCTCGCGGAGATTGTTCCGTCGTGGCGTCTCGATCCCGGCTTCAGGTGGGCTCGTAAGCATGCGCTGCGGCTGCAGACGCGGCAACCTGCGGACGTTGCGACTAGATCGGCTGCTCGCTTTCTACCCGGGCACTAGATAGCTCCCCACGGGGGGCGTCGCCTTCGGGCGCTGAATTCGCACGGGCAAATTTATCTGGTTCCTATAGGCGACGGTCGCTCGCGGCAGTTATGCGCCCGGTCCCCGCGCTTTCAGGAGCTGCCGCAGCCCGGCGATGTGCTCCCGCACCGCCCCCGTCACCGGCGGCTTTGGGTGAGTCAGCGGTGCCGTGCAAGGCTGCGTTTTGCCGAGAGCCTCGCGTCGCGCCTGGGCGAAGCGCTCGAGATCGAGCGCGGTGGCTGGTCGAAGTTTCCCTGACGCGAGCGCCGTCGCAAACGACGGCATCCATCCGGCGGCCTGGCGACCGATGCGCTCGGTGAGACTGAAGATCGTCAGCGAGTCACCATCGGCTCCGATCACGAACTGGCGCGCGTGGTCCGCGCCGATGAACGTGCGGCCGGCGTGCTGGAGCGCAACGACCCGGGCGTCCGCCTGCTGCTGAGCGCGTGCTTGCTCGGCATGCTGTTGGGCGTGCCGACGTCGAACCAGGAGGGCGAAATCGACGGGATTGCGGAGCAGCGCACGCAGGTAGTTGATTGGCGCCTTGGCGAGCTTCAGGTGCTCCCAGGTCGCTTCCACCACATCGGAGAGGCGCTTGCCGTGCTCACGCGCCTCGCGCATGAGTTTGAAAATCAAGAAATCAAAAAACCCCAGGGTGCGCAGGCGCTGAAGGTCCGCAGGCAGTTGGCCCGGTTGTCTCTTTTGAAAAACACAAGGGCTTAGATCCTTATATATTCCACCGTCTGCCACATTGGCAGACGGTGCAGGCAAAGCAGGCTGGGCCAGGGCGAATCCGGCTGATGAGGGCACCTGAGCGGGTTCGTTCCCGTGCACGCGCGGATGCTCAATGAGGCCGAGAAGGGTCGCAGCATGTTCGGTTAGATGCAGGTAGGCGCGACCAAACAATCCAGCTTCGACATAACGGCTCTGCGGGCGACGTTCGATGAGTCCGGCGAGCTCGAGATCGTCGAGGCTGCGATAGAACGTCCGCATGGATTGAAGCGCGCGGCCCGTGAGCAACTCACGGCGCGCGAAGATGGCACCGAACGGTTTAGCAGCGTCGACGGTGCGAGCGAGCGCAGAGAGCACAGCGCGAGCGCGCGGCGGAATCTGTTCGATGTGCGCGGCGCGAAACGCGGCCCGGAAGATGATCCAGGGCAGGTTGGTTGAGTCACATCGAAAAGCGGTGAGGGCGGCCGAATCTTCGGGGTGTGTTTCGCCCTCGCCAGCAACGAAGCGTTGCGCGATAAACATGTCGAGCGGTCCATTAAAAAATGGATTGAATTTGCTTGACTGCTGATCGCGTTTCGCTACACTCAGGTCTATGCGTAGTGACCACTTTCCGGTTCCCGCCGGTGAGTGTGCGGTTAGGCTCTCGCAGCCAAACCTTCAAAAGCCCTCGGTTCCCGCCGGGGGCTTTTGTTTTCGGTGTCGCTGAAACTAGTTGTTACGATTGGTCAATTAGAGTCTCATATGTTTAAAAATCAGTGACTTAGCTTTTGTCGTCCCGCAGTTCGCTCCTTCCTGCGCTTGCAAGACCTTCCAGCGTTCGTTTGATGGCATCTTGAACCGACTGCGCAACTTCCTCAGACTGGAACTCGATACGCATGACGTTCTTTGCGCGACGAACGTCGCACCAGGTGCTTTTGCCTGCCTTCACTTTGAAAGTGGTAGCTAACGGCTTCGCAACCTTCGGTCTGTCCCCATCTTTTGCAAAGCGTACTGCTTGCGCTTGATCCAGCTTTCCAACGGAAACCTGGAGAACGGCTTCGACTACACGCTCGCTCTTCCCAAGTTCGGAGAGACTAGCAAGTTCAGCCGCCGCGGTGGCACCTACGATGCCGACGTTCGCTTCAAGGACTGTACGAGCTGCACCGGGTAGGCGATCGTATGAAAGCAACAGGCTGACGTACGATTGACTGATCCCAATTCGGCCGGCGATCTCTGCCTGTTTCAAGTTAGCGTGCGTCTGTTGGAACCGCTTTAGCCCGACATACTTCTCATAGTCGGTAAGATCCGATTGCATAAGATTCGCAAAGAACGCACCTTCGTCAGCTTCCTCTGTGGTCGCGTCGACAACTACACATCGGACAGACTCGCGACCCAGTTCTCGCAGCGCGTCTGTCCGGTGATGACCTGACAGAATTTCAAACCCACCCTCCGACCGCGGAAGAACGACGACTGGATGAATGAGCTTGTTGTGCCGCAAGTTTTCCCGAAGCTCGGCATATTTCTCCGCCGGCATATGTCGTCGCCGACCTGGCACCTCGTGCAAGTCGACTAGACGAATGTCAATCGCCGCCCCAGATTGTTGAGCATCGGAAAGCTCTTTTTTTAGACGCGCAATTTCGTCGCTGGAGCCACCCGTAGCACCGGCTTCCAACTCTTCTATTCGCGTGCGTAGTACCTCAAGCTCCCTCTCCTTCTCGGCTAGGAGAGGAAGAGAAGCCATCAACTGTCCAGGCGCAGTCTTCGGTCTGCTCGGGATTTCGGGCTCGGGCCGCGGTGAGCGGGGATTGGAGCCAATTCCCGCTGCCTTCGCTGCGAGCCGATCCTTGATACTCATTTGGCCTCCGATTCAGCGAGCCAGAGCGTGACAATCTGTTGGTCCACGATTTCAGCAAGACGGTCATAAGCCTCTCTAGCTCGCTGGTACGTTTTTAGACTCCCTTGGTACTTCGAGATGTCGTAGACCGTGCCAAATTCCGCTGCTGCTGATTGCGTTACCGCAGTCGTAGGTATCTCGACGGGAAGTACCAGACTTTCGTAAGTTTTGTTGATCCAATCTCGAACGATTGGTGTCGCTGCTTGGCTTTGGTCTACTTTTGCAAGTAGCACATTGATGAAGTCGAAACTCTTGTCGAGTTGCGGCGCGACTTCCTGCATGCTTTGCGACAAATCCGAGAACAGGCTCCAAAACTGCGTTGATGATGCGTAGTCGAGTGCGCTGGGGGGCGTCGGCACAATCAGGCCGTCGGCAGCCATGAAAGCATTGATAGTCAGATACGAGAGGGCGGGGGGCGTATCGATGATGACAACGTCGTATTTGTCAAGCAGCGACTTCAGACCACTATTCAAAACATTCCAAAATTGGAAGTTCTTATCCTTCGACTGTTTGAACGGGAGGAAGAATTCCGCTCCAAATAACGCAGCACTCGCCGGGATCAAGTCGATACCATCCCAGTACGTTGACTGCACCGCGTACTCGAGACTGTCGGTCTCGCCGTAAATCAAAGGAAGAACGGTATGCTCATCTGCCACCTCGCTGTCCGCCAGTATTCCGTGCAAGGCAGAGAGCGACGCTTGGGGGTCAAGGTCAACGAGAAGTACTCGCCGGCCGAAAAGCGTCAGGCCTTGAGCCAGAGTCATTGCCGTGGTCGTCTTACTAACCCCGCCCTTGAAATTTCCAATGGCGATTGTTTTCGCTTTGACGCCGACGGGACGTTTGGCAAAGGGGGCAATTCGATTGATCCAAACCCTTGTTTCCTCGAGTGTAAACTCGCGACTGCGACTATGCCGCAGAGTGCCTTGCGGAAGATCTGTCTCGGTACGAGCCAGATAATGCATACGCTGTCGGTCAACGCGGCAAAGGTCACCAACTTGAGCAGTGGTAAACACGGGCGGATTTTTTCGAGGATGCGGAGCGAGCATGCTCTCCCGAACATCGACCAGCATGTCGCTGGCGCTCTGGGCGATGTCCTTGATCCCGGTCAGCGGAATCCGCCTCGGCGCGTGCTTGACTTGAAGTTGCATCGTAGTCGAGGTTTTATCAGGGCGTGCCCGAACGGCCGTGGTCATCTACTGCTCCCATTGTTGTATTCAACACTAGGATGAGAAAAAAACGATAGGTGTTGAATTTCCGACAGCATAGTGGGAAACGCGCGGCGTCGCAAGTTTACCTTTGTTGAGAAGCCCCCGCTGCTGCGGGCACGAGCGTCAGATATTTCGAAAGAGCTTTAAGTCTTTCGTGTATGCAGGGCGATCGCGGTGGCGTTCGTGCAAATAGCGTTTCGCTGCCGACGACTTCCGCACGGCGAATCCCTCCCAGTCAACACGCTGCGCCCGCGGCCGGGCTCGGGAGCGTTACTGCCTGAGAAGGCCGGTTTTCGCCGGCCCAGTAAGCAAGTTGCTGACACGTCGTTGGTCCTGCCATTCCGTCGCGCAAGGTGAGTTTCGCGCAGAAGTATGACGAAATGGCCGACTAAAAATGCGTGAAATGACGCGTAAAATTGGCGTCTTTCACCCCTTTGCGCGCGCTGATTACATTTGATAATCGTCGCAGTAACGGGACAGGAAAGAATGATTGCACTGGCTGGAACCCCCATATCTCGCGACCCGCTTGCCTTGGCCGGTCTCTATCAGTCGGGCCTTGGCACTTCGTGGAAAACGCGCCGACAAGCGGTTGCTGCCTTCGCGCGCTTTACGCCAAAAGTGACCGCGGAAGCATTGAGTCGTGCCATCACTGTTTCGAAACTGCCGCCGCCGATATTGGCGCTGTTCGAAACGGCAGGCGTGTGGCCCGAGACGGCTCGCCACTTGATCGGACTTTCGCGGAAGCACGGGCCAGACGTGCTTTGTCAGCGTGCGATGGAGATCGACCCTCTCGGGCTGTCGTGGTCCGAAATCGTCGATCGTCTGGACGGTAGACAAGTGCGCCGACCCGAAAGAATCGTCTCCCCAATCTCGCCTTTGGCACTTGCGACTGAGTACAAGCGAGGAATTGAGGCGGGGCGATGGACGTCGATAGTCACTGCTGTAGCCGCGTGCCCAACGTGGGAGCGGACCCGTCTTTCAAAAGCGATCGCGATTTCGAAGCTGCCTTTTGAGGTGCTGCAACTTTTCGAGTTGAAGCGCATCACGTACGCTCTCGGTGCTACGCTCGTCAAGATTCGCAAGGCAATCGGCGAACGGGAGATGGCTGCACGGGCAAACAAAATGTTGAACGCACCTCGTCGAAGGACAGTTGACGAGACCGTAGCCAATCTGCTGGAGGTACGGCCCGAACAGGGAGTGGAACTGGCGGTACGCCGAGACCAAGGCGCAATGGTCCTGGAATTCAAGGTCAAGCTGGACGAGGCCGAAGAGCTACTGACGAGTGCCAGCGAGATCGCAGCGCTCGTTCAGGTGGCGGTCATGAACGTTCGATTCAAACGCACCGTCGGTACCGTCTCCGTTCGAAGGCAACGATAGGCAGCATGACTAGAAAAACCGGAATGCTGAACATTTCGCCTTTTAACAAGGCGGCCCGGTTCAATGAGATAAGAGGTGGCTGCGGGAATTCGGACAGCGGGATAAGTGGACCAGCCGAGGCCTGAGCCGGCGATAATGCAGGCAAAG